>CANGRI010000030.1 GCA_947456525.1 Opitutia bacterium
GGCGCCGGTGAACACGCCGGTCTTCTTCTTGTCGGCGAGGTCGGTGCGCTCGAGGTCGCTCTTGTTGCGGACCGCGGCCACGTAGGCGTCGACGGCGGCCTTCTGCGCGGGCGCGGTGATCTTCTCGAGCAGCGGGTGCTCGGGGGCGATGACCATGTAGGTCGCGCCGAACAGCGTGTCGGGCCGCGTCGTGAAGACGGTCAGCGCGTCGGCATGGCCGTCGAGCTTGAAGGTGACTTCGGCGCCTTCGGACTTGCCGATCCAGTTCTTCTGGAGGCGCTTGGTCGAGTCTGGCCAGTCGACGTTGTCCAGGCCTTCGATGAGCTTATCGGCGTAGGCGGTGATGCGCAGGACCCACTGGCGGATCGGGCGTCGTTCGACGGGGTGGTTGCCGCGGTCTGAGCGCGGGCCTTCGGGCGTGTTGAGCACTTCCTCGTTGGCGAGGACGGTGCCGAGGGCAGGGCAGAACCAGACGGGCTTCTCGGAGACGTAAGCGAGGCCGTGGCGGAAAAGCTTCAGGAAGATCCACTGCGTCCAGCGGAAGTAGTTCTCGTCCGTCGTGGAAAGTTCGCGGTCCCAGTCGATGGCGAAGCCGAGCATCTGCAGCTGGCGACGGAAGTTGTCGATATTGCGCTTGGTCTGGACGGCGGGGTGCTCGCCGGTGGCGATCGCATGCTGCTCGGCGGGGAGGCCGAAGGCGTCCCAGCCCATCGGGTGTAGGACGTTGAAGCCGTTGGCCTTCTTATAGCGGGCGAGGATATCCGAAGCGGTGTAGCCCTCGGGGTGGCCGATGTGCAGGCCCGCGCCGGAGGGGTAGGGGAACATGTCCAGGACGTAGTACTTCGGCTTGCCGCAGGAGATCGGCTCGGTGCGGAAGGTCGCGTTGGCTTTCCAGACGGACTGCCACTTCTGCTCGAAGGCGGGGAAATCGTAGCTGCCGGGTTTTGTTTCCGAAGTGTCCATGAATGCGTGCAGATAGGAGGTTCGGGACGACGCTGGCAAGGTTTTGGAGCGTCCGCCGACCCTATCCCGCTTGCCTAGGCCGTCCGGCGGGGGTTATCTGCCAGCCATGAACGTGCTCGTGGTGGGCGGTGCCGGCTACATCGGCAGCCATTGCGTCCGGCAGGCGCTGGCCGCCGGGCACAAGGTGGCCGTGCTGGACGACCTGTCCTACGGACATGCGGAGTCCGTCCCGGCCGGGGTGACGTTTTATCGCGCCGACATGGGCGACCAAGCCGCGGTCCGCGCCGCCTTGCGTGAGACCCATGCCGAAGCGGTGATCGATTTCGCGGCGTTCACGAATGTCGGCGAGTCCGTCCAGCAGCCCGGTCGCTACCACGAGAACAACGTCGTGCGCACCGAAGGCCTGCTCCAGGCGATGCTCGCCGAGGGCGTGAAGAAGCTGGTGTTCTCCAGCACCTGCGCGACCTACGGGATTCCCGAACGGATGCCGATCGCGGAAGACCTTCCGCAGCAGCCGATCAATCCGTATGGCGCGACCAAGCTCGCGGTCGAGAAGCGTCTGCGCGAGCTCGCCGCCTCGCATGGCCTGAGCTTCGCGGCCTTCCGTTATTTCAACGCCGCCGGGGCTTCGGCGGACGGAGCCATCGGGGAAGACCACGCTCCTGAGACGCACCTGATCCCGTTGGCCATCGCCGCTGCGCTCGGACGTCGCCCGCCGCTGAAGGTCTTCGGTTCCGATTATCCGACCCCCGATGGCACGTGCCTGCGCGACTACGTGCATGTGGATGATCTCTCCCGCGCCCATCTCGATGTGATGCCGAAGCTCGGCCAGCCGGGGCAGGCCCTGTTCTATAATCTCGGCACGGGGTCGCCCTGTTCGGTCAAGGATGTCATCGCCAGCGTAGGTCGCATCCTTGGTCGCCCCGTCCCTCACGAGTTCGCCCCCCGTCGCGAGGGCGACCCGCCCGAGCTTTACTCCGACGCCTCCAAGGTCCGCCGCGAACTGGGGTGGGTCCCGCGCTACGACACGCTCGACAGCATCGTGCTGACGGCTTGCAATTGGCATCTCGCCCGTCCCAAGGGCTTCGCCTCCTGATCCGATGTCCGAACAGCTTCACCCGCACTGGCGCATCCAGTACATCCGCACCCGCAAGGAGCCCGGCGCCGGCAGTCCGTTCGCCGCGCTGCTCGCGGCGAACGACGACGAGGCGAACCTGATCCTCCACCGCGGCGCGCATTGCTTCGTCATCCTCAATAACTCGCCTTATAACCCAGGGCATCTCATGGTCCTGCCCAATCGCGAAGTCGGCGAGCTTGCCGATCTCACCGCTGCCGAACGCGTCGAGATGATGGACTTGCTCGTGCGATGCCAGGCTGTCCTGCAGAAGGTGATGAGCCCCGCCGGCTTCAACATGGGTCTCAATCTCGGCAAGGCCGCCGGCGCGGGCATCCCGACGCACCTGCACTTCCACATCGTGCCGCGTTGGGACGGCGACCACAACTTCATGCCGGTCATCGCCGACACGCGCGTCCTGCCGCAGGCATTGTCCGAGCTGTGGGCGCGTCTCAGGCCCGTCTTCGCCGCCGCATGAACCGCGTCGTCGACATCTCCGTCCGTCACGCGAAGACCAAGGTCTCCGCGGTTTCGGTCCAGCGCGTCGTCCATGCGCTTGATAAGCTCAAGGGCTACCGTTGTCCGGAGGGTTCGCTTTCCGTCGCCTTCCTCGGCGACAAGGAGACCGCCAAGCTGCACGACGAATTCCTGGGCGATCCGACCGTGACGGACGTCATCACGTTCGTCGGCGAAGAGCATCCCGGCGAACCGTTCGCCGGCGAGATCTGCGTGAACATCGACCAGGCCCGCCGCGCCGCCAAGGAGCATGGCGTGACGCTGGCCACCGAGCTGCGCCTCTACGTCGCGCACGGCTGGCTGCACCTTTCGGGCCTGCGCGACGGCAATCGTAAGGAGTCCGCCGCCATGCGCGTGGGCGAAGCCGTGGCGGTCTCGCACCTCGACAAGCTGGGCGCCAAGCTGCGTGTACGCGATTAACGGACTCGCCCTCGGGGCCGTCCGCGTCCAACTTGCACGACGATGAAGCGCACTGTCATCATCCACTCCGGCGGCATGGATTCCACCGTGCTCCTCGCCCATCTGCTGGCCGAGGGTAGGGAGGTGCATGCGCTGTCAGTGGATTACGGCCAGCGGCACCGCCGCGAGCTCGTCGCCGCCGCCGAGATCTGTGCCCATTACAAGGTGCCGCATCGCATCGCCGACCTTCGCGGGCTGACGCCGCTCTTCGGTGCCAACGCCCTGACCGATTCCCACATCAATGTCCCGGAGGGACATTATGAGGAGGCCAGCATGAAGGCCACGGTCGTACCTAATCGAAACATGCTGCTCATCGCGACCGCCGCCGCCTGGGCGATGTCGCTCAAGGCCACGTCGGTCGCCTATGGCGCCCACGGCGGCGACCACGCCATCTATCCCGATTGCCGCCCGGCTTTCGCCGACGCATTGGATAAGGCTATCCGGCTCGCCGATTGGCATGAGGTTTCGCTTGAACGCCCGTTCGTGGGCATGGACAAGACGGCTATCGTGAAGCGGGGCGTCGAGCTCGGCGTCCCGTTCGCGCTGACCTGGTCCTGTTACGTCGGAGGCGACAAGCATTGTGGCAAGTGCGGTACGTGCGTGGAGCGTAAGGAGGCTTTCTTGCGCGCCGGCGTGCAGGATCCTACTCCTTACGTCAGGTAGTCTTATACGCCTGATAAGTTGGCTTAAGGCCGCCCGGTCAGGCTTCTTCAAGGATTGAGGCCGTCTTCGTCGTAGGCAGATCCACCCCGTGCTCCGTCGTCTCCGTCAACCCTTCGCTTGGCTCGCCCTCGTGGCGTGGCTGGCCGCGTCGGGACTGTCGTGGGATTTGCTCCAGGTCGTGGCCTGGACGAAGATGTCGGTCGATAACGCGACGCAGCTGACCGCCGCGGCGGCTGTTTCCAAGACCCTCGAGGACGCCCCCTGTCCCTTGTGCAAAGTGGCGCAGGAAGGCCGTAAGAACTCGGAGCAGGCGCCCTTGACGAAGGACGAGGTAGCCAAGGTGAAGGCCAAGGCCGACCCGGTCGCCAGCGAGATCCACCTGCTGTCGGCAAACCTTTTTTCAGGCCGCGATTATGCGCGTCCTTCGGATGAGGTCGGTGTGACGCGCATGGGCGAGGTGCCCGTGCCGCCGCCGCGCTCGCTGGGCTGATCACCGTTGCGGGCTGCGGTCAGTCGGCTCGCGCGTGGCATTCCTCCTATTCCCAAGTCGCGCCCATCCGGCGCGCACCGTCGCCTGCGCAGGCCGCCACACCCGCGTCGAAGACACTCAAAAACACAATATCATGAAGCCTTCTTTCCTCGCCGCGCGCACCACGCGTGCCGCTCTTTTCTCCCTCCTGGCGCTCGGCGCTTACACCGAAGCCCAGGCTTGTCCCTGCGGTTGCGTCAAGATCTGCGTCAACAGCCTCGCTGACCTTCCGGCCACGAGCGAAGCCGCGCCATACGTCCTGGACCTGCGATTCGATGCCATCGACCAGAATGAGCGCAATGACGCCGCCCACGCCCACTGGTATGGCTCTCACTTCCTCACGACCGCCACGGTCGAGACGAAGCTGGGCGGCCAGACCTGGTATCTGGCGATCCCGCGCATCGAACGTCATCTGCATACCGATAAGACGGCAGTCGGGGCGACCAATTACAGCCAGACCGTCGTCGGCCTCGGTGATATCGTCGTAGGTACGCGTTTCGGCTGGAACGGTTTCACCGTCAATGCCGGCGTCAAACTGCCGACGGGCAAGAGCGACATCCTGTTCGCCGACCCTGATGGCGGGCTATCGCGCCGTTACCTCCAGCCGGGCACCGGTTCGACGGACCTGCAGGCAGGCATCCGCAAGGACTTCGGCGTGACCGGATCCGCGCTGTCCGAATTCGTCCAGTTGCAGGCCCAAGGTTCCGTGCTTTCGGACGCGGACTTCCGTCCGGGAACCACGCTGTCGCTCGATGCAGGCCTTCGTTACCAGCTCACGGACAAGCTGGCCGCCTCATTGCAGGGTTCTTTGCTCCGTCAGTTCCGCGATAAGAATATCATGCGCCTCGATCCGAATACCCCGCGTCAGGCGTCCGCCCCCAGCAAGTCCGTCTACGATGAGGACCTGGAATCGGGCGGCCTGACGACCAGTGTCGCCGTCGGTATGTCTTACAGGTTCGGCGCGACGACCAGCGCCTACCTGTTCTACGGCAAGCCGGTTGATGTCGTCAGCTACGTCCCGAAGTCGTCCACGTCCTTGGTAAATCCGGTGCACGCCACCGCGATCTGGTCGCTCGGGCTGACGCATTCGTTCTGAGCCACGTCTGTTGCTTCGACTCGCGAGGCCTGCCGTATGCGGATACGGCAGGCCTCTTTTTTGGGCTTTTTACGCAGGGTAGGGGGCTCATCTTCCTTGCGACCGGGGCTTCCGCCCCTCTATCTGCAGGAGTCCCATGTTCACCTGCAGCAAGACCTATCGCGACATCCCGTTCGCCCACCGGCAGCACCGGCATGACGGGCACTGCTCGTTCCTGCACGGACATAACTGGGGCATTGAGATCGAGTTCGGCTGCGAGCGGCTCGACGAGCGCGGTTTCGTCGTCGATTTCGGCGGCCTCGGCTTCCTGAAGACCTGGATCGCGGACCACCTCGACCACGCCTGCCTTTTCGCCAAGGAGGATCCCGTCCGCGAGAAGCTCCTGAAGGATTACCCGAAGCTTTTCCGTCCGCTCGTCATCGACTCCGTCTCGACCGAAGGCATCGCGAAGTTCCTCTTCGAGACCTTTGATCCGATGGTGCGCAAGGAGACCGGCGGCCGCGCCTGGGTCCGGCAGATCATCCTGCACGAAGATACCAAGAACAAGGCGAGCTATCAGCCGAAGGCCTGACCATGGCGGAACTCTATCCTGTCAATGAGACGTTCCTCAGTTGGCAGGGGGAGGGCGTCCATCTCGGTCGCAAGGCCTTCTTCATCCGCCTGCAGGGTTGCCCGGTGAAGTGCGCTTGGTGTGATTCCGCTTCGACGTGGCACCCGCAGTTCGTCCCGAAGCAAGTGCGCAAGGCTTCCGCCGCCGAGCTGGCCGACGAGGCCGTCGCCGCCCGCCCGGAGTTCGTCGTGTTGACCGGAGGAGAGCCCTGCATCCATGACCTTATCCCGCTCTTGGCCGCCATGGCTTCGGTTGGCCTCAATGTCCATCTCGAGACCTGCGGTGCTTACCCGATCGCCCGTGGTTTCGCCTGGGTGACCGTCAGTCCTAAGTGGGCTAAGCCGCCCTTGGCTGAATCCTTGGCCCGCGCCGACGAAGTGAAGCTCATCGTCGAGGCCCCGGATAGCATCACCCGCTGGACCGAGGCCGTCGGCGGCAAGTGGCTTAGTCCCAACGTCTGGCTCCACCCGGAATGGTCCCGCCGGGCCGATCCGGCCGTCTTGCGCACGATTACCGAGCAGGTGAAGCAGGTGGGTGCCCCTTATCGGGCAGGGTGGCAGGTCCATAAGCCCTATTCGGCCGACGCTTTGGACCCCCGGGCCCGTCCGCCGGCCCCTTTGGGCGGCGACCGCGGCAAGGGTTTCTGAGCGCGTCGGCTCCGCCCGCCGGACTCATGCCTGACCTTTGGTCCGGCACTATCTTCGAATGGGAACTTTTTTTGCTTCACACGGGGGCGGAACCCTCATTCAAAACGAACTCATGAACCGACCTGCCGTGCTCGCTCTTGAAGATGGAACCATTCTTCGGGGCAGGGCGTTCGGAGCCTCGGCCACCCTCTGCGGCGAAGTCGTGTTCAATACGAGCATGACCGGCTACCAGGAGATCCTCACGGATCCCTCCTACTTCGGCCAGATCGTCACCATGACGACCCCGCAGATCGGCAACTACGGCGTCAACGAAGACGACTTCGAATCCGCCCGCCCGCACGTCGCCGGTTTCGTCGTGCGCGACCTTTCGCCGATCGTCTCCAACTGGCGCGCCACCACCGACCTGAGCACCTGGCTCGCGAAGTACGGTATCCCCGGCATCGAAGGCGTCGACACCCGCTCGCTCACCAAGAAGCTCCGCTCCGCCGGCGTGATGAAGGCCTGCCTCTCCACCGAAGGCATCACCGATGAGGAAGCCCTCAAGCGCGCCCGCGCCTGGACCGGCACCGTCGGCGCCGACTTCGTCAAGGACGTCACCTGCAAGGCCCCGTATCACTACAACGCCACCGCCGGCGACTGCGAGGCCTTCACCGTCCCGGGCACGCACCTCAACAAGCCCAAGGCCCGTGCCACGAAGTACCGCATCGCCGCCTATGACTTCGGCGCCAAGACCTCGATCTTCCGCCGCCTCGTCGCTTCCGGCTTCGACGTCCATGTCTTCCCGGCCCGCACCCCGGCCGCCGAGATCCGCGCCTTCAATCCCGACGGAGTCTTCCTTTCCAACGGCCCGGGCGATCCTGCCGCCCTGAAGTACGCCCACGAAGCCGTGGCCGACCTCATCAAGACCTACCCGGTCTTCGGCATCTGCCTCGGCCACCAGATCATCACGCACGCCATCGGCGCCTCGACCTACAAGCTGAAGTTCGGCCACCGCGGCGGCAACCAGCCCGTCAAGAACACCGAAGAAGGCCGCGTGGCCATCACCGCCCAGAACCACGGCTTCGCCTCGAAGCGCGAGGAACTGGAGCGCTGCGGCGCCATCGTCACCGAGGTCAACCTGAACGATGATACCGTCTCCGGCCTGCGTCTCAAGGACAAGCCGGTCTTCTCCGTCCAGTATCACCCGGAAGCCGGCCCAGGCCCGAACGACGCGGACGTGCTCTTCGACCGGTTCTACGACCTGATCGCCAAGAGCAAGGGCGCCAAGTAAGCCCGCAGGCCATGGCTGCACGAATTCTCGCAGCCCTTTGCCTCGCTCTCGGCCTCGTCGGCTGTTCGTCGTCGCCGCGTTCGCCCGAAGAGGCGCTGACGCAGCTCATCGAAGGCGCTGTCGCAGGACGTCCGACGGCGGAACAGTATCAGAACATCGACCCCGTCGACGAGGCCACCATCGCCCAGTTCGTCTACGTCGAGGAGTGGCTGGACGTGAACGGGGAGGCCGTCGTGGACGTCCGTCCGGGTTCGATTCCTTCTGAGGGGGCGTTCCGTTTCACGCGCTCCGCCGACGGCCGCGCGACCTACCTCATCTCCTACGGTTGGCCCGGCCCCCGGGTGCTTTCACGCGTGCTGCGTCCCGCGCCCGGCTCGAAGATCATGCTCCTCGGCTGGTCCGATATCCTTCCGTGGGAGCAGCGTGGCGACGTCTGTGTCATCGAGACGCCTCGCGAGATGGCCGACGAGGAGAACCACCCGTGCAAGCAGGCGTTTGTCTTCAAGGTCGAGTCGCCGCGCTGAGGAGGAACCTCAGAGCTCGACCTGCATGCCCAGTTCGACCACGCGGCCGGGCGGCAGGTTGAAGTAGGCCGTCGCCGAGAGCGCGTTGCGGTTCAGCACTTCGAAGAGCTTTTCCTGGACGGCGTTGAGCGAGAAGCCCGTGGTCGCGCGGACGATCGTCTCGCGGCTGAGGAAGTAGGTCGTCTCCATCGAGTTCGGCGTGATGCCGAGCTCCTTGTAGGCCGCTTCCAGGACGGGGTAGACGTCCTGCTTCTCGCGGAAGCCGAACTTGCCGGTCACGCTGAGCACCGACGGGAACTCCTCGTGGCTCTCGACCTTGCAGAACTTCGGGCCGCGCGTGTTGAAGCTGATGCGCTCTCCGGCCGGCACGATCGCGCGGTCCTCGTCGACCTTGAGCGTCACCACGATGATGTGATCGTGCAGCGCCTTGTTGTGCTTGAGGTTGTGGGCGAGGGCCATCGGCACCGACTTCGTGGAGCCGGTCATGTAGATCGCCGTGCCCTTGACGCGGCTGAGCTTGCCCGCGATGAAGCGGTCCTCGACGCTGTCCAGGAAGTTTCCGAAGTCGTCGATGCCTTCGCCTTCGCTCATCTTCTCCTTCATCACCAGGCGGCCCTTGTTCCAGACGGCCATGATGTAATAGACGAGGAAGCCGGCGGCGAGGGGCAGCCAGCCGCTCTCGAAGATCTTCGGGAAGTTCGACGACACGAAGACGATCTCAAGGAGGATGACCGGCGCGACGAAGACGTAGGCCGTGACGGACGGGATCTGGAAGCGTTGGCGCAGGTACTGGCCGAAGAGGATCGTCGTGACCAGCATCGTCAGGCTCACCGCGATGCCGTAGGCGCTGGCGAGGTGCTCGGAGGACTTGTACTGGAGGACGAGGTAGATCGAGCCGATCATCAGCAGCCAGTTGATGATGGGGATGTAGATCTGGCCGGACTCCTGGTCCGAGGTGCGCTCGATGCGCATACGGGGCAGGAAGTTCAGCTGGATGGCCTGCATCGTGGTCGAGAACGCGCCCGAGATCAGGGCCTGCGAGGCGATGATGGCAGCGAGGGTGGCGATGACGACGAGCGGGATCTGGGCCCAGTTCGGGGCCATATTGAAGAACGGATTGAATCCGTGCTCGAATTCCTTGGCCGGCTGCGCGAGCGCCCAGGCGCCTTGGCCGAGGTAGTTCAGGATCAGCGCGGGGAAGACGATGAAGTACCAACCAGCCCGGATGGGCTTCTGGCCGAAGTGGCCCATGTCCGCGTACAGCGCCTCGGCGCCGGTGACAGCGAGGAAGACGGCGCTGAGGATGATCATCGATAGGCCGGGGTGCTCGATGAAGAAGCCGACGGATTCCAATGGGTTGAAGGCGTGGACGATGACGGTCGCCTGCGTCGGATGGGTGACCAACGCGCCGATGCCGGTGGCCGCGATGCAGGCGAACCAAGCCAGGGTGATCGGCCCGAAGTACATGCCGACCTTGCCGGAGCCGCGCTTCTGCAGGGCGAAGATGCCGACCAGGATGACCACCGCCATCGCCGGGATCAGGATCGTCAGGAAGTGGTCGGAGAAGGGCCCCTTGAGGCTTTCGTTGGCTTCCTGGATGCCTTCCAGAGCCGAGAGCACCGAGATGGCCGGGGTGATGACGCCGTCGCCAAAGAGCAGGGCGGTGCCGAACACGCCGAGCAGGACGAGGATGCTGCGATGCTTGCGCTTGAGGTGGGTGTGGGTCTTGGCTTCCTCGCTCTTCTCGTCGGCCTTTTCCTTCTTCGTGGCCAGGGAGACCAAGGTCATGATGCCGCCTTCGCCGTCTTCGTTGGCCTCCATGATGAACAGGACGTACTTGACCGTGACCACGCAGATCAGGGACCAGATGATCATCGAAACCGCTGGGACGGCGACCTGTTCGACCGTGGCGCCGGCGTGCAGGCCGTTGCGCAGGCATTCGCGGAAGGCGTAGAGCGGGCTGGTCCCGATATCACCGAAGACCACCCCGAGGGCGGCGATCGTTGCCGCCATGGTGAGCGGCGAGACGGGGGCGGAACCTTCGGACGGTTCCTGGGCTGGCTTGCTCATGTAGAGTTATTCACAGTGACAGGTCCTGAGGGGTAATCAAAACCAATCGGGACGCTCCGGGGCTTGCTTTTTTGGCCCTAAATCGCATTTCCAGACTTTCCCTTTCCCCGCTTTCCAAACAATACGAACAATGAATATCATCCAAACTGTTGTCAATCAAGTGATTGCAGAAGCGCCGTCTGCCGCGGGTGCCCCCGAGGGCTTCCAGTGGCAGGGTCTGCTCTTCCCGATCCTGATGCTGGCCGGCATGTACTTCCTGCTGATCGCCCCCCAGCGCAAGCGCCAGAAGGAGCTCGAAAAGCTCCAGTCCGAGCTCGCCGTCGGCGATAAGGTCCTGGCTGCCGGTGGCATCTACGGACGCGTGGTCTCCCTCAAGGACGACCGCATCACCCTTGAGCTCGATTCCGGCCGCATGACCGTCCACAAGTCCGCCATCATGGGCAAGGACGTCGACGCCGTCGTCCAGGCCTAAGGTCGTTCACCCCTCATCCGACCCTGATACTATGACGTCCAGGACCTGGTTCTGGAAAATCGCGGTTTCGCTCGTCGCCTTGGCTGTCGCCTGGTTCGAGTTCCACCCGATTGCTCCGATTCCCCTCGATCAGTTCGTGCCCACGCAGGTCATCGCGCAGAAGCCCGAATTCGACAAGCTGCACACCGAAGCCCTTGAGCGCGTCAAGCACTACAAGGACGCTTCCGTCCCCGCCGACAAGAAGTCGGTCTCGTACTTCCAGGCGCTACGTGACATCGGCGAAGGCCGTGGTCGCGCGGCCCCGGTCGACTTCCGTCCGTTCTTCTTCACCGAAGCCCAGATCGTCCGCGAGCCCGACCAGGCGAAGCGTAACGGCATCGTGCTCAAGCAGCTGATGGTCGCCTCCCAAGGCCGCCTCAAGCTCGGCCTCGACCTGCAGGGCGGGGTGTCCTTCACGCTGAAGGTCGACCCGACCGGCGCCGAATCCGGCGAGAAGGCCGCGGGCGACAAGTCCAACGTCTCGCACGCCGAGATGGTCAACCAGGCCCTCCAGGTCATGGAGCAGCGCGTCAACCAGTTCGGCGTCGCCGAGCCGGTCCTCCGCCCCGTGGGCGACCTTTCCCTCGAGGTCCAGCTCCCCGGTGAGGACGCCGCCAACAATCCCGACGTCATCGACGCGCTGAAGAAGCCCGCGAAGCTCGAATTCCGCCAGGTGCACCGCACCGAACGTCCGGCCGAGACCGACCGCGAGCACGCGCTCCGTTCGCTCCCCGTTGACCCGATGCTGGGCGCCTCCTCCGCGATCTCGACCTACGAGGTGCTCACGCTACGCGACGTCGACAACCGCACCGGCGAGGTCCGCATCAACCGTTACTTCGTCCGCAAGACCGCCGACGCCACGGGTAAGATCATCAAGGCCGCCTCCGGCCGTTCCGACGACGGCATCTCCTTCTACGTGGACATGAAGTTCACCGACGAAGGTTCCAAGAAGTTCGGCGACCTGACCGCCAAGATCGCCGAAGGCAACAGCCGCTCGGTCGGCCAGCTCGCGATCGTCCTCGACGGCAAGCTCCAGTCCGCCCCGACCGTGCGCGAAGCCATCCGCAGCACCGGCGCCACCATCACCGGCAACTTCAGCCGCGAAGAGGTCATCAACCTCGCCAACGTGCTGAACAACCCACTCGAGTTCCCGCTGATCACGCAGGACGTTACCTCCGTCGGACCGACCCTCGCCAAGGACGCGCAGGGCAAGTCCGTCGTGGCCTCGCTCGTCGCCGTCGGCCTCGTCATCTTCTTCATGGTCGGCTTCTACGTCTGGGGTGGCTTCATCGCCGTCGCCGGCATGGTGCTCAACCTCCTGATGATGCTCGGCGCCATGGCCTACTTCGGAGCGACCATCACGTTGCCCGGCGTCGCCGCCCTCGTGCTCACGCTCGGCATGGCCGTCGACGCGAACATCCTGATCCTCGAACGCGTGCGCGAAGAAGCCCGCGCCGGCAAGGACCGCGCCGTCTCCCTCCGCGAAGGCTACAACCGCGCGACCTGGACGATCGTCGACGCCAACCTCACGCACTTGCTCGTCGCGCTCATCCTCGCCTTCATGGGCACGGGTCCGGTCCGCGGCTTCGGCATTACGCTGATCATCGGTATCTTCACCACGCTGTTCACGACCCTCGTCACCTGCCGCGGCCTCCAGGAGCTCGCCTTGTCGCGCGGCATCATGTCCCGCATCTTCGGCCTGCCGGTCTTCAAGCCGACCCTCGACATCCCGTTCCTGAAGTTCGCCCGCGTGGCGTTCATCGTCTCCTGGGCCATCGTCGCCCTGGGCATCTCCGAGCTCGCTTACAAGGGCAAGGAAGCCTTCGGCAAGGACTTCCGCGGCGGCGAATCCTCCCTCGTGGCCATCGCCCCGGGCGCCAAGGTCGACACGGGCAAGATCGCCGCGCTGGCCGCCTCCGTCGGCCTGCCTGACACCACCGTCACCGTCCAGACGCCGGTCGGCGGCGGCGAACCCACCCTCCGCATCGAGACCGAGCTCACCAAGGACAAGTCCAAGGGCGAGTTCGCCAACGTCGCGGCCATCGTGGGCGCCATCAAGGCCAAGTCTCCCGAGATCCTCAAGGACCGCGACGCTTCCGTCGAGAAGCTGATGCTTTCCCGCGAGGCCATCGGCGGCTCGGTCAGCGGCGAGCTCCGCTCCAACGCCATCTGGTCCGTCGTCCTCGCCCTCGTCGGCATCGGCATCTACGTGTCGCTGCGCTTCGAGACCGGCTTCGGCATCGCGGCCATGATCGCCACGTTGCACGACGTGCTGATGACCGTGGCGCTCTTCGTCTTCTTCGGCGGCCAGTTCAACGCGGCCCTGATCGCGGCGATCCTGCTCATCATCGGTTATTCGGTGAACGACACCATCGTCGTCTTCGACCGAATCCGGGAGGAGCTGCAGAACAATCCCGGCCGCGACCTCCGCGATGTGATCCACTTCGCCATCAACCGCACGCTTTCCCGTACGATCCTGACCTCCGCGACCGTCTTCCTCTGCGCCGTGGCCCTCTGGGCCTTCGGCGCCGGCGACGTCCGCCTCTACGGCGAGGTCTTCATCTACGGCGTGCTCACCGGAACCTTCTCCTCGATCTTCATCGCGAGCCCCATCTTCTACTGGTGGCACAAGGGCGATCGTAAGGGCGTAGACGCCGCGGAACTCCCGCGCACCTACTCCTGGGAGGCTGGCTCCGACAAGGACGCCTAAGGGTCGCCCCGCACATGGCCGCCTGGTCTCACCGGGCTGCGGACGCCGGGCTTGCCCGTCGGATCGCGGCCGCGCTGGGGGTTTCCGAACCCCTGGCCTATGTCCTCGCCCGCTCCTTCGCGGACGAGGCCGACGCGGAGCGTCATCTCCGCCCTCAGCTCGCCCATGTCTCCGATCCGTTCGCGGTCGGGGGCCTGCGCGAAGCCGCCGAACGTCTCGTGCTCGCCGCCGCCAAGGGCGAACGCATTGCCATCCTGGGCGACTACGACGTCGATGGCGTCTCGAGCACGGCGATGCTCGTCCACTTCCTCCGCCGCCTGGGCGCATCTCCTGAATACTTCGTCCCGCGCCGGCTGGAGGAAGGGTACGGCCTTTCGATGGCCGCCCTCGAGCGCGTGCTGGCCGAGGCGAAGCCGCAGCTTTTCGTCGCCCTCGATTGCGGCACGAACTCGAAGCCGGAGGTGGATCGTCTCCGCGCCGAAGGCGTCGATGTCATCGTGGTCGACCACCACGTGGCCAAGGAATCCCGCGTGACCTGCACGCTGGTCAATCCGCGCGTCAACGACGCCGAGGACGCTCCTTGGCAGACGCTTTGCACGGCGGGCCTGGTCTTCAAACTCGTCCATGGCGTGCTCAAGGTCCTCCGCCTGGCCGGCGACGAACGCGGCACGAGCATCGCGGTGAAGGACTACCTCGACCTCGCGGCCCTCGGCACGATCGCCGACCTCGTCCCTCTGCGTACGGAGAACCGTATCCTCGCCGCCCACGGCCTCAAGGCCCTCGGCGAAGCCCGTCGTCAGGGCCTCCGCGCGCTCATCGCCGTCAGCGGCATGGAGCCGGGAGGCGTGCTGACCTCGGTCGACGTCTCTTATCGCATCGGACCGCGCATCAACGCCAGCGGCCGCCTCGCCGACGCCTCGCTGCCGCTTCGCCTGCTCTTGTCCGATGATCCGGAGGACTGCCTCCGCGACGCCGCCCAGCTGGACGCGATCAACCGCGAACGTCAGGAGATCGACAAGAAGGTCACCGAAGAAGCCATGGCCCAAGCCAAGGCGATGGGCGATCTGGCGGGCTATGTCGTGCACGGAGACTGGCATCCCGGGGTCGTCGGCATCGCCGCCGGCAAGATCTGCCGCGCTCTCGATCGTCCGGTCATCGTCCTCGGCAAGGAAGGGGAGAGCGCCAAGGGCTCCGGCCGCAGCGTGCCGGGAACCAATCTCGTGGAAGCCCTCGGCGTCTGCGCCGACCTGCTCAAGACCTATGGCGGCCATCCGATGGCCGTGGGCGTCTCGTTGAACGTCTCCGACGTGGAGGCCTTCCGCGCCCGGTTCGCCGCCGCGGTCGAAGCCCAGAAACTCGCCGGCGTCGTCCAGGCCGACGGACGTGACATCGAGATCGCCAATTGGATCAAGCCTTCCGAGGTCACCGACCAGCTGCTTGACGACCTCGACCTCCTGCAGCCCTACGGCGAAGGTAACACCGAGCCGGTCTTCGGCTTCAAGGGCTTCGTCTTCGATCGTCCGCCCACGCCCTTCGGCGAAGGGAATTTCCGGCACCAGCTTCCGCTCAGCGGCGGACGGCGCCTGAACTTCGTCGCCTGGCGCATGGCCGACCGCATGCCGGAACCGGGCAAGGCGATCGAGATGGCGGTCAAGCTGCAGTGGAATCGCTGGCAGGGACGCCGTATCCCTCAGGCCGAGATCCTCGACTGGCGCTACGCCTCCTGATCACTTCCTGATCGGTGGGCCGATACGCTTCGGGGCGGGCATCTTGTCGCGGTTGAGGTCGCCGACGCCCTTGAGGACGACGGTGCCGGAGCCCTCGGGGCCCGCGCTGACGAAGAACATGCCTCGCTGGGCATTGTCCTGGAACATGTGCAGGCTGAAGCCGACCTTCTCTTCGCCGCCCTCGTAGGTCATGATCGTGCCGTCGAAGTAGTCATGGTCCTTGGCGCCGCCACGGATCGACCGTGCTTCTTTCTGGGGGATCTTGACGGCGTTCTGGCCGATGCGGACCTCGAGGGAGTAGGGGCAAAGGTTGAAGAAACGAATCGAGCCGGGAGGAAAACTGCCGGGGCTGTCGGGTAGCGCCATGATGCCGCCTTCCCAGCGGCCGGGGGCGACGGCCATGATGAGATGTTGGTTGTTGGCCGAGGCAGGCAGCAGGAACCAGGCAAGGGCGGGTTCGGAGCTCGCCTGGCTGGACTGGGCCGGCTTGGCGCTCTGCTTGGGGCCCTTGAGCTTACCCTTCGTGGCGGTCGGCTCCTCCACGGGTTCGTTTCCGGAAATCCTGACGATTTCCAAGCGCGCGGGACCTTCGTAGGCGATCTCATCCGACAGCTGGTCCAGGAGGATCGAGACGGGAACGACCTTGCCGGCCATCCGAACGCCGCAACCGAGCAGGGCGTCGTCCCACGCCATGAATTTGATCCGGGCAGCAATATGATCCTTAGCCGGGTCGGCCGCAGACAGGCCTGCCGACCAAAGGACCAGCAGCAGGAGCCATTTAGATTTCATCGGACTTGAGGGAGCGGTTAGAGATGACCTTGAAGCGACGGCCGAGCACGGCGTTCACGCCTGTGAGTCCGGCGGTCGCTTCGGCCGGGTTGGTCGCGTCGATGTAATCCGGGACGCGTTGGACGACGGCTTCGATCCAGACCGAGGCGGTCTCGCCGTTGCTCTGGGTGGCTTCGCCGTAGCAACGAATGGTGAAGGTGTCGGAGCGCGTCGCGATGGCCGAACCCAGCGACTGGAGCAGGTCGGATTGCAGAAGATTGCCGGGCGCGCCGAGCAGGGTGTGGGTACGCGGAGTCGTGTCGCCTTGGGCGTTCAGTTCGATGTTCTCCGGGTTGGAGGCGAAACTCGGGTCAGGACCGCTGACCGTGGCGGAGAAGGTGCTCTTGGTGAGTTTCACGCCGGAGGGCAGGCTTGCGAGGCGGTCGCTGAAGCCCGTGGCTGAGGTGGTCCCGTAAGTGGTCTTGTCGGCGCGGAAGATGGCGGCCTGGAGCGCTCCGCAGCGCGAAGACCAGGTGTCGTCGCTCACGAAGCGGTTGATGAACTCGTTGAGCGAAAGGTAGGGCGTGGCCGGCTGCGCTCCGGAAGCCATGCCGCGGAAGATGCGCGTGGCCGGGGCTTGCGTCTTCAGCGTGCGTACGGACTGCGCGAAGCGCGCCTTGTTTTCCGCCACGATCGCGGCGGCCAGCCCATCGATCTGGGTGTCGGTCAGGTTGACGAAGCCATTCCAGTTCGTGGAGTTGGCCATGTTAACCGGGCTACCTGGTGTTCCGGTGGCGGCGATGGTCATGTTCTGGGCCTGCAAGGCCCTGGGGAAGCGGGCGTTAGCGCTCAACGACGGTGATGTCGCGCTGATACCCGTGCCGACCGCGAACTTCTTGGCTGAGCCGAGGAAGCATTGCCAGGCGGTGAAGGAGGTGGAGTTGACGTTGAAGGCGCCCTGGTTGAGCAGGACCTTCGCCGCTTGCTTGTAATCCGCTAGGGCGGTCTTGGTGTTGCCGTCGGTGGTCTTGTCCTGGATCAGCGTGAAGCGAGGGTTGTCGAGGCGGCCCGAGCTGCTTGCGACGGCGTCAATCACGGAACTGAGGGACGTAAGCACGGCCGGGGTCTGCGGATTACCGTTGCCGCCGAGGATGTCGCTCGACGTCGGATTCCAGGGGCTTGTCGCCGCGGTCCGATCCATGCGCGGCGCGAGGCTGGACAGGAAGAAGCCGTCCCAGAGCGCTTCGTTGATCAGGTAGGTGTGGTCGAAGTCCGACCAGTTCGCCATGCTGTCTTGGTCTTGCACCAGGGCGCTGGATTTGACCAGCGGGCTGGCGAAGCTGTTGCCTACGCTCAGCAAGGGCTGCTGGTCGCGTACCGTAAGATTGGCGTGAACGTATTGGGCCAGCGAGACTGGCTGGACGAGGGGCACTTCGGTGATGACTGCGCTGGTGCTGCCGGCAGAAGTGTTCGAGTAGCCTCCGTAGGTCAGTCCGCTGATCGATTGCACGATCTGGGGCCACTGGGTGGCGGGAGTGCCCGTCGGTCGCCAATAGCGGGCGGCGAAGCTGGACGAGGGGCCGATGAGGCCGGTACCGGTGGCGGGCGCGCGGCCTGCTCCGTCGGCTCGAAGCACAGGAGCCAGGGGGTTTGAGTGCGTGAAGAGAGGATGGCCGTTCTTCGTCGTGTCGCTGGTCTTGGAGATGTAGTCGAAGACGCCGATGACGTTGGCCGGCATCGGGTCACCGACGCCTGACCAGCCTCCGGAGGTGCGATATGCGATGCTGGAATAGTCGTAGAACTTGAGTTCGGCGGGCGTTCCGATGCGGCTGGTGTTTAGTGAGCGGTAGAAGAGTTCGGCGTGCTCGCTCGTCCTGAAGTAATGCTCGAAGGTGCTTTGCGAGGCGCCGTTGCTGTCGATCAGCTGGTCGCCCGGCCAGCAGGCGAGGGCGTAGCGCGCCCGGAAGTCGCCACCGGGGATGATCTGGAATCCGAAGGTATCGTCGCCTTGCCAGAGCACGTATGGGCTGTCGGTACCCCAGTCGGGATTCTCGTCCTTGAAGCCGCCGGTCTGGTTGAAGCCGTTCACGAGCGTCGTCGCCTGCTTCCAACTGACCATGCCGACCTTCTTGCCTGTGCTGTCGACAGAGGGGCAGGAGAGCACCCGCAGTTCGCCCGGTTGTAGGGTGAGGTCGGGCGGGAAATAGACGCGGAACATGTCCTTGTTGTTGGCCGCCGAACTCTGCTCTCCGTAGAACTTGCTGAGCGGCACGTTGAAGACATAGGTCGGGCCGCTTCCGTGCATCGTATAGCGGGTGAACCGGAAGGTCCAGTTCTGCCAGTCGGTGAAGTCGATCGCGGCGTAGCGCGCGTTGCCGTTCGAGGCGCCCGTCGTATCCTTCCAGGTTATCGCCACGTTGTAGGGGTTGTGGACGACGACGATGGGCGTGAGGTTGAGCCAGAGGTCCGCGCCCCCGCTTAGATAGTATTCGATATTGATGCTGAAGACCAGGCTCGCGCGCTGGACGTAGGGGGTAACGGCGATGTTGGTCGGCCGGGGGATGGCGCGGTTGGTGGTCGAGGTGGTCGGCGGGCCGGGGACGTTGACGGTCACGAAGCTTGGCAGCGAAGTCGCTGAGTAGGTGTCGTTGACGTTGGGATTGATCGTCGAGGGAAGGTCGCCGGCGAACGCGTCGGAGTAGACGGGGATCTCGTTGCGTAGGTTATCGATGTTGTTGAACCCGGACTTGTTGGGGTACATCCCGCGGGCGTTGGGATAGGAAGCGCGGGCGCGCAGCGTCGGCGTGCCCGAAGACCAGCCAAGCTGCTTGTAGAGCAGGTGGTAGTCGCGCAGCGCCCACCAGGTGGGACCGCGGGCGTTGCCCCCGTTGCCGTTGGGATTGGTGCGACTGTAGATCGGCGCCGTCGGGACGGCGGCATCGCCGTATTGGATGAGCATCTGGACGCCCTTGTATCCGCTTTCCGTCATCGTGGCCGCTCCGCCCGTGCCGCTGCCGAACTCGGAGGCGGCGAAGGCCGCGTCGCTCATCTCGAACGCCGTCGAGAGGTCGCGCTTGAGGCCGCCGTTGTTGGAGTCGGCGAGGACGCCGGCAGAAACCACGGTGATGTCGTGGAAGTAGCGACGCAGGTCGGCGGAGCCGAAGCCGGTGACCAAGGCGATGTCCTTGGTCTTGGTCACCTCCGCCAGCTGCAGCTGATTGGGCATGTCCTTCAGGAGTCCCTGTGTGATCGGACTGCGGATCGCGAGTTGGCTATCGATGCTGTTGGCAGTGGTGGCGCGCGCGTCGTAAAGGTTCGGGCGCGCCTTGATGCCTTCGTCGCCGACCCAGTAGGCGTATTTACCGGTGACGCTGTCGTCTGGGAAAGTGACCTTGGGGAGGGCGACCAGGCCGCTGGGCTTGGCGGTCCAAGGCTGTCCGCTCAATGCGGCTTCGGCGGCGCTGGCGCTCCCCGTGCCGACGAGGGTGACGAGGCGGGCGGCCTTTTCGGTGACGCCCCAGGAGTTGGGGTCGTAATCTGTCTGCCAAGGCGTCCAGA
>CANGRI010000031.1 GCA_947456525.1 Opitutia bacterium
CACGATGACGGAGCTCTGCGATTGGTTCAAAGTCTGGTTCGCCCACCGCGCCGACCTGGTCGACCCCGCCAGCGGCCAGGTCATCGTCCCGCGCGGCCCGGACGCCGCCTGGCAGGATTCGCTCGCCCGCTTCCCGGGCCAGTCGCTCTCGCTCGCGTTCGCGGTCTCGAAACCGGAGACGCTGGGATGGAAGACCATCGCGGAGGAATTCTCGAAGGCGGGCTTCAGCCGCGCGTTCGCCTCCGGCCAACGCATCCGGCTGACGGAAGACGAGATCCCGGCCGAAGCGACCGAACTCCTCGTCATCCAGGATCGCGTGACGATCTCGGCCGACCAAGCCTCGCGCTTCCATGAGGCGGCCCTCGCGGCCTTCCGCCTCGGCGGCGCCCGCCTCCGCCTGCTCGACGACCAAGGCCGCGAGCTCTCGCGTTACAGCGAAGCGCTCGAATCGCCGGTCGACGGACGCAAGTTCCGCCCGGCCTCGCCCGCGCTCTTCTCCTTCAATTCGCCCGTCGGCGCCTGCCCCGAGTGCCGCGGTTTCGGCCGCGTCATCGGCCTCGACTGGAGCAAGATCATCCCGAACCCGGCCCTGACCCTCGCCGAAGGCGCGATTGCGCCCTTCCAGGGCAACGTCTACGGCGAATCGCAGAAGGACCTCGTCCGCGCCTGCCGCAAGGCGGCCATCCCGCTCGACGTGCCATGGAAGAAACTGTCCGCCGCGCATCGGAAGTTCGTCGAGAACGGCGAACCTGGCTACGTGCAGGGCGAATACGACTCGAAGTGGTACGGGATCCGCGGCTTCTTCCGCTGGCTCGAAGGCACGACCTACAAGATGCACGTGCGCGTCTTCCTGTCCCGCTGGCGCGCCTACGAACCCTGCCCGAAGTGCCACGGACGCCGCTTCCGCGAGGAATCGCTCTTCTGGCGCTGGCAGGGCAAGTCCCTGCCCGAGCTCTACGCGCTGCCCGTCGCGGATCTGCGCACGATGCTCGCGCCCCTCACGCCGAAAGATTCGCGCCATCCTGCCGACCACGCGCTCGAAGCCATCCTCGCCCGCCTCGGCTACCTCGAAGCCGTCGGCCTCGGCTACCTCGCGCTGGACCGCCTCTCGCGCACGCTATCCGGCGGCGAAGTGCAGCGCGTCAACCTCACCTCCTGCCTCGGCGCCTGCCTCGCGGACACGGTCTTCGTCCTCGACGAACCCAGCGTCGGCATGCACGCGCGCGACCTGTCGCGCATGGTGGGCATCCTGCGCAGCCTCGTCGATCAGGGCAACACGGTGGTGGTCGTCGAGCACGACGAATCCGTGATGCGCGCGGCCGACTGGCTCATCGAGATCGGACCGCGGCCCGGCGCCGAAGGCGGACACCTGCTCTACCAAGGCCTCCCGAAGGGCATCCTGAAGATCAAGGACTCCGCCACAGGCAACTGGCTCTCGGGACGACGCGTCTCGGAGCAACGCACCCCGCGCCCGATCGGCGACACGACGCCCCGTCTCCGCGTCAGCGGCGCGACGGTCAACAATCTCCGCGACTTCGCCTGCTCGATTCCGCTCGGCCGCATGGTCGGACTCTGCGGCGTCTCGGGCTCTGGCAAATCCACGTTGCTGCATCAGGTGATCGGGCGGCGCGACCCTGAGTCGGGCGACGAATCCCAGGAGCTGAAATGGGTGAAGTTCGACAAGGAGCCCGCCGAAGTCGCGCTGGTCGACCAGTCTCCGGCGACGCGCACGCCGCGCTCCAACCCGGCGCTCTATGTCGGCGCCTGGGACGCGATCCGTACGTTGCTCGGCAACTCGGCGGAAGCGAAGGCCGCCGGCCTCACGCCCTCGCACTTCTCCTTCAACGCCGGCGAAGGCCGCTGCGAACGCTGCGGCGGCGCCGGGTGGGAGACGGTGGAGATGCAGTTCGTCTCCGACGTCGCCCTGCCCTGCCCCTCCTGCAACGGTAAGCGCTTCCGCGACGAGGTGCTGAGCTTCCAATATGACGGCAAGTCCGTCGGCGACCTGCTCGCGATGTCGGTGACCGAAGCGCGGAAGTTCCTTGGCGAACGCACGCCGGCCTCCGCCCAGCTCGCCTGCCTGGAGGAAGTCGGCCTCGGCTACCTCTCGATGGGCCAGCCGCTCACGACGCTTTCCGGCGGCGAAGCCCAGCGCCTGAAGCTGGTCCGCTACCTTTCCAAGATCGACGCACGCAAAAGCGGCGCGCTGCTGCTGCTGGACGAGCCGACGACGGGCCTGCACCGCGAAGACGTGTCACGCCTCATCGGCCTCCTCCACCGCCTGACGGAAGCGGGACACTCCCTCATCGTGGTGGAACACCATCTCGACGTGCTGAAGTCCTGCGACTGGCTGCTGGAAATGGGCCCCGAAGCCGGCCCGGGTGGCGGCCTCCTCGTCGCCGAAGGCACGCCGGCCGAAGTCGCGAAGGCCGGCACGGTCACCGGACGATTCCTGGCCCAAGGCGATGACGCCTTCGCGTCCGCCTCGACCACGCCCGGCAAGCCGCGCCCGACCTCGATCTCCCTGCGCGGCGCCCGCGAACATAACCTGAAGGACGTCTCGCTCGAGATTCCGCACGGCTCGCTCACGGTGATGACCGGCGTCTCGGGTTCGGGCAAATCGTCGCTGGCGTTCGACATCCTCTTCGCCGAAGGGCAGCGCCGTTTCCTCGAATGCGTCTCGGCCTACGCCCGACAGTTCGTCGAGCAGCTGCCCAAGCCCGACATCGATTCGCTCACGGGCCTGCCGCCGACGGTCGCGATCGAACAGCGCGTGACGCGCGGCTCCGCGAAGTCGACCGTCGCCACGGTCACCGAAGTCGCCCAATACCTCCGCGTGCTTTTCGCCCGCGCCGGCGTGCTGCACAGCCCGACGACCGGTGAGCCGCTCGAAGAGATGACCGAAGACGCGGTCGTCCGCCTGGTCGCCAAGAAGGCGAAGTCGCTGAAGAAAGGCTCGCTGCTCGTCGCCGCCCCGCTCGTCCGCGCGCGCAAGGGCCATCATCGTCCGCTGGCCGAATGGGCCGAGACGAAAGGCCTCCGCCTGCTCCGCTGCGACGGCAAGCTGCTCAAGGTCGAAGGCTTCGAAGGCCTGGACCGCTATTCCGAACACGACGTCGACGCCGTCTTCGGCGAGATCCGCGCCGACGGGCTGATCCTGCTGCCCGACGAGACCGAAGAATCCGGCGAGAAGGCCCTCCGCTCGCTCGTCCGCCAGGCGCTGGCCGCCGGCAAGAACGCGTGCGTGCTCCTCGGGCCCGACGGCCGTCAGGTCGCCTACCTCTCCACCTCGCGCAGCGACCCCGCCACGGGAGAATCCTTCCCCGAGGTCGACCCGAAGCATCTCTCCTGGAACTCCCCCCGCGGCTGGTGCCCGGATTGCCGCGGCCACGGCCTGGAGGTAACGAGCTTCTCGTCCGACGAAGTGGAATCGATCAATGAGAACGCCATCGCGGACCGCGTGGGCGAAGCGGCGTGCCCGACCTGCCACGGCGAACGCCTCGGCCCGATCGGACGCTCGGTGAAGCTCGCCGGACCGAAAGGCCGCTCGCTCTCGTTGCCGGGCCTGCTGCGCCTGCAGCCCGACGAGTCCCTCGCGTTCCTTTCCGGACTCAAGCTCGAGGCGCGCGAGAAGGCCATCGTCGGCGCGCTGCTCCCCGAGATCGCCGCCCGCCTGCGCTTCCTGGATTCCGTCGGCCTCGGCTACCTCGCCCTCGACCGCGGAGCCGACACGCTCTCCGGCGGCGAAGCCCAGCGCATCCGCCTCGCGGCGCAGCTCGGCTCGACGCTTTCCGGCGCGCTCTACGTGCTCGACGAGCCGAGCATCGGCCTGCACCCGCGCGACAACGACCGCCTGATCGGCTCGCTCAAGGGGCTGCGCGACCGCGGCAACACGGTCCTCGTCGTCGAACATGACGAAGACACCATGCGCGCCGCCGACCTGGTGGTCGACATGGGTCCGGGCGCCGGCGTCCATGGCGGCGAGATCGTCGCCCAAGGCACCGCGGCCGCCCTGGAGAAACGCGCCGACTCGGTGACAGGCCGCTTCCTGAAGGAAGCCATCCCGCATCCGCTGCGCGGCGCGCGGCGTCCGGTCGCCGGCAAAGGCGCGCCCGCCGAATGGGTCCGCCTGAAGAATGCTTCGCTGCGCAACCTCAAGGGCTTCGACGTCCAGATTCCCACGGGCCGTCTCACGGTCGTCTGCGGCGTCTCCGGCGCCGGCAAGTCCACGCTGGTCACCGACCTCCTCGCGCCTTCGATCCGGGCCGCGCTCGCCAAGAAGAAGGACGGGCTGACGGGCAAGGAGGCGCTCTCCGCCGTCTCCCATGAGGGAAAGCCGGCCTTCGCCACGCTCTCGGGACTCAAGGGCTTCCGCCAGCTGGTGGTCGTCAACCAGGAACCGATCGGCAAGACGCCTCGCTCCACGCCGGCGACCTACATCGGCGCCTGGGACCTGATCCGCGAACGGCTCGCTTCGCTGCCCGAAGCCGCCATTCGCGGCCACTCGGCCGGCTTCTTCTCGTTCAACACTTCCGGCGGACGCTGCGAAGCCTGCTCCGGCGCCGGCCGCATCAAGCTCGAGATGAGCTTCCTCCCCGACACCTACGTCCCCTGCGAAGAATGCGCGGGCACGCGCTATGGTTCGGCGGCGAAAGCCATCCGCTGGAACGGCAAGTCCGCCGCGGAACTGCTGGCGATGACGTTCGAGGAAGCCGCGGCGTTCCTTTCGTTCGACGCCAAGCTCGGCGATCTCTGCGGGCTGATGGTGAAGACGGGGCTGGGCTACCTCACGCTCGGCCAGAGCAGCCCCACGCTCTCGGGCGGCGAAGCCCAACGCCTCAAGCTCGTGAGCGAACTCGCCCAAGGCCTCCCGACCTTCCGCGAACGCTCCCGCGGCGAGATCCGGCCGAACCTCTACATCCTGGAAGAACCGACGATCGGCCTGCACCAATCCGACTGCCGCCGCCTGATCGAACTCCTCCACGCGCTCGTCGACCAAGGCCACACGGTCGTGGTCATCGAGCATCATCCCGACGTCATCGCCGAAGCGGACTGGGTCCTCGAGATCGGCCCCGAAGGCGGCAACGCAGGCGGCGAACTCGTGCACGCCGGCGACCCCGAGTCCCTCGCGAAGCAGAAGAAATCGCCGACGGCGCCGTCGCTGCGGCTCACGCTCGAACGGGGGCTCGTCAAAAAGCCCGCGGTTTGAGCCGGCGGCCTGCGGTTCCCTTTGACCCAGGCCCGCCGAAGGCTATTGCTACAGGCCGAAGCCCGATGTCCTCCCGTCCTCTCCTTCTTGGCGTCAACATCGACCACGCCGCGACGCTCCGCCAGGCGCGTTACCGCGGCGCGCACATGTCGCCCCATGCGGAACCCGACGTGGTCGCCTTCACGCGCGAAGCCCTCGCCGGCGGCGCCGACGGCATCACGCTCCACCTGCGGGAGGACCGTCGCCACATCCAGGACGCCGACGTCCATGCGATCGCCGCGATCCCCGGCGTCCGTCTCAACCTGGAGATGGCCTGCACCTCCGCGATGACCGCCTTCGCCCTCCAGCTCCGCCCGGCCGCCGTCTGCCTCGTCCCCGAATCCCGCGAAGAGGTCACGACCGAAGGCGGCCTCGACGTCGCGGGTCAGCTCGCACGCGTGAAAGAGACGACCCAGGCGCTGAAGTCCGCCGGCATCGAGGTCTCGCTCTTCATCGGTCCGGACGCCCCTCAGATCGAGGCCGCGGTCGCCGTCGGCGCCCCCGTCATCGAACTCCACACGGGCGCCTTCGCCAACGCCTGGAAATCCCCGGCCGCCGAAGCCGAACTCGCCCGCCTCCGCGCCGGCTGCGAACTGGCCCATCGGCTCGGCCTTGTCGTGAACGCCGGCCACGGCATCAACTACGACAACATCCGCGCGATCCTGACGCTCCCGCATCTGCATGAGCTCAACATCGGCCATTCCATCGTCGCCCGCGCCCTCTTCACGGGTATCCGCAGCTCGGTCGCGGAGATGAAGGCCCACCTGACGAAGCAGGCATGAACCTCGAAGGCGGCAACGTGGTCGGCGTCGGCGTGGACCTCACGGAGGTCGAACGCATCCGTGCGGCTCACCTGAAGCATGGCGCCGCTTTCCTGGACAAGATCTACACGCCGGCCGAGCAGCGGCTCTGCCTGGCGAAAGCCGACCCTTATCCGTCCCTCGCGGCGCGGTTCGCCGCCAAGGAAGCCGCGAGCAAGGCCTTCGGCACGGGCATCGGCGCGGAGCTCTCGCTGACGAGCGTCGGCGTGCTCAACGGCCACGCCGGCGAACCGCTCGTCGAACTCGACGATAAGGCGCGAGCCCTGCTCGCCAAGCACGGCGCCTCCCGCCTGCTCCTTTCGCTCACCCACACCGATACGCTCGCCCAGGCTTTCGCGGTGCTGGTCCGCTGAAGACATGAGCGACTCCGCCCGACTGCCGGTCCTTTCCTGCGCCGAAGCCGCGGCGGCCGAGGCGGCCTTCATCGGTGGCGACGCGGCCCTCTCCTGGAAACTGATGAACCGCGCGGCCCGCGGCGTCGGCGACGAGGCGCTTTCCTTGCTGGGGCGCAGACCGACAAGCATCTTGGTGCTGGCTGGCAAAGGCAACAACGGCGCCGACGCCTTCTTGGCCGCGCTGCATTGCGCCAAGGGCGGCACGGAGATCTTGGCGGTCTTCGCCGAGGGCGGCCCTTCCCGGGCGCAGGCCCGGCGCGCTTGGTCCGTCCGCAAGCGAGGCGTCCGCATCGGCATCGTCGCCGCGGCGAACCTGCCCAAGCTCGCGACGCACGAGTTCGACCTGATCTTCGACGGCATCCTGGGACAAGGCTTCCACGCTCCTCTCTCCGCCGAACTCCGTTCGTTCATCCGCGCGACCGAAGCGCTCCGCGGTCTCCGCGTCGCGGTCGACCTGCCGAGCGGCCTGGGCGATGATGCCACCGGCCCGGCGTTTCGCGCCGACCTCACGGTCTCGATCGGCTGCCTGAAGCGACCGTTGCTGGCTCCGCAATCCGCCCGCGTCGTCGGGCGCCTCCGCGTCCTCGACATCGGCTTGCCGCTCGGCGAGACCGAAGAAGCCTGCGTGACCGCGGCCGGCCTGGCTCCGCTCCGCCGCCCACGCCGTGCTCGCAGCGACAAACGACATCAGGGCCGCTTGCTCATCGTGGGCGGTTCCGACCGCATGCCCGGCGCGGTGCTCATGAACACGGCGGCGGCCTTGCGGTCCGGTGCGGCCCTCGTGACGACCTGCCTGCCTGAATCGGTCCGCACGAAGGCGGCCGTCGCTTATCCCGAGGCGATGTGGCGCGGGCTGCGCACCGAACGCGACGGACGCATCGCCACAGCCAACCTCAAGGAGATCCGCACGTTGCTCGCCGACAAGGATACGCTGCTCATCGGCTCAGGGATGGGCGAGAAGTCCGCCCAGCTGATCGGGGCGGTCACCGACCATTGCTCCGCCGCCCTCGTCCTCGACGCCGACGCGCTGCGTCCGGCGGTGGTCACCGCGTCGAAACACGCCAAGGTCCGCGTGCTGCTCCCGCACGGCGGTGAATTCAAACGCCTCAGCGGCCGCGAGGCCTCGATGACGGCGGCCCGCGCCTACGCGCGCAAGACGAAGACGATCGTCGTGCTCAAAGGCCCGCTGACCTGCGTCGCCGACGGACTTCGCGTCATCCATATTCCTTTCGGCGGCCCGGTGCTGGCCCGCGGCGGCTCCGGCGACCTGCTCGCCGGCATCGTGGCTTCGGTCCTTGCCCGTCGCCATGAGCTTGGCCTCACGCCCCTCGATGCCGTCGTCCTCGCGACCACCTGGCATGCGCGCGCGGCGGATTGGCTGAGGGAAACCCAAGGGGAGGAAGCGGTGAGAACCACCGACCTGCTCGCTGGGCTTTCCCCTGTGTTGCGCGACTGAAGCCCGCCTGCTGGCTGGCGGGATGTTTCCGATCCCGACCGATCCGCTCGCCCAACGCGTCCTGCTCAACGGCCTCAAGGGCGTGGGGCCGGTGACGGTACGGCGCCTGCGCGACGCGTTCGGCGGCGACCTCTCGGTCGCGCTCGGCGCCCCGGCCGAGCAGTTGGCCAAGGTCGAAGGTGTCAGCCGTCCGGTGGCGACCGCGATCGCCGCGCGCGACTTCGACTGGGCCGCGGAGATGGGCCGCGTACGCGACCTGGGGTTCCTGCTGCTCAGCGAGGACGATGGATCGTGGCCGGCGCCGCTCGCCAAGCTTTGGGATCCGCCGTTGGTCCTCTACGCGGAAGGCACGTCGATGCCGGCGGATCGCTCCGTCGGCATCATCGGCTCGCGCCACTGCACGACCTACGGGGCCTCGCTCGCCCGCAGCCTCGCCCGCGACCTGGCCAAAGAAGGCTGGTGGATCGTCAGCGGCCTGGCGCGCGGAATCGACACCGCGGCGCACGAAGGAGCGCTCGACGCCGCCGGCCGGACCGCCGCCGTGGTCGGACATGGGCTCGATCTCACCTTCCCGCCGGAAGCGGTCCGGCTCCGCGCACGCATGAAGGCCGACGGCTGCGTGCTCTCGGAATTCCCGCTCGGACGGCCCGCCGACCGCCAGACCTTCCCGCAACGCAACCGTATCGTCGCGGGGCTGGTGCGCGTGATGGTCGTCGTCGAGACCGACGTCGATGGCGGCAGCATGATCACCGCTCGCTTCGCCGGCGACCTCGGCAAGACGATCTGCGCCGTCCCTGGCCGTGCCGACAGCCCGTCGAGCCGCGGCTGCCATGCCCTCATCCGTGATGGCGCCACGCTGGTCTCGTCGCTGGACGACATTCTCACCGAGCTCGGCGAAAGCCGCGGCCGCCCCGCGCTCGCGCTGGTGGAGGATCCGCCGGAGTTCGCCCGCTGGCTGCCGCACTTCGCCGGCGGGGCGGCGCAGGATGCCGAAAGCCTTGCGGTGCTGGCCCACTGCTCCGTCGCCGAAGCCGCGGTGAGCCTGACGATGATGGAGATCCGCGGCGTGCTCACGCGCCGACCGGACGGACGGCACGAACGAGCCTGACTCAGCGGTGCGGCACGTTGCCTTCGTTCGCGGGCACGGGAGCCATCAGTGCGTTCGCGAACACATAACGATCGATGAGCGCCTTCGGCTTCGCGAAACAATCGCGCAGCGCGCCCATCCATGGGCGCCACCCTTCGCCGAACGCGGCGGGATACGCCGTCGCGCTGAGTTTTTCATGATCAGCCAGCCAGAGGGCGCGGACGCAGTGCCACCCTTGCGAGACGAAGACGACGTGCTCCTTGGGATAATAAGCCTTCGCCCGCAGCACCGAATCAAGCGTCCGCCAACCGTACGGGTCCTCGACGATCGGGCACGTGACGCCGGACGCACGCAGTTGGTCCGCCATCGTACGCGCATGCACTTCGGTCCCGGAACTGATGACCAGTTTCACCCGTCCCGAGCGCGCGAGCTCGACGGCCGCATCGATACGCGGACGAAACGTGCCGGTACGCTCACCGGTCGAAGCGACGAATTCATCGGTTCCAAGAAGGACCATCACGGAACCCGCCGGTACCTCGGCCGGGTGATGCGTGAGCCTCCCCCAGCCGGCGGACCAGATCCACGCGTTCGAAACCACCAAGAAAGTCGCCAGGACGGCGACCAAGCTTCCTACCCCGCGTTTGAGCCATCGAGACATGAAACTTACAATTACGCCCAGAAAACCTTTGGCAAGGGGGTCTGATTCATCGGATTGCCTAATTTTAAGCACAGATGGGTTGCCGAAAGTGTGCTTTAGGTCATTTTGCACCTAAGGGGACCAATGGCACGGATTCTGCCTACTTTTACTCAACATGAGCGCCACTCCCTCTGCTGCGAACGCCAAAGTGCTGGTCATCGACGATGACAAGGACCTCCGCTACTCGCTGCGCCGCGCGCTCGCCGGCCTCGGCCACGCGGTGATCGAAGCCGACAGCGGCGAGACCGGCGTCGTCGCCGCGAAACGCGAACAGCCCGACGTCATCCTGCTCGATAACCGCATGGGCGGCATGACCGGCATCGAGACCTTGCAGATGCTCCGCGGCGCGCAGCCGCAGGCGATGGTGATCCTCATGACCGCCTTCGGCACGACGCAGACCGCGATCGAAGCGATGAAGTTCGGCGCATACGACTACGTGATGAAGCCTTTCGACCAGGCGAAGCTCATCGCGCTCGTCGACAAGGCCCTCTCCGCCCGCCGCGACCTCGCCTCCGCCACGAAATCGACGCGCACGCTCGTCAACCCGGCCGACTACAAGGAAGGCATCGTCGGCAGTTCCGAGCCGATGCAGGAAGTGCTGAAGTCGATCGGCCAGGTCGCCGCCTCCGACGCCACCGTGCTGATCACCGGCGAAAGCGGCACGGGCAAGGAGCTCGTCGCCCGCTGCATCCACCAGCACTCGCTCCGCGCCAAGGGCCCGTTCCTCGCGGTCAACTGTGCGGCGATCCCCGAGAACCTCATTGAGTCCGAACTCTTCGGCCATGAGAAGGGCGCCTTCACCGGCGCGGCCAACCAGAAGCTCGGCAAGTTCGAGCTCTGCGACGGCGGCACGATCTTCCTCGACGAGATCGGCGACATGTCCCTGCCCACCCAGACCAAGGTGCTCCGCGCCATCCAGGAAGGCGAGATCCAGCGCGTCGGCGGCACGACGACGGTGAAGATCAGCGTGCGCCTCGTCGCCGCGACGAACAAGGACCTCGAGGCGATGGTCACCACCCGCCAGTTCCGCGAAGACCTCTACTACCGCCTCAACGTCTTCCGCATCCGCCTGCCCGCCCTGCGCCACCGCAAGGGCGACGTGCCCCTGCTCGTCGACTACATGCTGCAGCGCCAGGCCGCGGCGAAGAAGATCAAGCCGAAGCGCCTTTCCAACGAAGCCCTCGACGCCCTCCTCGCCTACGATTGGCCGGGCAACGTCCGCGAACTGGAGAACGTGGTGCAGCGCGCCAACGTCCTCGCCAAGGGAGAGACGATCCTGCCGAAGGACCTCCCGCAGGACGTACTTAGCCCGCGCAAGACGCCGATCGCGCCGGCCCCGGCCGCCGCCGCCTCCCCGGTGGCCGCCGTACCAGAAGTCGCCGCCCCGGTGGCCGGCATCGTCCCCGCCTACGACACGATCTACAAACAGTGCCGCGCAAACGACGGCAAATCCATCCTCACGGTCATCGAGATGGAGATGATCCGCCGCGCGATGGAAGAGACCCGCGGCAACCAGCTCCGTTCGGCGATGATCCTCGGCATCAACCGCTCGACGCTGAAGAAGCGTCTGCTCGAGATGCGCGAGGCCGGCATCAAGGTCTTCACTTAATCTTTGCCTCGGGCCGGGAATGGGTTTGGTTAGGCGCTTCCCCATGAGCTCCTCACCCCTCCGCACCACCCTGCTGGCCACGGCCGCGCTCTTCCTGAGCTCGTACGCCGCGTTCGCCGGCGAGTCGATCCAGCTGTTCGATGGCAAGTCCCTCGCGGGCTGGAAGGCCACGACCACCGCCCCCGAAGGCACCTATAAGGTCGTCGACGGCATCCTTCAGGTCCGCGGCGGCAAGGCCGACCACCTCTTCTACGTCGGCGCCGACGGCAAGGCCACCTTCACGAACTTCGACTTCAAGGCGAAGGTGAAGACCTACGAGAAGGCGAACTCGGGCATCTACTTCCACACGCAGTATCAGGAAAAGAGCTGGCCGAAGCTCGGCTTCGAATGCCAGGTCAACGCCACCCACACCGACATCAAGAAGACCGGCGGTCTCTACGCCGTCCGCGACGTCCTCAACACCCCGGCCGCCCCGGACAACGTCTGGTTCGAATACCATATCCGCGTCGAAGGAAAGCGCGTCCAGATCTGGATCGACGGCAAGCAGACCGTCGACTTCACCCAGCCCGAAGACTGGGTCCCCCCGAAGGGCATGGACGGCCGCCGCATCGGCTCCGGCACGTTCGCCCTCCAGGCCCATGACCCGGGCTGCAAGGTCGACTACAAGGACATCGTCGTCGAGCGCCTGCCCTGAGCGGACGCACGATGGAAACGAAAGGCGGACCAAACGGTCCGCCTTTTTTGCGCCCTCACGTCAGGCGAGCGCTCGATCGAGCTCGGCGATGAGCCGGGCGCGGACGGGCTCGGCCAAGGCGGACAGGCGGCGCTGCTCGGCTTCGTATTCGCCGCGGCCTTCGGCGGTCTCGATCGCGATGGGCTTCAGGCCGACCGCGGAGAAATCATAAGGGCTGGCGCGCATGTCGACCGTCCGCGCGACGTGCGCCAGCTCGAACGCGTCCGCGGCGAGTTCGGCCGAGACCCAGGGCTGCGCCTTCATCGCCCACTTGAAGAGATCCATGGTGACATGCACGCAGCCGGGCTGCTCGTTCTCGACGCGCGCCTCGAGCGTGGGCGCGAGCTTGTTCAGCGGACGCGCGCCGGGCGTGAAGAACCGGAAGGCGTCGTAGTGCGTGCAGCGCACGGGCATCGATCGCACAACGGCGTCGGTGCCTTCCGCGCCGAGACGCAAGGGCCACGCGCCATGCCGGCGCTGTTCGGCCTGGCCGTAGACCATCGCCCATTCATGCAGGCCGAAGCAGCCATGGAAGGCCGCGCGGGCGGCGACGGCCCGGCAGAGCCTGAGGCTGAAGGCGAGGCGGCCCGCCTGGGCTTCGTCCGGCAGGGCCACGCGCACGAAGCCATCGGAACCGCGCAGGAAGCGCCGGCCGTCGACGAGCTCGTCCGCGTCGGCCAGCGCCACGCCGGCTCCCGGCGTCCATCGTCGGACCGCCGAGAAACGGAACGGATAATAGGTGAAGAGGAAATCCTCGACGGGATCGCGTTCGCCCTTCTGCGCGCGCTCGCGCCGTGCCGCGACCAATCGGTCCGCCCGGGCCTCATGCGCGGCGCGGCGGGCCCGCCATTCCGCGGCACCGAGCACGACCTGACTGGTGGGCGCGACGCTCAATCGAAGCGGCGATGATGGGCGGCAACCTTCACATACTTCTCGGCCCAACCGGGCAATGCCGCCTGCTCGGCGGCCGTCAGCGGACGCACGACCTTGGCCGGCGAGCCCATCACGAGGGAACCGGGCGGCACCTGCGTGCCCTTGGTGACGAGGGAATTGGCGCCCACGATCGAACGCGCGCCGATGACGGCGCCGTCGAGCACGGTGGCGTGCATGCCAATCAGGCATTCGTCGCCGATGACGCAGGCATGGATCATCGCCAGATGGCCGACCGTGACGCGGGCGCCGACCTTCGCCGGCAGGCCGTCGGCGACATGCACGACGGCGCCGTCTTGGATGTTGCTGCCTTCGCCGACCTCGATCGGGGCGACATCCCCGCGGAGCACGGCGCACGGCCAGACGCTGGCCTTGGCCCCGACGGTCACGTTGCCGATGACGACGGCCTTGGCATGGACATAGGCCGTGGCATGCACGGTCGGTCCGATCGACAGATTACGGGTCAGCTCCTTGGAAAGGGCTGCGTCCGCGTCGGAAGGCTCCCCGAACTGGCCTGCTTGGTGGAATGGGTTCACGCCGGGAGAATTAAGCACCTCACCCCGACAGGGAAGGCCGAACCGCCCCTGCTTCATAGTTTTTGCCCTATTTTCGGCCTAAAACACCCCATCCCCACCCCTCCCCCAGCCGTTCCCCTTCTTTCGCCCCTACCCCTATCCCTACCCCCACCCCTAAACTACCGACAATTCCCCTTGCCAATGCCCCCTCACTCCGTTTGCTCCGACCTTCCGACAGCCATGAAGGCCACATTTATCACCTCCGGTCGCCAATTCACCGTCACTCAGGGCGACATCCTCATCGTTAACCAGTACCCTGGTAAGAACGAAGGCGACGTCCTCACCTTCGACCAGGTCCTCCTGGTCGGCGAAGGCGCCTCCGCCAAGATCGGCACCCCGACCGTCGCCGGCGCGAAGGTCACCGCCAAGATCCTTGAGAACAAGCGCGGCGAGAAGATCGACATCTTCAAGCACCGTCGCCGTAAGGGCTACTACCGCCGTCGCGGCCACCGCCAGGAGCTGTCGGTGATCAAGGTCGAGTCCATCTCTGCTTAACCCTTAACGTCCTACCACCATGGCAACAAAGAAAGGCGGCGGCACTTCCTCCAACGGCCGCGATTCCACCTCCAAGCGCCTCGGCGTGAAGCTTTACGGCGGCGAGTTCGCCACCGCTGGTTCGATCATCATCCGCCAGCGCGGTACCCGCATGAACGCCGGCCGCAACGTCGGCATGGGCCGCGACCACACCCTCTTCGCCAAGGCCGACGGCCTCGTCAAGTGGGACGCCGAGCACCGCAAGGTCGAGATCGTTCCGACGACCTCCTCCTCCTGCTCGCTCAAGTAAGCTGCCCGCCAGCCACCCGAGAAGCCGACCATCTGGTCGGCTTCTTTGTTTTACGGGCGTCACGACGACGCTTCCCTCCCCCGGGAGCGGCCCGGGTCTCATGCGGTCCGACGCGCCGACGCCTAGCCGGCGCGGTGACGGAGAAGCTCGAGGGTCGAACGGAAGAGAGACCGGGTGGAATCGGCGTACACGGGGTCGCGTACGACGTAGTCGCAGACGTGCTCGATCGCCTGAGGCTCGGCTCCGCAACCACGCAGTTCGACTGCGAGCAGCTGGAGTTTCTCAAGCGACATCAGCACGATGTCGGCTTCGGTTTCCTCTCGGAAACCGTATTCGGGATCTTCGTCCATCTCCCGGCGAAGGGTGATGTTCTGGGTGAGGCGCATTGGGGTGCGCCCTCAGAGTAAGCCCGACCTCCGGCCTGCAAAGCGCGACGATGTTAAGATTCCTCAGCCCGCCCGTGCCAACCAGGTGACAGGTCAGGCATCGACCCCGGCCTGCGCGGCCTGGCGGAACTTCCACGACATGGCCAGCGACACGAGGATGAGGCCGGTCGCGAGCGAGATCCAGATGCCGACGGCCCCGAGCCCGAAGCCGCCGACGGGCAGCCCGAAGATCCGGAAGCCGGCGGGGAACGCCAAGGCGAGCGACAAGGGCAGGCAGAACAGCCAATAGACGATGAAGACGCTCCACGAGGCCCAGGCGGCCCGATTGACCGACCGGAGGAGGTAGGCCGCGACGACCTGCACGCCGTCGAAGGGCGCCCATACGGCCGCGAAGATGAGCAAGGTCGAGGCGAGCGCAGCGGTCTCGGTCCCGGCGACGCCGTACGTCGCCATGAGTAGGGGGCGCAGCAGGATCATGCCGAGGCCATAGGTAGCCATGATGAGGCCGCCCATGATCAGGGCGCCGATCCCGATGGCCTGCACCTTGCGCGGGTCCTTCGCGCCATAGGCTTCGCCGACGCGGATGCCGGCGGCGATGCCGAGGCCGAGGGGCAGCATGAACGCGGCCGAAGCGGTGCTGATGGCGACCTGATGCGCGGCCTGCGCGGTAACGTTAATCCAGCCGGCCATGACCGGCACGATCGCGAAGATGCCGACCTCGCTCAGGCTATGCAGGCCCGCGGGCCAGCCGGTCTTCATGAGGCGGCGGAAGACGGCGAACTGGAGCCCGTCCGCCCAGCGCACCTCGCCGCGGCCCGGCGTGAACCACAGCCCGACCAGCATGATAATGCGGGCGGCGATCGTGGCCCAGCCAGCGCCGGCGAGACCCATCGCAGGAAAACCCCAATGGCCGAACATCCAGAGCCAATTGAAGAAGATATTGGCGAGGATGCCGAGGCTCAGCCACGCCAGCGAGATCCACGGCTGCTGCTGCGAGTCGCGATGCCCACGCAGCGCGTGGAACGCGAGCCCGGGCACCATGGCCCACGACATGAGGATGAAGAACTTCTGCGCCTCGGCGGAGACCAAGTCGGCCAGGACGGCCGGAGACGACCCAAGAGACGGACCGAGTAGCGGGATGAACTGCGCCGCCCAGTGCGAGGCGATCGCGGCGACGACGCTGATGGCGACGGCGAGGACCATGCCATGACGCAGGATCGCGGGCGCGGACTCCTCGACGCCGGCGCCGTTGTCCTGAGACTGGTATACGGCGATGGCGCCGACGACGCCGATGCCGAAGACGTAAGGGATGTAATTGAGGTTCGACGCCAGGGCCGACGCGGCCAGCGCGGTCTCGCCGAGGTGGCCGGCCATGGCGACGTCGACGACGAACATCAGGCCGTAACCGAGCATCCCCAGCATGATGGGGATCGCCAGCTTGAGGGTGGGGCCGATTTCGGCGCGAATGGTCGGCGGGTTGTCCAAGCCCCCAAGAGGAAAGGTTTACCTCCCCGTTGCGAGTCAGTTCTTCGGATGGCGGTTCAGCGTGTAATACGCGTCCGCATGGTCGAGCGACTCGCCTCCGTCCGAACGGATGCCGTCGGCATGCAGCTCGTGGATGTAGAGCTCGCGAAGACCCTCGACCTTGAGGCGCACGCTAAGCCCGTCCGTGGCGACCTGGGCGGAGACGATGCCGTTCGGGGCCGCCTGAATCTCGTCGCTACCATATGCGCCGGAATAAAAAAGCGTGTAGTTGGTCATGCGGTACGAGGCGACGTCTCCGGCCCGGGCGACGTCGACCGGCTTGGTGAAGACGAGCTCGAAGCCGTCAGGCTTGGCTTTCATCTCCTTGATGGCGAACGGCACGATCCCGTTATAGCGGAGGCGCTGCAATCCGTAGGCCTTGGTGCCCAGCGAAGACCAACCACGGCTGGTCATGCCGACCATGAGCGAGCCGTCCGCGGCGAAGCGCAGACGGACGATGCCGGAGGCGAAGCCGCCGACGAACGGAAAGCAGGCGCCCTGGTACTCGCCGTCGACCTTCTCCATGAAGACACGGCTGATCTTGGCGTCGGTGAACTCGGCGACGAACATCTGGCCGTCGAACGGGCCGAACTTGCCGCCGGCATCGCACGTGGCGAGGTCGGTCCCGCTCCGGCCCATCTTATTGTAAGGCATCCAGACCGCCGGCGGACGCATCTCGGGCAAGGCCTTGAGGGCCTCGGGATACGGACGCTTCTCGGGGATCTTGGCCGAAAGCCTTAGCGGCGAGTCCGGCAGTTTCTCGGAGGCGATGCCTTCGGGATTCAGGAAGAACGCGCCTTTGCGCAGATGATAGATCGGCGTGGTCGGGATCCAGGTGCCCTGCTGGTCGACGCAGAACATGTCGCCGGCGAGGTTCGCGCCGAGGCCACAAGGCGAGCGCATACCGGCGACCATGGGAATGAACTTGCCGTCTTTGCCGAGGATGCCGCCCCAGCCGCGCCACGGGGCCTTGTTATCGGAATGGTCGCCCATGTCCACGTTGAGCGTGACCCAGAGATTGCCCTGCCCGTCCCGCTTGGGGCCGTAGGCGTAGCCGTGATACGCGCCGGAAACGTTCCAGCCGTAACCGGCGGTGAGGTATTCATTGGCGACGCCCGCACCCGTCGTATCGCGTAGTCGCGTCGTCTCGGTGCGCTGGGTGACGAGCAGGTCCTGGCCGTCGCGCAGCAGGCCGAGCGGCTCATGCAACCCGGAGGCGAAGAGCTTATAGCTGACCTTGTCCGGCTTGGCGTCGAGCACGCCGTCGAGGATCCAGACTTCGCCTTTGCGGATCGCGACCGCGAGTTTGCCGTCGGCGGTCCAGTCCATGCCGCTGACCTCGAGCGCGAGGCCGTCGCCGGGTTTCCAATCCTTGGCGCGCGTATCGAGGGCGGTGCTCGCGGTCAGGATGTCGGCGATGTCATAGGACGCCGCGGAAAGCGAGGCGACGGCAAGGAGAGCGGCGAGCGTGGCTTTCATTTCCAGAGATAAGTGAAGACGCGCCGGCCTTCGGTCGCGAGACCTTCCGTCGGCTTCAGGTCGGCGGGATGCGCGATCGCCGGGACGAAGTCCGGCGTAGGCGCCCAGGTGATGGTGCGACGGAAGCCGTTGTCGACGCCTTCATAGGTCTCCTCGACCTTCACGCCGCCCTGTTCGTTGAGGAACGTCGGGTTGCCCTTGGCGTCGAGACGATAGCCGAGGAAGCGACCCGTGGGCTTGGGCCAGGCGACGACCTGCGTGCCGAGCGGCTTCTCGAAGGTCGGGAAGCGCGAATACCACGTCAGGTAGGCGTCGAAGAAACGCCCCTTCCACGCGAGGGCCGGACCGCCCTTGTCGCCGTCGTAGGCGAGGTGCACGCCGGTCGGGAAGCCGACGAGGATCGCGCGGACGCCCACGCCCTCGGTGAAGGCGCGCTGCACGACCGGGTGCTCCTTGGGCACGATCTCGAACTCGCCGTTACGATTCTGGGGAAAGCCTTCGGGTTCGCCGTTGGCGCTCTCGACGAACTTGAAGATCGAGGCGATCTGCTTGTCGGTGTCGCCGCCGAGGATCGATGGATTGAAGGACTTCCCGGACGGCCAGAACGACGGCATCAGCGTACCCGGCCGATAGGCCGACGGATCGATGAGATACTCGCGCAGCCAACCTTCCTGCAGGCGGGCGGCGATGTTGCTGAGGTCGGGCCCTTGGATACCGAGCGAAGGTCGGTCGCCCCAGCGGTGGCACGTGATGCACCCTGCCCCGCCCTGCGTGCCCATGAGCTTCCTGCCGGCGGTATCGTCGCCGCCTTCGAACTTCAGGGGAGCGCGCGCATCGGCGACGCCGAGCAACTTGCCAAGCTCGGCGGTGGCCGCGCCATACTGCGGCATCTTGGTCTTCAGGTAAGGGCGGATGCGATTCTCGCCGAGCAGCACCTTGGCCAGCCATTCGGGCCGGAGCTTGCCGCCGGCGCCGGTAAGAGGCGGAGGGTAGCGACCGGTATCGCCGAGGTTATGGTCGCCTTGGAAATAAGGCTTACGTCCGGCATCGGGACCGCCCTTGCCGTCGCGTTCATGGCAAGCCACGCAGTTGAGCGCCTGCAACGTGAGGTCGGCGGCGAGCTTAGGCGAAGCGGCTTCGGCTTTCTGGGCGAGGAACAGCTTGAGAGAGGCACGCTGGGCCGCGGAGAGCGCGTAGCGTGGTCCCTTGACGTGGTCGGCGTCGAGGCATCCGCCCTCGGACTGCTTCAAGGCCACCGGCTTGGCGGCGGCGTCCTTAGGCAAATCGTGGCAAGCGGCGCACTGGGCGGCGATGACGGCCTTGCGTCCGGCAATCTCGAGAGTCCTGTCGAC
>CANGRI010000032.1 GCA_947456525.1 Opitutia bacterium
GCGGGCTTGGCCACGGTAGTTCGTTTGGGTTGATTGGAGGGGTCTGGCGGGGAAGGTCAAGCGTCCCCTCCCTTGGGCTCAATTTGCCTTGACCCGCCTTGCCGCCACCCTCCCTTTTCCTCTATCCTGTGTTCGTCGCAGGACCGACCCCTTATATGGAAGAAACCCACGAGGCTTTGGCCCGCGAATTCACCGTTCAGAACCGGATGGGCATCCACACCCGTCCGGCCGCCCAGATCGTCCGTCTGGCCAACCGCTATCCGGACGTCGAGATCACCGTCTCCAAGGACGAGGAATCCGTGAACGGCAAGAGCATCATGGGTCTCATGATGCTGGCTGCCGGCCAGAACTCGAAGCTCCGCTTTTCCGTCCGCGGCAAGGATGGCGCCGCCCTCCTAGGCGAGATGGAAGCCCTCTTCGCGCGCAAGTTCGACGAGTCCTGACCTCTTACCCCATCATGTACGCCCTCCTCGCCTCCCTGATCTTCGTCGCCGCCGGCGAGGTGGCGCCGCCGCCGCCCCCTCCGGTCCCCGACGTCGAGGTGGTCCGTTATCTTAAGCCCAATGAAATGGCCGAGTGGAGCAGCGCGATGCGCATCACCCAGGCTGGCGACACCCGCGCCAAGACGGGGCAGAGCATCATGAGCACCGCGACTTCGATCGCGGCCGCCAACAAGGGACCGAAGGTCGGCGGACTTACCGAGACGCCCGAGCAGGCCAAGGCTCGCGCCCAGAAGATGATCGACGAGGGCAACGCCCAGATCCAGCAGGCCCTGCCTTCGCTGGCCCGCCTGCGCGCCGCCGCCGCGCTCCGCGCGGCCGAGAAGACCAAGCCCGTCACCTTCGCCGCCGAATTCGCGCCCGCCGCCTGGAATGTCGCCGTCACGCAGTCCGCTGTCCGTCTGCAGAAGCTCGCGCGCGACTCAGGTTATCCGAAGGTCCATTTCATCGGCTCGATTAGCCTCCTCGGCGACGGTAAGCTCGCGCGTCCGGCCGACATGACCGCCGACATCCGCGCCGCCTGGAGCAAGGTCGACGACAAGTCCCTCGCGCCCGTCCCGGCCGAAGGATATGCCTATGTCCCCGGCGTCGACAAGGGCGCGCCGTCCCTTTCCAAGGGCCTCAAGCCCGCCGCCGCTCCGAAGCAGCAGGCCGTCATCTGGGCTGAATATTACGCCGTCTCCGCCGACGGCAACCGCGGCATGCTCTTCCTGCGCCTGGCCGACGCTTTTACCATGAAGCTCGTCGGCTCCGAAGCCGCCTACACCGAGTTCGGCGCCGCCGTGGCGCCGGTCGGCATGTGCTCGGTCGAACTGCGCGACGACCGCAGCTTCATCCCGCGCCTCGCTGATAGCGGCGAATGGGTGCTCGGCTTCGACCGTGCGAGCAATCCGCTCGGCTCCGCCTTGCTGGCGCATCTTTCCGTCGCGCAGACCAAGGTCGGCGTGTCGGCCGCACCGTATGTCATCATCGTCGCCGGCGGCGGCCCCGCTTCGTCGGAAGGCGTGCGCGCGAAGTGGCGCGCCATCACCGCCACGGCTCCCGCCGGCGTGGTCGCTTTCCAGGTCTCGAGCATCCCGACCGGAGCTGAGGCCATCGAGGTCGGCCAGCTTACGCTGAAGATCGCCGCCCCCGCCGCGGCGAAGTGATCAGGCCTGCTTGCGGGCGGCCTTCATCTCGGCCGTCGTCGCGCGCTTGAGCTTCTTCACCTTGGCCGCCGTGAGCAGCTGGTGCGGTCGCGTCATGCGGTCGATGAAGAGCACGCCTTGGCAATGGTCGTGCTCATGCTGGACGCAGCGGGCCAGCAGTCCTTCGCATTCGAGCACGTGCGGCGCGCCGTCGGCGTCGCGGTACCGGACGATCGCGCGTTCGACGCGTTCGACGTCGCCGGTGATGCCCGGGAAGGAAAGACAGCCTTCGGTGTAGGTGTCGGGCTCGCCGGCCGGCACGGTGACCGTCGCGTTGGCGAGCAGCATGGGCATGATATCTTCCGGCTGGCGGGCCTTGCCGTCGAGCACCGGCAGGAAGTCTTCGTCGTGCACGTCCATGACGAAGAGTTGCAGGGAAAGGCCGACCTGCGGCGCGGCGAGGCCGATGCCCTTGGCCGCCTTCATCGCGCGCAGCATCGCGTCGCCCAGCGAGCGCAGCGGCGGCCCGAACTCCTTCACGGGGTCGCCCTTGGCCCGGAGGACCGGGTCGCCGTAGGGGCGGATGGTGAATTCGGCCATGGGTTCTGGTTACCTTTTCGCGGCGTCCGTGAAAGCGAAATCGCTCAGCCCTTGGGGCCGAAGCCGTCTTTCTCGCAGCGTCGGACGAAGGATTCCGCGCGCTTACGGATGCCGTTCCATTTCTCGCGCAGGTCCTGGGCCTCGTCGGCGGTGATGCGATGGTCTTCGATCGCGTCGGCGACGGAGGCGATGAGCAGGCCGAACTCGCGCACGAGGGCGTTGGCGTCCTTGCTGAGGTTGCCGCCGACGGCTTCGCTTTCTCCCGGCGTGAAGTGGCCGCCGGCGCGTTGCGCGAGCCAGTCGACGATGCGCGTGTCGCCCGTGAGTTCGAGCAGCAGGGCGGTGCGGTGAAGCGGGTTCGGCTGGCCGCTGCCTTGCTTGGCGGGTTCGCGCCACTTGTAGAGCATCGATGGCGAGACGCCGAGCGACTTCGCGATCTCGCCGTGCTTCGCAAGCTGGCCATCCTTGCCGGCGCCTTGGCCGGCTTTGAGCAAGGCGTCCTGCAGCACTTCGTGGGCTTCCTTGACGGGCGTGCGGCGCGGTGCGGGAGGTTTCTTGGCCATGGCGCAGAATAGGGCGGACTGGCTGATTTCCGCAAGCGTGCGGCGGCCGTTACAGCTTTTTGCCCCGATTGTAGGCGTCATCCCCAGAAAAGATTGGAAAGGGGGCAGGCGGGCCGCATCGTGATTCTTATGACGCTCAGCGCCGCCACCCCGGATCAGGTCTCCCTCGTCCTGCCCATCGGCTTCCTCGTCGCGGGGCTCGTCCTGATCGCCGCGGAGTTCTTCCTGCCCACGGTCGTCCTCGGCTTCCTCGGCGCGGTCATCTCCTTCGCCGGCATCTATTTCTCCGCCGCCGCCGGCGCCGCCACCTGCGCGGTGTTCAGCGTCGTCTTCCTGGCCGTCCTGGCGCTCGAATTCTTCGCCTTTCGGCGCATCCTGCCCAAGACCGGCATCGGTCGCTCGATGATCAACGTCAGCAGCAACGAGGGGGCCGCCGTCCCGGCCGCCGCCGGCTACGCGGTCTATGTCGGCAAGACCGGCAAGGCCGTGACCGTCCTCGCGCCTTCCGGCACGATCGAGATCGACGGCGCCCTCGTCGAGGCCTTCTCGCTCGACGGTTTCGTCGAACGCAACGCCGCCGTGATCGTGACCGAAGCCGGCTCCGGCCGCGTGACCGTCCGTCGGGCCCGCTGAATTTCCTCCAATGAACACTGATTCCTCCGCTGTCACTACGGTCGTCCTCTGGGTCGCGGTGGGCGCCTTGCTGCTGCTCGTCCTTTTCCTGCTGTCCTTCCTCACCGTGTGGGTGCGTGCGCGCCTCGCCGGCGCCGAAGTCGGCCTGTTCGACCTCGTCGGCATGCGCCTGCGCGGCGTGCCTTACAGCGTGATCGTCGACGCCAAGATCGCCGCGACCAAGGCCGGCCTCTCGGTCGACGTCGAGAAGATCGACGCCCACTACCTCGCCGGCGGCAACATCGTCCAGACGGTGCAGGCGCTCATCGCCGCCCAGAAGGCCGGCCTGCACCTCGACTGGAATCGCGCCTGCGCGATCGACATCGCCACCCGCGGCACGAACAAGTCCGTGCTCGAAGCCGTGCTCACGTCCGTCAGCCCGAAGGTGATCGACTGCCCTAACCCTGCCAGCGGCCGCACCACCATCGACGCCGTCGCGAAGGATGGCATCCAGGTCAAGGTCAAGGCCCGCGTCACCGTCCGCACCAACCTGGACCGTTTCGTCGGCGGTGCGCAGGAAGAGACCATCATCGCCCGCGTCGGCGAAGGCATCGTGACCACCATCGGTTCCTCCGAGAGCTACAAGGTCGTCCTTGAGAATCCGGATCGCATCTCCAAGACCGTGCTCGAACGCGGCCTCGACGCCCACACCGCCTACGAGATCATGTCCATCGACATCGCCGACGTCGACGTCGGCGACAATATCGGCGCGATGCTCCAGGAGGCCCAGGCCAACGCCAACAAGAACATGGCGCAGGCCCAGGCCGAGATTCGTCGCGCGGCGGCCGTCGCGCTGGAGCAGGAGATGCGCGCCCGCGTCGAAGAGATGCGTGCTCGCGTGGTCGAGGCCGAAGCCCAGATCCCGCAGGCCCTCGCCGACGCGCTGCGTTCCGGCCGCATGGGCTACATGGACTTCCAGCGCCTCGAGAACCTTCGTTCCGACACCGAGATGCGTAAGGGCATCGCCGGTGACGGTCCTGCGCCCGGCGCCAAGGCCTGAGCATGAAACCGACCGCCGTCGGTGCCGTCGCCCTCGCCGTGATCGCCTTCGTCGCGGTTCGCGGCTTGATCGATTTCATCAATAAGCTGGTCGAGCAGGCGTCCGCCAAGCCGCCGGCCTTGCCTGCCGCGCAGCCGCGCCGCGCCGTTCGCGGCCGTAAGACCGTGGCCAAGGCCGCGGCCGGCCTGTCGGCGCCGGAAGCGGTCCCGTCGGCGCCGTCGCCTCCCGCGCATCTCGATGCGAGCGACCTGCAGGTCACTCGTCCCGCCCGCGCGCATACGCGCACCCAGTTCCGCGGTTCCGCCGCGCTCCGTCAGGCGATCGTCGCGCGCGAGGTGCTGGGTCCGCCGCTCGCGCTCCGTCCGCCGCGGTTCTGATCAGCGCCGCGGCGCGAGGATCCTCGCCGACAGATAGGGCAGGGCGCAGCAGAGGACGATGCCGGCGCCGGAAGGCACCGCCGGCACATGATAGGAAAGGTAGAGTCCGCCGACTCCGCCGGCCAAGGCGCAGGCCGTGCCCCAGGCCATCACCTGCGGCACGGTGCGGCCGAGCAGCACACCGGTCGCGGCGGGGATCACGAAAAGCGCGGTCGTGAGCAGCGCGCCGACGAGGCGCACGCAGGCGACCGAGCCCAGGGCGACGAGCACCAGCAGCACGACGCGCATGAGAGCCGGCCGGGCGCCGAGCAGGCTCGCATATTCCTCGTCGAACGATGCCAGCTCGAGTTCCTTGTGCAGTGCGCGCAGGCCGAAGAGCACGACCGCGGCCGTCGCGCCGATGACGAGCAGGTCATCGCCGCCGACCGAGACCACGCTTCCGAAGAGGAGTCCGGCGAAGTCGCGCCACGAGTTCGCCTGCTGCATCAGCGCGATGCCGGCCGCGAACATCACCGAGAGCATCACGCCCACGGCGCTGTCTTCGCTGGTGCCTTTGCGCGAGGCGAGCCAGGCGGCGCCGGCGGCGGTGAGCAGCGCGGCGGCCAGCGCTCCCAGGTAGGGGGAGACCCCGAGCAGCAGGGCGCCGACGACCCCTGGCAGGATGGAGTGGGTGAGGGCGGTGCTCACGAAGGCCATGCGGCGCAGGACGACGTAGGCGCCGAGGCACGCGCAGGTCGCGCCGCTCAGCGCGACGGCGACGAGCGCGCGCACGAAGAACGGTTCCGAAAGCGGCTGGGTCAGGGGCTCAAGCATGGCGGTGGTCGTGGCCGGAGCAGGCGTGGCGCGTGGTGACCGAGCCGTCGCGCATCTCGAGGATCCGGTCGAAGCGGCCGAGGTCCGCCGGGTCGTGGGTCGCCATCACCACGGTGAACGCATGGCCTTGCTCGAAGAGGAAGCGGTCGATGATCTCCCGGCTCGGCTGATCGAGCGCGGCGTACGGTTCGTCGAGCAGGAGAACCTCCGCTCCTTGGACGACGGCGCGGGCGATGAGCGCGCGCTGGAGCTGGCCGCCGGAAAGCGAGTAGACCGGACGATCGGCAAGTTCCGTCAGGCCTAGCTGCTTCAGCGCGCGGTCGACGGATTCGTCGCCATGCCGGCATTCTTCGAACCAGCCGTGATGGGCGTAGGTCCCCATCTGCACGAGGCGGCGGAGCTTCAGGGGGAACTGCTCCGCCAGGTGCGGGCGTTGGGCCAGGTAGGCGATGCGGCTGCGACCGAGACGCGGGGATTCGCCGCTGATCAGGACCTTCCCGGAGCGGATCGACGTGAGGCCTGCGAGCACGCGGAGAAGCGTCGACTTGCCGGAACCGTTGGGCCCGATGAGCGCCGTGCGGCATCCGCAGGGAATCGCGAACGTCGCGTCCCGGAAGGCGATAGGTCCGTCAGGGCGGGCGCTGGCGGACAGGCCTGACGCCTCGACCGCGTTGCCCGGACAGCCGAGTTTTTCCTTCGGCGCATAAGGGATCGACGGCAGCACCTCGAAGACGGCGTCGCTCAGGTGACGTGAAAGCGAAGCGAAGAAACTCATCGCTGGCTGAGCGCCCGGTGGAGGCGCTTCCCGTTGAGCAGCATCATCGAGGCCCAGGTGTCTCCCGGCTGTCCCGCCGGCTCGAGGTATTCGAAGGTCAGCGCGATGGGCGCAGGGATGCCGGCGTCTTCGGTCAGCCTGCGGGCGAAGGCGTCATTCTGGCCGGCATCCGTGACGACCACTCGAATCCGCTCTTTGCGGATCAGGGAAAGCAGCATCGAGAAGTGATGGGCGGACGGGTCGGCCGACTCCGCCGCGCCGCTGGCCAAGATCGTGCCCGCCACTTTCAGGCCATAGTGCTCGGCGAACGGCTCAAGGTTGGGATGCTGGGAGAGGAACGTCCGTTGGTCGGGGCCGAGGTCACCGAAAAGCCGGATGAGCTCTGCGTCCACCTTGTTTATCTCTTTAACATATTGATTATAAGAGGATTGAGTATCCCAGTCTGGTCGGACTTTCGCCAGCCGGGCGGCGATTTCTCCGGTCATCCTTCGCACGTCGGGAGGGCAAGTCCAGACATGGGGGTTTCCCCCTAGATGATTTTTCTGTGTCGGCGAGCCTTCCGGGTAGAGCCAAAGGACGGAATCGGTCTTCTGGTTGGCTTGGGCCCAGGCTGCCAGCCAGGGTTCCAGTGCCGGGTTCATGGCCACGATCAAGGTAGCTCGGCGCAGGTCCCTGGCGTTGTGCGGACTGAGTTGGTAGCCGTGGGTCTCGCTTCGCGTCGGGATCAGGTTAACAACTTCAAAGCCTTTACCACCAATGACTTGAACCCACTCATCGATGACCGTGAAGCTGGTCACGATCACCGGCTTCTCCTGCGCCCAGGTCGGCGCGGCCAGCCAAAGCAGGAGGCTCGTAGCTAGGATGGTGAGGGAGCGATGCACGCTAAGCCATCACAGCAGGCTGCGACTCCAGATGCAAGAAGTTTGCATTTAACAAATGTTCCTAACATGCGGGTTTTTGCGTTTGCCTCGGCCAACCTCAGGCAGCAGATTTTACCTCCCCATGCCCCACGTTCGTGCTGTTTTTGCCAGCCTAATGGCTTTCTGCCTACCCGTGTCCTGTGTTTTCGCACAAACGGCGAAGTCCGAAGGTGGCGCCACGGGCAAGAGCCCGGTCTCCGTCCGCTCGGTGCATTTCGACCCGGTGAAGATCGGCAACCAGAAGAACGAATGGATCCGCATGCAGGTCGAGCTTCAGGCCGCCTTCAATCCCGAGACCAAGCTTTCCGCCGAAGACAAGGCCGACAAGGGCGTGAAGAAGACCGCCAACAAGCAGTGGGTCGACAAGATCAAGGTGACCGTCACGGAGATCTTCAAGTCCGCCGGCGCCAAGGATGCCGCTGATTTTTCTTATTATCGCGCGTCCGCCACGGTGCTGACGATGGAAGTGAACTCGTCCCGCTCCCTCTACTTCTACCTGCCTGGCGACATCGTGAAGCGCGACCGCCTCAAGATGCAGCCGGATTACTACTACGTGCAGCTCGAGGTCGGCGGAGCCGAAGTCCCCCTCTTCAACGAAGCCGGACGTCTCGCGCCGGACATGATCGCCGCCGTCCACAAGCAGTTCGTCAACAAGAAGGATTTCGACGGGGCCCGCGACCAGGCCGACCGCGGCGTCGCCGCCAACGCCGGCATGCTGCGCCCGCAGTACATGGTGCCTTACGCCATCTTCGACAATCTTCCGCAGAGTTCGCCGTCCCCTGAGTTCATCCGGGAAGACGCCGGCTCCCGCTAACCCCTCCTTTCCCTCCTTTCCGCATGAGCCAGAAGAAGGCCACCATCGTCAATCTCGCCGCATCGAACGTCTCGGTGTCCCAGTTCTCCGTCGAATCCGGCAGCCTGGTCCTCGAGCAGTTCTTCGTCGAAGAGATCGCCCCTGGCCTCACCGGCGACGACGAATGGTTGAACGCAGCGATCTCGGCTTTGGCCAGCCTGGTCAACGCCCATGAGCTCAAGGGGCGCGTCACGGTGATCGCGCCCGCCTTCCTCCTGCTTCAGAAGCCGCTCAAGGTTCCGCAGGTCGAGCGCGCCCGTCAGGCGCAGATCGTCGCCTTCGAGGCGCAGAACGCCATTCCTTACCCGCTGAACGAAGTCATCTGGGACAGTCAGGTGATGGCCTCGGATGGCGTCGAAGCCGAAGTGCTGCTGTTCGCCTTGCGCACCGAGATCGCGACCAAGATCGCGAACATGGTCACCGCGACCGGTCTCCGTCCGATGGCGATCCAGGCCGCTCCGCTGCTCGACAGCCAGGCTTTCCGTCTCGCCGGCGGTTCCGCCGCCGAAGAGGTCCTCATCGTCAATGTCGGCGCCCGCTCCACGACGCTCAGTTTCGTCGGCCCGGGCGGCGTCAACATCCAGTCGGCCACCAACATCGGCGGCAACCTCCTCACCCAGGGCGTCTCCGATAACACCGGACAGCCTTTCGCGGTCTCCGAAGCCATCAAGGTGGGTTACTTCTCCGGCGTGGTCCAGCTCGCCGAATCCGACCCTCAGGTCGCCATCCTGCAGGCCAACTCGCAGACCTTCATCCGTCGTCTCGCGCAGGACATCAATCGTCGCCTCATCAATGTCCGTCGCGGCGCCAACGGCCGCCAGCCGACGCGTATCCTCGTCACCGGCCGCGGTTCCCAGGTCCCGGGACTTTCCGAGCAGCTTTGCGAGACGCTCCGCCTGCCGGTCGAGGTCTTCGATCCTTCTTCGGTCATCACCCCTGGCGCCGGCATCAACCAGGAGCAGCTCGAGCGCGCCAAGCATCAGATCACCGAGGTCATCGGCGAAGCCGCCCGTCTCACGCTTCCCCAGGCCATCGGCGTCAACCTGATCCCGCGCGACATCGCCTCGCAGCAGGCTTTCGACGCCCGCAAGCCCCGCTTGCTCGTGGCCGCCCTCCTCGCGGCCATCTCGCCCCTCTTCGTCCTGCTGGCCTTCAAGGATTCCGATACGTGGAACCGTGATCAGCGCGCCATCGTCGATGGCCGCAAGGCCGAGCTCGAGAACCGTCGCGTCCTCATCGAAGAATCCCGCAAGAAGTCGACCGAGCTCGCCGCCAAGGCGAAGGAACTCGAATCCGTCGTCCTCAACCGCTCCAACTGGCCCGCCTTCCTGGGCGACCTCCAGAACCGCGTCGGCACCCTGAAGAACACCTGGATCGAGGAGATGCACGTGAAGTATGAAACCCTTCCGGCCGCTCCTGCCGTCGAAGGTCAGCCTGCGCCCGCGCCGGTCTTGGTCACGAAGGTCGTCATCTCCGTCCGCTTCCTCTTCACCGAAGTCCCCCTCGACGTCCCGCAGTACCGCTCGCAGGCCGAGAAGGCTCACATCGGCCGACTGCTCGCCGTCGTCCGCAAGTCGCCCTACGTCAGCACTGTCCCGGAGAACGAGATCGTGGTCACCGACCAGACGATCAAGGCCTCCGACAACAAGACCGTGATCCGCATGACCCCCAAGGCGACCCTCACCCTCGTCATCCACCCGGATAAGGCCCTCTAAGCCATGCAGAATTTCAAGAAAAACCTCGGCTTCAATCTCGCGCTCATCGCGATGGCCGCGCTGTTCATCGGTCTGAGCGTCTTCGCGTTCTTCTGCTATCGCGCCAACGCCGAATCGGCCCGTGGCCTCAAGGCCGCCCGTAATGCGCAGGACACCCTGCTGAGCGGACATGCCTTCGCGCCGGGCGCCGCCAAAGTCTCCTTGAACGACAAGAACGTCGCCGCCGCCGCGGAGGACGTGAAGGAGATGGAGATCCACGTCGCCTCGCTGCGCGCCGCCATCGCCGGTAATCCCGAGATGGCCATCAAGGGCAAGGCTTCCGCCAATTCGGCCGAAATGAGCGCCCTTCTGCGTGAGTCCGTCGACGGCTGGCGCAAGCTCGCCGCCGACCAAGGCATCAAGCTGCTGCCGACCGAACCGACCGCCTTTGGCTTCCACCGCTACATCCATAACCAGGGGACTTCGCCTAAGCGCGAGTTCCAGAAGGTCGACCAGCAGCGTCAGATCATCGATTTCCTCGTCCGTCAGCTCGTCGAATCCCGCCCGGCCGGCTCGCCTCTCCTTATCGAGTCCGTCGACCGCGAGCCGATCGAGACCTTCGTCCTCGTCCCGGAAGGTAAGCCCGGCGCCGGTACCTACGTTCCGTCCGACGACGCCGCCGTCCGCAACGAAATCGACGAGTTCGCCCCTGTCCGTACTTACGACCATCGTAATCTGGTGGATTCACTTTCGTTCCGCGTCCGTTTTTCTGGCTACACCCCGACCTTGCGCACCTTCGTGAACAAGATCCGCAACTCCGGCCGTCCGCTCGCGATCACCACCATCGACGTGAGCCTCGCGACCAAGGAGGTCGAAAAGATCCTCGGAAGCTCCGCCGCCAATTCGGCTGCCGGCGCTCCGGCCGCCGCCGCTCCTGCGCTCCAGGGTGGTTTCTTCGGCGCAGAAGAGGCCGCTCCGCCGACCAACGGTTCCAAGCCCGCCGCCTCCCTCGAGGATAAGCGCGTCTTGGTCGTTCCGCGCAAGGTCTCCGCCTTCGTCGTGCAGGTCGATTATCTTTCCATCCCCGAGGAGAAGCCTGCGGCCGCTGCCGAAGGCGAACCCAAGAAATAAAGCATCCCGGACATGAATTCTCGCAAGGACCTCATCCTCGTCACCCTCGGCGCCATCCTGCTCGCCGTCGGCTCCATCGCTTACATCCGCCCCGGCTTGATCGCTCCCGCCGTTCCTGGTGACGAAGACCAGAAGGCGCAGATCACCAAGCTAAAGGAGGCCGTTCCCCAGGGCGACGCCTACCCCGCGACTACCCGCGCTTCACTCGAAGACAACGTCAAGGACTGGCTCAGCCCCGAAGAGAACGACGATAACTGGGATTACGACCTTTTCACCACGATCGACGTCGTCTGGGATCCTTCCCTCAAGGATTACGTGCCGCGCAGCCGCAAGGCCGAGGAGATGCCTCCTTTCGGCATCGCCCTGGTCTCCGTCGGGCACCCTACCTATACCTTCATGCTGGTCCAGTCCACCCTCGGGCCCGGCAAGAAGGAGGAAGACCGCCTATTCACCCTCAAGAACGTCAAGACCAAGCAGTACATTGACGACTGCAAGCTGAACAAGCCTATCCCCGACGCGCCTTACCTGACGCTCAAGAAGTTCCAGGTCATCAAGGGCAAGGATGCCGATGGCATCCCCTTCACGCGCAATGTTCTTACCGTGGACGATCGCCAGTTTGGTCAGGTCGTCGATATCGACGACGAAAAGCCTCTGGAGTTCACCGCCCGTACGGACATCGTCCTCTCGTCCACCTCGGATCCCTCTTGGAGCCATACGCTTCACCAAGTTGGGGATAAGTTCACGTACAATGGGGCGCACTACGTGGTCAAAGGCATTGACTTGGCCAACAAGAGCGTGATTTTTGACAAATCCTTCGCTCTTAACCCCAAGAAGCCGAAGAAAATGACCGTCGATACGCAGGAGCTCTCCGTCCCTGCCCCTGCTCTTTCCGCTCCCAAGACCAAGCCCGCTCCCACCGCTGCCACCCCTAAGGCTACTGCTCCGGCTCCCGCACCGCAAACCGTGCCCGTCAGAGTCGCCCCCGTGGCCACGCCCAAGCCCATCGCGCCCATCACTACCCCCACTCCGAAGGCCAACTCCACCAAGAAATAATTTCAAAGCCCAAAACTCATGAAAAAAATCCACCGTTCGCAGCTTGCCTGGGCCGTCCTCGCCCTCGCCCTCGCCGCTGGCTCCGTCGTCGCTCAGGATGGCGATGCCGCCACGCGCAAGCCGCAGCTCCTTTCCGAGGCGCTGAAGGCTCGCGATGAAGGCAACCTGCAGGCCGCCAAGGAAAAGTTCGAAGCCATCCTCGCGATCGACGCCAAGGATGTCGGCGCCACCGAAGGCCTCGCTGCCGTGAACGCCGCGATCGCCGAAGCCGCCGCTTCCAAGAAGGCTGCTGATGCTGCCTCCGCGGCGAAGGTCGATGCCCCCAAGGCTGATGCCCCTGCCGCCAAGGCGGACGCTCCGGCCGCCGCTCCTGCCGTCGCTGCGCCTGCCGCCGCGATCGACGACGTCGCCGCCGCCCACGAGAAGCTTTTCGCCGAAGTCACCAAGGCGATCGAAGACGCCCGTAAGAAGTCCGCTGCCGGCGACCATAAGGCCGCCCTCGACCTGCTCGACGGCGCCAACGCCGCCATCGCCTCGATCAACTCCTCCGCTGCCCAGTCCCGTCGCGACGCCATCTCCCTCGCCAAGCAGGAAGTCGTCATCGCGCGCGATGCCGGCGGTGCTTCCGCTGCCCAGGAAGAGGTCAAGCGCCTCGCCCAGGTCAACGCCGACGCCCTCGGCAAGCAGGGTGACGTGGTCTCCTCCGCCGAGAGCCTGATCCGCAAGGGTACGGCCGAATCCCTCGACAAGGCCATCTCCGACCTCGACGCCGCCGACCGTGCGCTCGGCGCCGCCAGCCTCTCCAATGGTTCCCTCAAGGAACGCATCAAGGAAGCCAAGGGCGCCGCCCTTGCCCGTCGCGCCCTCGTCGCGATCGAAGATCGCGACATGATCAAGGCCAGCGCCACCATCGCCCAGTATGCCGACCTCAAGGGCAAGGAAGACGCCAGCGTCATCCGCCTCCAGAAGGAATTCGCCACGAAGCGCCTCAATCCCACCTACCGTAACGTCGACGAACTCTCGCCTGGTCTGCGCATCAAGGATGGCAAGGTCGACGAGCTGCTCGTCAAAGGCCGCGCCCGCTACCTCTACGGCGACTACCAGGGAGCCCTCGACGCCTACCGCGAAGTCCTCCAGTACCAGCCTAACAATTCCGAGTCCAAGGCTTACCAGATCCGCATCCGCCAGATGCTCTCCGAGAACTCCGGACAGTGGAACCGTGGCGTGACCAAGGGCAAGCTCCTCGAACTCCTCGACGAGACCTGGAAGCTCCCCGAAGTCTTCAACCGCGAAAACGTCAAGACTGACTCCGCCAACGGCAACGACCCGGTGGTCGAGAAGATGAAGTCCATCCAGCTCCCTGAAGGCTTCACGGTTCGCGACCAGCCTCTCGACCGCGCCCTGACCCTCCTGCAGACCCAGGCCGCTTCCTATGACAAGGACCAGAAGGGCGTGAACATCGTCCTGATCGACACCGCCAACAAGAATCCGAACGTCAGCCTCAGCCTGAAGGGCGTCTCGGTCTACCAGGCCCTCGACTACACCTGTAAGCGCGTCGGCTTCAGCTTCACGGTCGGGTCCGGCGGCATCGTCGAAGTCCGTGAAGACACTGGCGACAGCCTCCTCGAGACCGAAATCTATCCTCTCTCCACGGCCGCCGTCCTCAAGATGACCGGTCTCAGCGCCGCTGGCACGGGTACCCCTGCCGCGGGTGGTGCCGGTGGTGCCAGCCCCTTCGGTGGCGCTGCCGCCAGCGGTGCCGGCGCCGGCGACGGCCAGCGTCCGGAAGAAGTCGCGATCAAGAACTTCCTCACCCGCTCGGGCGTGAACTTCGAACTCCCTGCGACCCTGTCGTATGACGGCACGAACCTCATCGTGTACCAGAGCCGCAAGAACCTGGACCGCGTGAAGAATATCATCCGCCGCTACTCCGACATCAAGCAGGTCCACATCGAAGCCAAGTTCATGGAAGTCGAACAGAAGATCCTGAACGAACTGGCCGTGAACTGGGGTCTCAACACCATCGGTGCGGTCTCTACGGACCCGAATTTCGTCAGCGCCCAATCGGGTCTGCGTACGATCAACAGCGTCTTCGCGAGCAACAATGCCACGGTGCGCAGCCTGAACGTGACCGGTAATCCCTCCATCCCGCAGCCCGCCCCGAACTTCCCGGGAGGCATCAACCTGGGCAGCACGAGCAACACCTTCACGTCCAACACCGTGGGTATCCTCGGCGCCGAGGCGCTCTCCCTGACCATTCGTGCCATCGAGCAGAACGCCGGCAGCGACCTGATGTCGTCCCCGAGCCTGACCGTCCTCGACGGTAAGACCGCGGTGATCAAGGTCGCCCAGCTCCTCCGTTACCCGCAGGCCTACGGCGACACCCAGTCCAACGTCGGTACCGCTTCCACGACCGGCGCAGGCGGCGGCTCTTCCACCTCCGTCGCGATCACCGCTGGTACGCCCCAGGACTTCACCGTCCAGGAAGTCGGCGTGACCCTCGAAGTCACCCCGACCGTCGCGGCCGACGACTCCATCGCCCTCAACCTGAAGCCGAAGGTGACCGAATTCGAAGGCTTCGTCGAATACGGCGGCACCTCGATCGCTATCTCGGGTACCACCACCGTGTCCGTCCCCTCGGGCTTCTTCCAGCCGATCTTCAGCACCCGCGAAGTCACCACCGACGTCACCGTCTTCGACGGCGCCACGGTCGTGATCGGTGGACTGACCCGCGAAGAAGTGAAGACCGTCGACGACAAGGTCCCTGTCCTGGGCTCCATCCCGATCATCGGCGCGGCCTTCCGCTCCAGCGGCAAGACCATCCAGAAGAAGAGCCTGATGGTGTTCGTCACCGCCAACCTCGTCTCCCCGGGCGGCGCCACCCTTCGCAGCACCCACCCTGGCATGCGCGCCGGTTCGACCTTCTCGAACCCCACGCTCATCTCTCCGGGCGGCGCGGTCTACCGCGAACCGATCGAAGTCGCCGCTCCGGTGGCTCCGGCCCCGGTCGTCGCCGAGCCTGCCAAGTAAGCCAAGCTTCGTGCTTCGCTGACAACGGGCCCGCCATTCGGCGGGCCCGCTTTTTTCTCGATGGCCTGACCGTGTCAGCAGACACTGCGTCATGCGCTGGTTGCTCATCGACGGCTTCAACCTGGTCTTCCGGAGCCACTTCGCGATGGAGCGCTCCAACCTCCGCCGGCAGAGCGACCAGTTTCCGACGGGCGCCCTGCACGGATGGATGAAGTCCCTTCAGGACCTGCGCGAAGCGGAGAAGCCTGACCGCTGCGCCGTCTTCTTCGACCTGGGCGGCTCCGACCGCCATCTCGCCGTGTTGCCCGACTACAAGGGCCAGCGGGATGACACTCCGGAGGAAATCGTGCAGCAGCTGCCGGAGATCAAGCGTCTCACCGCACTGCTCGGGTTCCAGGTCTTCGAGCGCCGCGGGGTGGAGGCGGACGACCTCATCGCCACCGCTGTACGCATCTTGTCCGCCGCTGGCGACCAGTGCGTCATCGTCAGCGCGGACAAAGATTTCGGGCAATGCGTCGGCGGCCCCGTCATCCAGCTGGCTCCTCCTCCTACGGCGAATCCTGCCATGGGCTGGCGTCGTCTCGACCCGGCGGCCGTGACCGAGAAGTTCGGCGTGCCGCCCGCGCGGATCGCCGACTATCTCGCCCTTGTCGGCGACACGTCGGACAATATCCCCGGATTGAAGGGCGTCGGGCCCAAGACCGCGGTGAAATGGCTCACCGAATATGGCGACCTCGAAGGCGTGCTCGCGGCGACCGATACCTTGCAGCCTGAGCGCTTCCGCGAGCAGGTGAAGGCCGAGGCCGAGCGCATCCGCGGCAACCTGAAGCTCGTGACGTTCCAGACCAATTTCGATTTCGTTCCGGGCGATCCCGTCGCGGAGGATGTCGCCGGCGTGGAGGCTTTCCTGGCTGAGATGGAGATGCATTCCACGTTGCGGCGATATCAGGCCAAGCATGGCCGTGCTTCGGCCGCGCCCGAGCCTTCAATCCCGCCGATCGAAGCGCCCAAGCCCAAGGCCAAGCCGCCGACGGATACGCAGCAGGGCGAGCTCTTCTAGCCAACAAAAAGGCCCGCCGGTGAGGGCGGGCCTTGTGGCGAGGAACTGGCGCGAGGCTTAGTTCTTCTTGTCAGCCTTCTTCTCGAGCTTCGGCGCTTCGGCGGCCGGAGCCGCGGCAGCCTGCTGCTGGGCGTTGGCGAAGAGGCCCTGGATCTGGTTCACTTCTTCCTGGTTGAGCAGGATGACGAACTTGGATTCGAGCACTTCGACTTCGTAATTATGCGTGATCGAGTAGCCGACGCTGTTGGCCATCTCGGTGTTGCCCTTCTGGAGGAGTTCGGCGGTCTGGTCGAGCTGGGTCTGGATGCGAGCCTTCTCTTCGTCGTTGGTGGCGCGCTTCAGGAGCTCGGTGAGCTGGAGGAAGGCGTCGCGACGAGCCTGCAGCACCTTGGCGAACTGGTCGAACTGGACGACGAGGTCGAGGCCGCGGATCTCGGCGGTCTGGAGGAGGCGACGGTCGCCGCGGACGACGAGCTGCTCTTCCTTGAAGTTCTTGTCGGCGCGGGCCTTGGCGGCTTCTTCTTCCGAGACGACGGCGAAGAGGCGGAGCGCGGTGTTGACGAAGGTGGACTGGCGGTTGGCCACGGCCGGGACGTTGAAGCCCCAGACCTTGGCGAAGACGGCGTCCTTCTCGTTGAAGTCCTTCACCTCGGCTTCGCCGACCTTGATGAGGGCGTCGCGCTCGACGGTGGTGAGGGCGGCCTGGATGCGCTGCTGGAGCTGCTGGATGCGGCCGAAGTGCTGGCCGAGGGTCTGCAGTTCCTGCTGAAAGCGGGCGAGGGAGCCCTGGTTGGAGATCGTGAGGACGACGCGGGCCAGATTCTGGCCGAGCGGGATGAGCTCGATCACCGGGCCCTTAGGGGCTTCGGCCGGAGCAGCGGGGGTGTCGGTGGCGGACATGTTAGGGGTGGGTTGGGGTGGGGGTAAGGTTTACTTCTTGTCCGGAGCCGGGGTGGTCTTGGCTTCGATGGCCTTCTTTTCTTCTTCGGTGATCTGGACGGCCAGCTTGGCTTCGGAGGGAAGGGTGATGGCTTCGGCGTTGAAGTCGAAACCGCGGGACTTCTTGAACTCTTCGAGGCTCTTGGTGAGGTCGTCCTGGATCTCCTTGATGGCCTTCTCGACCTTCTTCTTGTCGTCGTCCTTGGTCAGCTTGGGCTGGAGGTCGATGAGCTGCTGGAGCTGGGACTTGGCATCGGTGATGCGCTTGAGGGAGAGACCGAAGGTCTCGACTTCGACCTGGCCCGAGACGGTGTCGCGGATGTGGTACTTCTTCTCGCCGACGGCGATGATGGAGTCGGCCTTGAAGTTCTTCTCAGCGGAGAGCTTGGTGTACTCTTCGTTCGAGATCGGGGTGGCGATCACGGCCTTGGTGGCGGTGAACTGGTAGGGGCGCTCGATGCTGAAACCGTTGTAGAGCTTGCTCATGGACTCGTTATCGCCCTTGAGCTTGGCGGACTTGGCGGCGATCTCATGGCCGCGGGCTTCCTTCTCGGGGGTGGTCAGCGCGTTATCGAGGAAGACCTGCAGGCGCTTGAGTTCTTCGACCTGCTGGCCGAGGACCTGGATGTTCTTCTGGAAGTTGAGGCATTCGCCGATGCTCTTGCCGACCCAGACTTCGGCGAAGTACGCCTTGGGCTCGGCCTTGGCACCGCCGGCGAGCTTGACCTCCGGGGCCGGAGCGGCGGCCTTGGAATCGGCGGGCTTGGCTTCCTGTGCGTTCAGGGAGACGACGAGAGCAGCCAGAAGGAACGAGAACTTGTTCATGGGAGTGGGGAGGGAGGTTTGAACATAACCAAACCCGCCTGAGGGACTACCAAAAAATGGCCGCCCCTTCACTTTTTCTGCTTCTGAAGGGACTGTTCGATGATCTTGGCCAAATCGATCTTTTCGGCGTCCTTTTGGAGGGCTTCGTCGGCCAGGACGGCCCTTACCTTCGGGTGATCAATAAATCCAGTTAAGTCATTGTTATTCAGCAACTCACGAACTTTTTTATCCTCCCAGGCCAGGTAAAAACTGGGGTGGACGGCCAGGGCCTTGATTTCGGGGTGAACCATGAGCCGTCGGCGGGCTTCAGGGTCTGCCATCAGGCGTCTGGTCTGCCGGATCAGGGTGCGTTGCTTGTCGGGGATCGGGGACCATTCCTTAAGGTCGGCCGTAAAAGGCGTGCCAGCCAGGTCATTGCGGATCTCGACCGTCCAGTGGTGCTTGGTGTCGCCGGTCTTCTCGAAGAGGTCGTAGACCGAAGCCACGGTCGCGAGCACGGCGATCAGTATCAGGAAATATAGCATGCCGGTCCAGCAGCCGACGAAGGCGCCCATGACCGGGCTCTCGGCTTCCGTCTGCCCCTCGGGCAATCGGCCGAGGCGCCAGAAGAGGGCGTAGCAGAGCAGCCCGGTGAGGCAGCTGAGCACGACCACTCCGGTGATGCCCCGGAGGATCCATGGGCATGAGGTGCCTTGGAGGCAGGCATGTCCGAGGTCTGATCCGAAGAGCCAGCCGATGAGTTGTCCGGTCGCCAGCGCGACGGGGCCGGCGAGCTGGCGCATCGGTCCGCGGCGGTAGCCGCGCCAGGCGCCGCGCACCATGAGCAAGCCCAGGAGGACGACGGCGACCCAGACGGTCGGCGAGAGGGCGGGCAGCTCGGCGATCATCAGGATTCGCCCAGCACCTTGCGGATGGACGGTTCGCGGGCCTCGATGCTTTCGGCCAGCTTGAACTGCACCAAGGCGCGGCGGAGGTTGTGGCC
>CANGRI010000033.1 GCA_947456525.1 Opitutia bacterium
CCGGAGCTGACCCCCTGGCCTTCGCCCCGGCCGAACTCGCCGCTCATCCTGATCTGCCCAGGCGGCGGTTACAGCGGACTCGCCGACGGCCATGAAGGCGACGAGGTCGCGAAGCGACTCAACGCCTACGGCTGCGGGGCCGTCATCCTTCGCTATCGCGTGCCGCGCCGCGACCCGCAGCGCCCTTGGGTCGTCCCCTTGCTCGACGCCCGCGCCGCGCTGGAGATCGTCCGTGCCCGCGCCAAGGAATGGAACGCCGATCCCAAGAAGATCGGGATTCTCGGCTTCTCCGCCGGAGGTAATCTCGCCGCGCGCGCGGCCTACTCGCCGTCCGACGTCGCCGTGCCGCGTCCGGATTTCGCGGTGATGATCTACCCGGCCTATCTCTTCGAAAAGGACCAGCCGGACAGCGTCCTGCGCGAAGGTCCCGAAGGCGTGGTGCCGACGAAGGGTCCGAAGCCCGTCCCGGCTTTCTTCGCGCACAGCGCCGACGACCGTATCCCGGCCGAAGGCTCGATGGCCCTCGCCGCGAAGCTCAAGTCCCTCGGAGGTTCCGCCGAAGTCCATGTCTGGGCCAAGGGTGGCCATGGCTGGGGCGCGACGGACCGTTGCGAAGCCGCCAAGGTCTGGACGGATACCCTCCGCGCCTGGCTCATCGACCAGAAGTTCCTCGCCCCTCTCTGAACTTTCCCATGAAGACCACGCTCCTTGCCTGCCTGCTGTTCGCCGCCCTCGGCGCCGAATCCCTGCCGCCTGCTCCCGTCTGGGATGCGGCACCGCCCGCCGAGACCCGGAAGCAGAAACCCGGCACCGACCCCAAGGGTGTCGTGAACGAGAAAGGCTTTCGTTCCGAAGTGATGATCCCCGAGTTCGTCGCCTGGCCGGCGGCCCAGCCTGGCGCGCCGATCATCATCGTCTGTCCCGGCGGCGGTTACAGCTTCCTCGCCGAGGAGCATGAGGGCGCTGAAGTCGCCCGTCGCCTCAACAAGCTCGGCGTCGCCGCCGTGGTCCTGCGTTACCGTGTCCCGCGTCGCGACAACGAGAAGCCGTGGGTCGTCCCGGTGATCGACGCCCGCCGCATGGTCCAGATTGTGCGTGAGCGAGCCAAGGAATGGAACGCGGACCCGAAGAAGGTCGGCATCCTCGGCTTCTCCGCCGGCGGCAACCTTGCCGCCCGCGTGGCTTATTCTCCCGCCGAAGCCGACGCCGCTCGCCCGGACTTCGCCGTGATGGTCTACCCCGCCTATCTTTTTGAGAAGGACAAACCCGACAGCACCTTGCGCGACGGTCCGGACGGCGTGATCCCGACCAAGGGCACGAAGCCCGTCCCGGCGTTCTTCGCCCACAGCGCCGATGACGGTTACCCCGCCGAAGGCTCGATGGCCCTCGCCAAGGTCCTGAAGTCGATGGGCGGCTCCACCGAGGTGCACGTCTGGGCCAAGGGCAGTCACGGCTGGGGCGCGACCGACCGTTGCGAGGCCTCCCGCAAGTGGACCGACCTGCTGGGCGCGTGGATGGTCGAACAGGGCTTCCTCAAGCGCTGATCGTCCCGTTCATCAGCCAATAAAAAAGCCGCCCTGATGGGCGGCTTTTGTTTGGGCGGCAAGTCCGCTTAGAACTTGAAGCGGAGACCGGCCGAGGACTGCCAGCTGTTGATCGACTTCTTCGGGCCGTTCTGGAGCTCCTGGACGTCGAACATCTCGGTGTTGCGAGCGGTGAGCAGCAGGTCGACGGTGTCGGTGACGCGGAAGGCGACACCGGCGTAGAGGTTGGTCACGAGGCCGGAGGTCGTGTAGATGCTGATACCCGAGTAGTGGGTGACGCCGACGCCGGCGCCGACGAACGGACGGATGTTGCCGCTGCCGTTGAGTTCGTAGGTGAGGTCGAGGGTCGTGCTGCGGGCGGTGCCGTCGACGTTACCCGGGCTGACGAGCTTCAGGGAGCTGTAGTTCAGGCCCAGGTGGAAGTCGTTGTTGAGCTGGGTGCCGATACCGAGGCCCCAGACCGCGTTCGAATCATAGTTCGAAGGGCTGGCGGCGCCGATGTTGGCGTCTACGGTAAAGGCCTGGGCGGCAGCGGCCAGGCTGAGGACTGCGAGGGTGCTTAGGGTTTTCATGGGGAAGCGTCAGGTTAGGCGAGGCGGCGGGGCTGTAAAGGCCGAAGGCTTACTTGGCCTCAACCAGCTCGACGCCAGTGATTTCTACGCGTTCGGTGGGGGTGGAGCGTTCCGGGCCGACGCAGACGACGTTGGCGATCTTGTTCAGGACTTCTTCGCCGGCGACGAGCTTACCGAAGGCGGTATATTGATTATTAAGGAAAGAGGCGTCGCCGTGGCAGATGAAGAACTGGCTGCCGGCGCTGTCCGGATCGCTGGAGCGGGCCATGGAGAGGACGCCCTTCACGTGGGCGCGGTTGTTGAACTCGGCCTTGACCATGTAGCCGGGGCCGCCGGTGCCCGGGGTGCCGCGGGCGCCGATCTTGGAGTTGGGGCAACCGCCCTGGATCATGAAGCCCTTGATGATGCGGTGGAACGCGGTGCCGTTGTAGAACTTCTCGCGCGAGAGCTTGAGGAAGTTGTCCACGGTACGCGGGGCGACCTCGGGCCAGAACTCGACGGTCATGTCGCCGTAGTTGGTGTGGATGATGGCACGGGGAGTGCCGGCAGCGGAGGAATCTTTCATTTGTTCTTTGTTATTGCAGGAGGAAAAGGTGAGGGCGGCCACGACGGCCAAGGCGGACAGCAGGCTCAGGCGCAGGGTCTTCATGGGTTTCAGCCAAGCCCGCCCGCCCGTTCCCGCAACCCCAAACCTCCGCTTGCCAGCCCGCCCCGCGCGGGACAGGGTCGCTCCCACATGCGCGTCACCGTCAACGATGAGCCCAAGGAGACCGCCGCCCGGTCGCTGGCGGAGCTGCTCGCCGAGCTGGGCGTGGCCCAGGAGCCGGCCGTCGCTGCCGCGGTCGACGAGCAGGTCGTCCCTCGTTCCCGCTGGTCCGCCCATGTCCTCGCCGAAGGCGCCCGCATCCTCGTCATCCGCGCCGCCCAAGGCGGCTGATCCTATTCTCATGTTCAAATTCATCAAAGGTCTCTTCGTCAGCGAGCCGGAAGCCAAGGCTCCGGAGAACCTCGTCCTGTTCACGCCCAACGACGGCAGCTGGGACACCAAGCAGGTCCGGCGCCTTTTCGACGCCGGCCTCGGCCGCCTGCATGTCCAGGTGCGCAAGGACTGGGAGCGCCGCCACTACGAACAGTTCCTCCGCGCGGTGCCCGAGGCCTTCTGGCCCCGCATCGTCCTCGGCGAAGAGCCGGAACTGGTCGAAGCGAACAAACTCGGCGGCTTCCAGATGCATCCGGGCGAACGCGTCCCGCGTCGCTGGCCCAAGCACGCCCCGGTCAGCGCGAAGTGCCATGACTACGACGAGCTCCGCGCGACCGACAAGGCCTGCGGCTACGTCTTCCTGACCCCGATCTTCGAATCCGTCTCCAAGAAGGACCATCGCCCTCGCCGCACGCTCCGCGAGTACGAGGTCATCCTCCAGCGCTGGAAGGCCGAAGGCGGCGCCCCGGTGCACGCGCTCGGCGGCATCACCCCGAAGAACGCCGGCAAGGCCCGTGAGATGGGCTTCGACGGCATCGCCTTCATCGGTTCGGTCTGGAAGCAGCCGGATCCCGTCCGCGCGTTCCTCGACCTCGAGCGCGCCTGGTACGGCAAGGAAGCGCGCAAGCTCAAGCGCAAGTACTAGGCCGTGTTCCCGCGCCTGCAGTTCCTGACGCTCGACGCCTCGCCGCTCACGCATCGGGCGCAGGCCCTCGCGGCGCTCGAAGGCGGCGTGCGCTGGATCCAGCTCCGCGCGAAGCACCTCCGCGAGGACGTCTGGACCGCCGAAGCCTCCGCGATCGCCGAGCTCTGCCGCGACTACGGCGCGACGTTCGTGGTCAACGATTCCCCCCGCGTCGCGCTCCGCGCCGAAGCCGACGGCGTCCATCTCGGCGGCGACGACGCCTCGCCCGCCGCGGCCCGTGCCTTGCTCGGCGAATTCGCCATCGTGGGCGTGACGCTCAACGAGCCCGCCCATGTCGCCCGCTTCGCCGGGACGCGCGTCGACTACGCCGGCGTCGGTCCTTTCCGTCACACGGCCAGCAAGCAGAAGCTCGCCGCCATCCTCACTTCCGAGTCCCTCGCCTCCCTTATCGCCACGGCCGCGCCGCTGCCGTGCTACGCCATCGGCGGCGTGACCTCCGCCGACTGGCCGACGCTCCGCTCCCTCGGCGCCCATGGCATCGCGGTCAGCGGCGCCATCGCGCTGGCGGCCGACCCGGTTTCGGCCGCGAAATCGTTGGTCGAAGCGGTCTCCGCGTAGGTTTCGGAGGCGAGGGCTGGACAAGCCCGCCTCGGTTCGGATTGTGCAAGCAACGATGTCTCCGCTCCGTATCGCCGACCGCACCTTCGCCTCGCGCCTCCTCACGGGCACGGGCAAGTATGCCTCCGCCGCGCAGCTCCGCGCGGTGCTCGACGCCTGCGGCGCCGAGGTGGTGACGATGGCGATCAAGCGCGTGCGTTTCGACGCGCAGGATGACGGCATCCTGTCCGCCCTCGACCCGCGGAAGCACCTGATCCTGCCGAACACGTCCGGCGTGCGCACGGCCAAGGAGGCGATCTTCGCCGCCGAGCTCGCCCGCGAAGCCCTCGGCACTTCCTGGCTGAAGCTCGAGATCCATCCTGACCCGAAGTACCTGATGCCGGATCCGGTGGAGACCCTCGAGGCCTGCCGTGAGCTGGTGAAGAAAGGTTTCACGGTCCTGCCTTACATCCACGCCGACCCGGTCCTCGCGAAGCGCCTCGAAGAGGTCGGGGCCGCCGCGGTCATGCCGCTCGGCGCGCCGATCGGCTCGAACCGCGGCCTGCTCTCCCGCGATTTCCTCCGCATCATCATCGAACAGGCCCGCGTGCCGGTCATCGTCGACGCCGGATTGGGCGCGCCTTCCCACGCCGCCGAAGCCCTTGAGATGGGCGCCGACGCGGTCTTGGTGAATACCGCCATCGCTTCCTCAGGTGACCCCGTCGCGATGGCTCGCGCCTTCCGCCTCGCGGTCGAAGCCGGTCGCGCCGCCCGCGAAGCGGGCCTGGGCGTCGGTTCCGACCAGGCCGAACCGACTTCGCCCCTCACGGGCTTCCTCGACTGACCGATGGCCGCGAAGCCCGGCAGGATGCGCGCGGACGAATTGCTGCTGAAGCTTTCGCTCGCCCCGTCCCGCTCGGTCGCCCAAGCCCTCATCCTCGGCGGCAAGGTCCGTTCCGGGCCGGACGCCGTCGTGCAGAAGCCTTCGCAGTCGTTCCCGGAGGACGCCGTGCTCATCGTGGACCAGCCTCCGCGCTTCGTCTCGCGCGGCGGCGAGAAGCTCGAAGGCGCGCTCGACCATTTCAAGATCCCGGTCGCCGGCCTGCACGGCCTCGACGTCGGCGCCTCGACCGGCGGCTTCACGGACTGCCTCCTCCAGCGCGGCGTCGTCAGCATGACGTGCGTCGACGTCGGCACGGCCCAGCTTCACTCCAAGCTGCGCAACGACCCCCGGATCAAGAACCTCGAGAAGTTCAACGCGCGCGAGATCAACAACGTCGAGCTGCCGCACCTGACCTACGGCATCGTGGTCATGGACCTTTCGTTCATCTCGTTGGGGCTCATCCTGCCGATCGCCTGGCAGCGGGTAGGGAAGGGCGGTCACCTCGTGGCGCTCATCAAGCCGCAGTTCGAGGCGACCAAGGCCGAGGCGGACAAGGGCCGCGGCATCATCAAGGACCCGGTCATCCACGCGCGCGTGGTCGACGGCCTGACCGCCGCCGCCCAGGGCCTCCCGGGAGCTGAGGTCCTCGGGGTCATCCTTTCGCCCATCGAAGGCGGGGACGGCAACAAGGAGTTCCTGATCGCGGTCCGGCGGGCCTGACGGCCCCCCTGGGGGGGCTTAGCCCTGCTCATACGGGGCGAAAGGCCCTCTTTTGTCATATTAGAGATACAAAAATCCTCTCGACAGCACCGCGAGGGGACAGGACTGTCCCCCTCACTTTTTACTAACAAACATGAACAAGCGTACCGCCAGCAAACTGCTCCAAAAGACCCTCCTCGCCGCCGCCGCCCTCGTGGCTGTCGCGCCCGCCGCGAAGGCCTACAATCTCGGTGGTTGGGCCACCGAGCAGGATTCCCGCAACCCGTCGATCAGTCCTTTCTACGGAAACCTCAGCGGCAACCCCACGCTCAACCCCACTCTGACGCGTGCCCGCGCCGGCGTCTTCCAGATCGACCCCGCCGCCTCCAGTTGGGGTGGTAATGACTACATGGCTTACGATAGCTGGGATTTTTTACACCTTTTCGGTTACCTGGCACCCTCTTGGACTGCCCAGTCCTTGGTGGCCAATGGCACGGGCACGGTCAACTCGATCGCCTACAATTCGCAGACCGGCAGCCATACCTTCCTTGATACGAGCATCCTGATGCCGACCTCGACGACTTCCCTCACCTTCAATTACTTCTTCGGACAGCAAGACGGTGCCGCAAGCTTCTATGCCAACTTCGGCTATTCCGAGCGCGCCGCCCAAGTCGCTTACACCAAGGCCGGTTGGAACGGAGACGTCGCTACCGGCGCCTTTGCTTCCGACAATTCCCTGACTTTGGCCGGTGGCAGCTACGGCGAAGGCTACGCCGCCTTGAACGTCCTGCCGGTCGCCCGCAACAACGGCGACACCGCCAACCTCGGCGGTTCGGTCGTCCTGAACAACAACCTCAACGTCGCTTCCGGCGAAGGCCTCTACGCCAAGGACGGCGGCTGGCTCGACGTCCGCGGCACCCTGACGGTAAGCGGCGGCCTCATGATCCGCGACGGCGAGATCACCGCCGATCGTTTCTTCGGTACCGGCAACCTCGGCGGCCAGTTCGAGTCCGGCATCCTCTCCGTCCGTAACACCTTCGGGCAGGACATGTACGTCCAGGGAGCCCAGACCATCGGCCTGCGCGATGGCGCCGTCAACGCGGCCAACGTGTTCATCCAGGGTAACGGCTACTCCAACGGCTCCGGCATGTTCGGCGCCCTGCGCAGCATCGTCGGCACGAACACCCAGAACGGCTTCGTCGGCGTGGATTGGGCCGGCGGCGAAGGCGGCGGCTACGGCGTGATCAGCGCCGACGCCGGTTCGACCTTCATCATCAACGGAGCCGTCAACGGCGTCTCCGGTATCGGCGGCGCGGAAGTCCAGTACAACGTCGGCTCCGACGCGCAGATCGTCCAGAACGGCCACATCGGCGGCTTCATCTCCAACGTCGTCAAGCTGAGCCCGGGCGACCTCCGCCTGACCACCTCCAACACCTTCACCGGTAACGTCTACATCCAGGGCGGCACCGTCACCGTCGCCAACTCCCAGGCCCTCTCGGCCGACGGCTACACTTACGTCTTCAATGGCTCCGCCCTCGTCCTCGACGGCTCTGCCGGCAACCTCGGCATCAGCGAGTACGTGACCATCAACGGCGCCGGCACCGCGGGCGCGGGTGCCGCGCTCTACAACTTCGCCGGAGCCAACACGCTGACTGGCACGGTGCTCCTTGACTCCAACAGCAAGATCGCCACCGCCGCGGGAACTTCGCTCACCGTCGCCGGCAACCTCGACGCCACCGATGCCTATGCCCTGACCGTCGACACCGCGACGGCCGGTTCCTCGACCTCCTCGCTCAACGTCACCGGCCACACCGGCGCCATCACGTCGATCACCAAGAACGGCGCGGGCACGGCCACCATCGCCACCGCCGACGCGGCCCTGCTCCAGGCCAACGTCAACGCCGGACTCCTGATCCTCAGCGGTTCCTCGAGCAGCTCCGGCAGCCACTTCGGTTATTTCAACAAGAACGGTAACGGCACCCTGCAGCTCGGCGGTTCGCACTACTTCAATCGTTTCTACGCCAACGAAGGAACCACCAGCGTCGTCGGCCAGCTGATCGCCCCTGTCGTCGCCTCCAACGCCGCCGCCGTCAACGTCGCGGCCGGCGCCACGCTGACCGGCAACATCACCCTGTGGGACAGCGCCACGGTGACCGTCTCCGGCACCTCCGTCGGTTCCCCGGCCGTCGTGACCCACGGCGTGATCACCGGCAACATCACCGCCAACAACGACTCGATCATCACGCTCGGCTCTTACGGCGTGATCAACGGCGACGTCACGATCCGCGACAACGCCCGCTTCATCATCCAGGCCAACTCGGTCCATAACGGCGACTTCAACTCGTCGAACAACAGCCACATCACCATCGACGGCCACCTGACCGACGTCGGCGGCTTCGCCTCGAACTTCCTCGTCTCGGGCAGCGCCCGTCTCGACGGCCATGGCATCATCGACGGCAATGTCCGCCAGACGGGCGGCGTCGTCGCTCCGGGCAATTCGCCGGGCATCCTGACGGTCGGCTCCTACACCAACAACGGCGGCTTGCTCGACCTCGAGATCGCCAACAACACCGGCGCCGCCGGCGTCGGTTACGATCAGCTGCGTACCGACGGGGCGATCCTCGTGTCCAACACGCTCTCGGCCAACTACTCGACGATCCAGTTCACCGACTACGCGCTCGGCGGCGCCCCTGCTTACGTCGGCGCCCGCGGCGACGTCTTCCAGGTGATCGCCACCTCCACCGGCGCGGCCCGCAACACCTTCGATAAGTTCGACCTCGCGTCCTACACGTCGACGGTCCCGGCTGACCGCATCCTGTTCGACCACTCCACCGGCCGCGCCTACGGCACCGGCCTCACCCTCGGCACCGGCACGTTCCGCGACTACGGCGTGACGCAGAACCAGAAGGAAATCGGCCGCGCGCTCTGGATGGAGTCGATCGCCTACGACAAGCACACCTCCTTCACCGACGAGAACTTCGCCTCGACCGCCCTTGATCCGGTCGCCGCGGCCGCCCAGCGCGGTTACAAGGCCTGGATCCTGACCGCCCACGACTCCGTCCTCGGCGAGCAGTCCACGGACCTCGGTCTCGGTGCCGTCTCGGTGCTGACCGCCGCCGACGCCACCCTCGCCCTCGACGCCCTCTCCCCTGAGGCCTTCGCCGGCATCGTCGACCAGGGAGCCCGCATCGCCCGCGGCTTCGCCCGCGTCGGCTTCGCCCCGCGCAACGCCGGCAGCGCCACCGTCGTCGCCGGTTGGGACTTCGACGTCGGTTACCTGAACGACGAGCTCCGCAGCGACAGCAGCTCCGCCTACACGAGCTACAAGGCTTCCAGCAACCAGTACAACGTGTCCGCCTCGCGCGCCCTCGGCGAACGCCTCCGCGTCACCTTCGGCCTCGGCTACGACGACGGTCGCATCTCCGCCGAAGGCTTCCGCGCCGACGTCAACACCATCGGCTTCGGCGCCGGCGTGACCTTCACGCCCTACTCCAAGAGCTGGAACTTCGCCCTCGGCGCCGGCATCACCACGGCTGACTGGAAGTCGGTCCGCGGCGCCTCGCTCGCCAAGTCCGACAACCAGCAGTCGCTGTCCTTCGCCGGACGTTTCTCGCTGGCTCCGCTGACCAAGGGCGACTTCAGCTTCACGCCTTATCTCGGCGCCTCCTACGCCCGCTCCCGTCAGGCCGGCTTCGCCGAGGCCGACGTTCCGGGCAGCATCCAGCTCGCCGTCGACGCCTTCTCCCACCAGTCGCTCCAGAGCGAACTGGGCACGAGCATCGACTATCGTATTAAGCCGACGACCCTCGTGTCCGCCGTCTTCGGCTGGGATCATGAGTTCCGCAACAGCGGCGCCACCACGATCACCTCGCAGTTCGTCGAGACCGGCGTCACCGACACGAAGTTCAACGTGCGTGCCAACGGCTTCGGCAGCGACCTGTTCCGCGCCGGTCTGAGCTTCCGCCACGACCTGACCCCGATGTCCTCGATCCGCCTCGGTTACGATGCGATCCTGGGCAGCTCCGTCAGCTCCGGTCGCCAGATCCACGCCGATTACTCGGTGCGCTTCTAAAACCCAGCCTGAGCTTCATTGCCAAAGGGCCGCCTTGGAGGGCGGCCCTTTTTATTGGGTAAATTCGGACAAAGGGCCGTTTTTCCATAAAATATGGCCTGAAAGCCGAATCCACGTCTTTCTTTCTTGCCCCATCAGGCCAGTCCCTTACTTCCAATCCTCCCATGACCACCGAAGGTAAGCTCAAGCGCTCCCGCAACCCCCTCGACTTCGATTTCACCGAACCCGAGGCCCTGACGCGCTACGTCACCGAGACGGGCAAGATCCTGCCCCGTAAGCTGACCGGCCTCACCGCCCGACAGCAGCGTCATATTGCCAAGGCCGTCAAGCGCGCCCGCAATATGATCACGATGAAGTAATCGTCCACGCGACGACTTTTCCGGGCCGCCTTTTCAGGCGGCCTTTTTGTTGTCGGTCTGGGAGGTTGCCCCCGCCGCCGCCTCGAGGTAAATCGGACGGGACACCCGCCGTCCGTCCCGTAAAGTCCCGTCACCTTTGTCTCCGCCCGCCTCCAGTTTCCTGACCGCCGCCCCCGCCGACCTCGCTCGTGCGGCGGAGCTCCTCCGTCAGGGCGCCTGCGTGGCCTTGCCGACCGAGACGGTCTATGGGCTCGCCGCCGATGCGACCAATCCCGCCGCGCTCGCCCAGGTCTTCACGATCAAGGGTCGCCCGCTGCTCGATCCGCTCATCGTCCACGTGCTCGACCAAGCCGCGCTCGCCGAAGTGGCCGAGCCTGATTCGCGCCTCGCGCAGCTCGCTTCGCTCTGGCCGGGCCCCTTGACGGTGGTGCTTCGCCGCAAGCCCGTCGTGCCGGATCTCGTCACGGCCGGCAAGGCCACCGTCGCGGTCCGTATCCCCGCCCACCCGCTCTTCCGCGAAGTGCTGCGTCTCTCCGGCCGCCCGTTGGCCGCGCCCAGCGCCAATCCGTTCGGCTACGTCAGCCCGACCAAGGCCGCGCACGTGCGCGATTCGTTGGGAGAACGTTGCCCCTGGATCGTCGACGGCGGCGCCTGCGCCCACGGCGTCGAATCCACGATCCTCGACCTTTCCGTCCCCGGTCGCGCCCGTCTCCTTCGCCCCGGACCGATCCCGCTGGAGAGATTGCGCGAACTGCTCGGCGACGTCGAAGTCATCACGCGCGCGGCGAGCCAGCAGGTCGCGCAGGATGCCCCGGGCATGCTGGAACGTCATTACAGTCCGGCGACCCGCGTCGCCCTCTTCCCGTACGGCGCTTTACCGGTCATCGCCAACCTGCGGTCGGCGGTGCTCTTCATCGGCCGCCGCGCGCAGGCTCCGGCGAACGCCGACATCTTCCTGCTTTCCGAAGGCGGCTCGACCGAAGAGGCCGCGCGCAATCTCTTCGACCTGCTCCGCCAGCTCGACGGACGCGGCTATGAGACGATCCACGCCGAACTCGCTCCGCCCGCCGGCATCGGCGCGGCCTATAACGACCGCCTGACCCGCGCCGCCGCCCGCTGATGCAGAACCTGCTCGAGACGCTGAAGAAGGCCGCTGAATTCCTCGCGCGCAAGGGCCTGGAGAAACCGCGCATGGAGGCCGAACATCTCTTCGCCGCCGGCCTGGGGATGAAGCGTCTCGATCTTTACCTGCAGTTCGAACGCCTGCTCGACGACGACGAAGTGAAACGCCTGCGCGACCTGACGGTGCGTCGTGGTAACCGCGAGCCGCTGCAGCACATCATCGGCAAGGTGGAGTTCCGCGACCTGGTCCTGAAGTCGGATAAGCGGGCGTTGATCCCGCGCCCGGAAACCGAAGAACTCATCGACCTGGCGCTCGCGCTGTTCCCGGCGGACCAGGCCGTCCGCGTGCTCGACCTCGGCACGGGCTCCGGCGCCATCGCGCTCGCCCTCGCCGCCGAGCGTCCGCTTTGGAAGGTCGACGCGGTCGACCGCTCGGCTGAGGCCCTCGCGCTCGCCCGCGAAAACGCCACGCAGTGCGCCCTGACGGAGCGCGTCAATTTCGCGGAGTCCGATTGGTTCGTAGCCGTCACGGACGCTTACGACCTGATCATCTCGAATCCGCCGTATCTGACCGAAGCCGAAGTCGCCGAAGCCGATCCGGAAGTCCGGGAGTTCGACCCGAAGTCCGCGTTGATCGCGCCCGAGGAAGGCCTCGCCGACCTGCGTCGCATCCTGACCGACGCACCGAAGTTCCTGCGCGCCGGCGGCTGGGTGCTCTGCGAGACCGGTATCGACCAGCATGCCGCCTTGGCGGAACTCTCGGCGAAGATGGGATATGCGGAGTCTGCCGGCCTGCCCGACATGAGCGGCCGCCCGCGTTTCTGGAAGGCGAAGAAGGCCTAGTTCGAGGGCGGGTAGGCTCTCTTATCTCTTGGGTAGGGTCGGTACTGCGTGCCGACTTAGCTAGGTCAGCACGCAGTGCTGACCCTACCTTGAAAGAAGAACCCGTCTTGCCCTTCCGCGCCCCATTCCTCTTTACTGACTCCATGTCCCAGCAGCCCGCCGCCAAGCCCAAGACCGCCATCACCCCGACCCGCCAGGAAGACTATCCCGAGTGGTACCTCCAGGTGATCAAGCATGCCGACCTGGCCGAGAACAGCCCGGTCCGCGGTTGCATGGTGATCAAGCCGTGGGGCTACGCCCTCTGGGAAAACATCCACCGCGACCTTGATGAGAAGTTCAAGGAGACGGGCCACGTGAACGCCTACTTCCCGCTCTTCATTCCGGTGAGCTACATCCAGAAGGAAGCCGCGCACGTCGACGGCTTCGCCAAGGAGTGCGCCGTCGTCACCCACTCGCGCCTCGAAGCCGGTCCGGACGGCAAGCTCGTCCCCGCGGGCGAGCTCGAGGAGCCGCTCATCGTCCGCCCGACCTCCGAGACCATCATCGGCGAGACCTATTCGAAGTGGGTCCAGTCCTACCGCGACCTTCCGATCCTCATCAACCAGTGGGCTAACGTCGTCCGCTGGGAGATGCGCACGCGCCTCTTCCTCCGCACCGCCGAGTTCCTCTGGCAGGAAGGCCACACGGTCCACGCGACCGAGGCCGAGGCCGTCGAGGAGACCAACAAGATGCTCGAGGTGTATGCCGACTTCGCCGAGAACCACATGGCGATGCCGGTCATCAAGGGCCGCAAGACCGAAGGCGAACGCTTCCCCGGCGCCGTCGACACGCTCTGCATCGAATCGATGATGCAGGACCGCAAGGCCCTCCAGGCCGGCACGTCGCACTACCTCGGCCAGAACTTCTCGAAATCCTGCAACATCCAGTTCCAGGACGAGAAGGGCACCCAGCAGTTCGCCCACACGACCTCCTGGGGCGTGTCCACCCGCCTCATCGGCGGCATGATCATGACGCACTCCGACGACGACGGCTTCGTGGCTCCGCCTCGCCTCGCCCCGCAGCACGTGGTGATCTGCCCGATCTATAAGGACGACGCCACCAAGGCCGACATCCTCGCCTATTGCCAGTCGCTCCAGAAGGAGCTCTCCGCCCAGCGCTTCCATGAACGTAAGGTCGTCGTGACCGTCGACAACCGCGACATCCGTGGCGGCGACAAGGCCTGGGGTTGGATCAAGAAGGGCGTGCCTCTGCGCGTCGAAGTCGGCCCGCGCGACTTCTCGGCCAACGCGGTCTTCGTGGCCCGTCGCGACACCGGCGAGAAGGCTGGCATCCCGCGCGCCGAATTCGTCGCCACCGTGGTCGACCGCCTCCAGGCGATCCAGGATAACCTCCTCGCCCGCGCCAAGGCCCACCGCGCCGCGAACACCCGCGAGATCGACACCTTCGAGGAACTGAAGGCCTACTTCACCGCCAAGAATCCGGAACGTCCGGAAATCCATGGCGGCTTCGCGCTGTGCCACTGGAACGGCTCCAAGGCCGTCGAGAAGCGCCTCAAGGACGAGCTCAAGGTCACCATCCGTTGCATCCCGCTCGATGCCAAGGACGAGCCGGGCAAGTGCGTCGTCACCGGCGAGCCCAGCCCCCGCCGCGTGGTGATGGCTAAGGCCTACTGATCGACGATCGGTCGGACGTGACGAGAAGGGCCGCACGAAGTGCGGCCCTAGTTGTCTCGGGTAGGGCCGACCATCCTTGGTCGGCCGCGGCCAAGCAGGGATGCTTGGCCCTACCTCGATCTCTGAACTCAAAGGGAAACCGGAGACCGGGAATTCGGCTCGGGGCCACCTTAGGGCGGCCGAAGGGTGGGGCGTGAGGCCGTCACTTCCCCTTGTCCGCGTGTCCCCGTGCCCCCGTGCCCCCTCGCGAGGCTTCGCCTCGCGCTCAGCCCTGACGGTTCGGGCGGACGTAGACCGCCTGGACGACGCCGATGTTGCGGTGCTCGAAGGCCGCCTGGCAGTAGCGGAAGTACAGGCGCCACTTGCGGATGAAGCGTTCGTCGAAGCCCATGCCGCGTACCTTGTCCAGGTTCGCTTCGAAGGCCACGCACCAGGCGTCGAGCGTACGCGCGTAGTCCCGGCCGAATTCCTCGAGGCGGTCCAGCTGGAAGCCGCTCTCGCTGGTCATGAGGTCGCCGACGCGGTTGATCGAAAGCAGCAAGGATCCCGGGAAGATGTGCTTCTGGATGAAGTCCACGCCGTCGCGGAACTGGGCGTAGCGGCTGTCGGGGCAGGTGATGTATTGGAAAGCGGCGATGCCGTCGGGCTTGAGCAGGCGGCCGATCGAGGCGCAGAACGCCGGGAGGTACTTATGGCCGAGGGCTTCCATCATTTCGATGGAGACGCACTTGTCGTAATGGCCCTGGTGGTCGCGGAAATCCTCGAGTTTTACGGTGATACGGTCCGAAAGTCCGGCAGCCTTGATGCGTTCGACGGCGAGGTCGTGCTGCGCCTGCGAGATGGTCAGTGAGGTGACGCGGCAGCCGTACTTCTTCACCGCGTGCAAAGCCCAGCCACCCCAGCCGGTGCCGATCTCGATAACATGGTCGGTGGGCTTGAGCTGGAGGAAGCGGCAGAGGGCGTCGTTCTTGTTGGCCTGGGCCTGCTCGAGCGAAGCGGTGCCTTCCCAGCGGGCCGACGAATACATCATCGACGGATCGAGGAAGAGGCGGAAGAAGTCGTTGGAGACGTCGTAGTGCTCCGAGATGTTGCGGCGGACCGTCTTCTTGTCGTTCGGCCGCAGCAGGTGGCCGATGCGGTCGGCGATCCGGAACAGGCCGACGCCGAGCGCCTTGCGCGCCGAACCGGACATGCCCGGAGTCTGGTCGATGTTGTGGATGAAGAAGCCGATGAGCGCGTTGAGGTCCGGCGAATCCCATTCGCCGTCCATGTAGCCTTCGGTCAGCCCGATGTCGGCCGCGAGCACGATGCGGCGGAAGGCGTTCTCGTCCGCGATCTCGATCCGCGCGCCCGTCGCGACCTTGGGGTCGCCGAAGCTGAGCTCGGCGCCCTCGGGGAGTCGGAGCGCGAGGCGTCCTTTCGTGAGTTTGGCGAGCTCGGCGAGGACGAGGCGGCGGGCGAGGGAAGGTTTAGTCATGTCGTCCAGTAAGTTCAGGGGTGGGGTGCCGCAGGTTGCGCTGGTCAGGAATGTCGGCTCCTTTGCGGCGGAAGGGAAGTTTCTTCACCAGCCAGAGCCAGGCGGCGTGCAGGTGGATCAGCGCGACGACCTTCAGGATGAGCAGGGGCGACTTGACGGTCAGCCAGAGGAGCCGGAGGTCCGTGGTCGGCACCTGCTTGCCGGTCCAGGCGCTGGTGAGGGTCTTATGCCCGCCCTCATAATGGTCTACGGTGATGGCCAGGTGGTCGGCGGGTAGGCGGAGCGTGAATTCAAACTCGGTATCGAGGGCCGAGAAAGGCGAGACGTAGAAGCGCTTCGGGGTCCGTAGCTGCAGGTAGGCTTCGCCATCATGGTCGCGTCGCAGGCAGTCCTTGCCCAGGAACCAGGCCTTACGTTCGCCGAAGGTGTTATGCACCTCGGCGATCCCGCAGGTCAGCGCGCCGTCCACGGTCGCCATCATGAAGACGGCCGGATTATAGGATTTCCCGAAAGCCCGCGGCATGGCGACGAGCGTGATCTGGGCGCGGGCGGGCAGCGGTTCGCCTTGCGACGCGACGAAGGCGCGGAAGCGGGCGGCGAGGGTTTCGCCCGCGAACGACTGCGGCAGGCCTTCGGGCTGGAACAATTCGGCGGCGGGCAGGAAGTCGCGGTCGCGGAAGCAATAGGGCGAGAAGGCCCTTCCGAGCATGAATCTGCCTCCGCGGACGGTACCGAGCGCCGCCGCGTCCACCGCCAAGGCGAAGGCGGCATGCGTGAAGTCATGGCGCTTCGGCCGGAGCCGGGCGTGCATCACTTCCGCGTCGTAGAGTCGGGGCATCTGTCCGGGAGGGTGAAAGGAACGGGGGCGGGCGCAAGCGTACCCTCGCCCAAACCTTGCTAAACCGCCCGGCGCGGGCATAACGACTCCCGTGCCCCAAGACGCCGCTGGAATAGGTCTGCTCGCCCTCGGCGGTTCCGCCGGTTGCCTGCTCCTGGCTTTGAATGCCGGGCGCAAGCGTCGCCTGCTCGACGACACCCCGATCTCGAAGGCCCTCGGGGTCTTCGTCGGCGAGGTGGAGCTCGAGGGCGTGTGCGTCCGCCGCGAGCCTTTCACGAGCTACCTCGCCGAGAAGCCCTGCGTCCTCTACAGCTGGTCGGTCAGCGAGCATTGGCGTCGTACGCGTCAGGAGACCTACACGGACGACAAGGGCAACACGCGCACGCGCACGGTCGTCGACACAGGATGGGAGACGGTCGCTTCCGGCGGCGAGTCCGCCGGTTTCTACCTGCAGGACGACACGGGCTACGTCTGGGTCGACCCGCGTGGCGCCGACCTTGAGACGAACACGATCTTCGATTGCGACGTCGATGAGGACGATCCGCTGTATTACCAGAAGGGGCCGTCTGGCGCGGTCTACGGTTCGACCGGGCGGCGCAGTTTCTCGGAGCATGGCCTGGTCGTCGGGACGCAGCTCTTCGTCCGCGGTCGCGCGAGCGAGCGCCCCGACGTCGTGGCCGCGCAGATCAAGCACGAGGACAAGGCGGACATGTTCATCATCACGCCCCGCAAGGAGAAGGACATCAGCGAAGGCAAGGCCTCGGCCTACGTGCTCTGGAATCTCGTCGGCTTCCTCTGCTCCCTTGGTTTCGGGGCCGTCATCGTGGCTGCGGGCGGCCACCAACCCACTCCGATCGGTCCTTTCATCGGCGGCCTGCTCTATCTCGTCGCCCTCGGCTTCGGTTGGGTCTGGATGGTCTTCAACAGCATCGTCGGGCTGCGTAATCGCGTCCGTCAGGCGCAGTCCCTCATCGATATCCAGCTCAAGCGGCGCTCCGACCTGATCCCGCGCCTCGTCGAATGCGTGAAGGGTTTCCGCGCCCACGAAGCTTCCGTCCAGACGCTCGTCGCCGCGCTCCGGGCGCAGGCGGCCGGCGGAATGCCTTCCGCGGTGGCGCCGATGCTGGTCGCCGTCGCCGAGCGTTATCCGGACATCCGCGCGCAGGCGTCGTTCGACGAGCTGCGGCGGAACCTCGTGGAGACCGAGGACCGCATCGCGCTGGCCCGGGCGTATTACAACAACATCGCGACGTTCTATAACACCCGCCTCGAGCGCGTGCCGGACCGTTATGTCGCCGACATCCTGAAGATGCCGCCGGAGTCCTTGTTCCAAGCCGAAGGCTTCGAACGACAGGCCCAGAAGATCGTCTTCTGATCAGGCGACCCAGGCGTCGCGGCCGAGGAGCTGCGAGCAGAGGCGGTGGGCCGACCAGAAGCCGTCCTCGTGGAACCCGTAGCGCTGCCAGGCCCCGACGAAGTGGACGCGGGCGCCGGCGCGGGCGTTCAGCGCGGGGATCTCGGCCTGAGCCGCGACGGCCTCGAGCGAGAAGAGCGGGTGTTCGGTCGGGATGATCCGGATGACCTTGGAGGGGTCGACCTGGTCGGCGTGGTTGATCGTGACGACGAAGTCGCCCTTATCCGTGAGGCCCTGCAGCGAATTCATCCAGTAGTGCGTCGACGTCGCCAGGCCGCCGTCCTTGGCCCACGTCCGGTAGTTCCAAGAGGAGCGCGCCTTCGCGTTGCGTGGCATCGGCGCCATGTCGGTGTGCACGATGGCGTCGTTCTGGTTATACGCGAACGCGCCGAGCAGGCGGCGTTCCTCGGCGTCGGCATCGGCGAGGAGTTTCAGGGTGGTGTCCGCATGCGCGGCCATGATC
>CANGRI010000034.1 GCA_947456525.1 Opitutia bacterium
CCGCCCTTGCCGGCGGCGTCGGGGCCTTCGAGCACCACGACCGTGGCGACGCCTTTCTGCGCGGCGAGGCGGGTCAGGCGGCCCAGGCGGGCCTGGAGCTTGGCCATCTGCTGGCTGTAGCCCTTCTTGTCCAAGGTCGGATGAGCCGTGGCGCTTTCGAGGAGGCCGCGCGGACGGCCGCTGGGCTTCTTCGCCGCGACTGCGGGGCGGCGGCGCGAGGCCTGGCCGAGCTGCGCGGCGATGACGAGGCCCGCGTGCAGGTCGCGGTGTTTCGTCTCGCCGCCTTGGATCACTTTCCACGGCAGGTTCTTGCCGCTGCCTTGGACGCGCAGGGTGCGGGCGAGGTTGTGCGCCGACTTGCCTGCCAGCAGCATGTCCTCTTCCGTGACCACCCAGCCTTCGGCGTCGGTGTCCTCCGCTTCGCGGAGACGGCGGCGGAGCAGTTTCTCCGGCGACTCGATCCAGACCTTCACGACCGACGTCCCGTCGGCCGCGAGGAGTTCTTCGAACGTGCGGAGGGATTTCAGGCGGAGGCGCAGGGCGTCGTCGGAAAGCTCATCATTCGCGGCCTGGACGGCCGTACGCGTCAGCCAGTCGCCGACCACGATCGTGATGCGGCCCTTGGCCGGCATGTCCTGCCAGTAGGGCCAGAGGAACGGGTGCTTCGGGTGGGCGTGGGAGGTCGGCGCGCAGATGCGGACCGAGCGCGAGTCGAACCATTCCGTGAGCTGGTTGGCGAGTTCCGAGGCCGCGAGGCGGTCGTTGCCGCCGATGACGATCACCGCGCTCTGCTGCTTCGTCACCAGGCGGCGCTGGGCGGCCAGGAGGCGGAGGTGGAGGGCGGAGCGGGATCGCTCAAGTACGCTGCGGGTGGCCATCGAGGCGACTATGCAGAGGGTCGCGGACTAAGGGAAGGACGATTGAGTGACAGAACCGTGACGGCTCAGCCCAACAGGTCCTCGATGTCGGCCACGTAGACCTGACGCCCGCCGGCGTGGGCGGAGTCGAAGCAGAACTGGCGGCCGCTGCGGCTGGCCGAGGGGTGCGTATCGCAACGCCATTCGCCCGTGTAGGCGGGCGGGGCGGGGAAGGCCGCGACGTTGCGGCGGCGGTTGGTCGGGATGTGGTACAGGTAGATCTGTTGCAGCTTCTCCGGTCCCTGCGGGTAGGTGTCGTTGAGCACCCACTCGTTTTTCGTGTTCGGCAGGTAGGTGTTGTGGCCGTTGACCGGCATGGCGTCTTTGCCGATGACCGTGACCTCGTCGGACAGGTCCTTGAACAGGTAGAACCGTTCGCCGTGCGAAGGATGCCAGGCGAAGGCGAAGATGTGCTGCGGGTCGCGCCAGACGAAATGCGACGTCCCGCCGTTGGGGTCCAGTACGTGGACCTGGCCGCCGTTGACGTCGATCGTCAGCGCGCGGGTATGGAAGCCGCCCAGGTCGGCCGGGTTGCGCCAGCGATGGAGGAAGAAGAGCCGGGTGCCGTCGGTGTTGCAGAGGAGGTGATTGAACCAATGCACCGAGGCCGGCCAGAAGGCCTTGGCCGCCGGGCCGGTGAACGGGATCTTCGCCGCGTCGGCGAGGGAGAACAGCAGGCGCCGCTGGCCGGTGGCGACGTCCATGCGCCAGATGCCCGTCTCTTCGGGCGCCGGCTTGAGTTTCCAGATATCGCGTTCCGCTCCCGTGGCGTAGCCGTAGCCCGGGCGGGTGATGTCGAGGCGGGCGAAGTCCGGCGCGAAGGCCGTCTTGCCGTCGGGACTGAACGTGTAGAACGGGTGGGGCAGCGTGCGCGTGCGGCCGGAATTCACGTCGCGGATGCGTGTCACTAACTGGCCGTCCTCACGGTCGTTCCAGGCCACGTCACGGTCCGAGCCGGGGACCCACTGGAGCATGCAGCCTTGCTGCCAGTTCCAGGCGTTGGAGCCGCCGAGGTCGATCCAGCGGTCTCCGTCCTGCAGGTCGACCATCCCGACGCGGATCGAGTCGGCCATCGTCGGCGATCTGCCTTCGAAGGTCGTCTCGTTCGCGAGCACGAAGCGGTCGTCACTGGAGAACAGGAACTTGTCGTAGTAGCCGCGCCAATGGAACTTCGGGCCGCGGGTGATCGGGCGGATGCGTCCCTTCTGGGGGGCTGGCGTGCTGGCCGCGAAGGCGCCGAGGGAGGCGAGGGCGGAGAGTTTCAGGAAGTCGCGGCGGTCGAGCATGGAGACGAGAGTATGGAGAGCACCGGGAGGGGTCAGGGTAGGGTCAGCACTGCGTGCTGACCTAGGTGCAAAGGTGTAAAACGAGAGGACTGAGTCGATGACTGCGTTGAGGGCTGAATCGAGGACTGAATGGATGATGCAAACTTCAGGTGGCGGGATTGGTCTTGGGTAGGGCGGTGGTCGGGAGACGTCGCATCCGTGGTCAGCCCTAGCCTCAGCGATTCGGTTCTTCGTCCTCGTCGTCGGCGGGCGGGAGGGTGCCCTTGAGCAGCGCATCGAGGGTCTTCTGCAGGAGTTCCTTCATGCGACCGGCTTCGGCCTTGTCGACGGCCTTGATCTGGAGGCGGATGGCCTCTTCCTTGCGGCCCTGGAGCCAGCGCAGGCGGGCGAGCGTGTCGAGCTTGTCGGACTGTTCTTCCTTGGTGAGCTTGACCGACTGCACCGCGCACTTCTCGGCGAGAGGCAGGTTGCGCTGTTTCTCGAAGGACTTGACCGTCAAGAGACGCCACGCGATCTCGTTCAAGGCTTCGGCGTCGTCGAAATCCTCTTCGGCCAGGCGCTGCAGCTGGGCGTAGAACTTGCTCGGGTCGCCGCGGCCCAGGCCGATCTGCGCCTCGATGGTCTCGCGGAGTTCCTTGCCTTCCTGCGGAGGCAGCACGCCGGCGGCGGCGGGCAGGGCTTTTTCGGCGGCGTCCCAGTCGCGCCGTCCCATCGCTTCGGCCAGCGCGTCGAGCTTCGCCTGGGCGGCGGCCATCTCCGGGTCGTTCGGGGATTTCGCGGCGGGGGCGGCGGGCTTGCTCAGGCGGCGCTGCGGGACTTTTTCGGCGATGGGCGCGGCGGCGGCGAGGGGCGTGCCGGTCAGGATGTCGCCGATGATCTCCGGCGTGAGCTGCATCGGGTGGCCCATCCAGGCGATCTTGCCGTCGGCGACGACGAACGCGTGCGGGATGCCGTTCACTTCGGCGGCTTCGAGCCAGTCCTTGACGAAGGCCTTGCCGCCGAGGGCGACGCGGTAAGACATCTTGTCGCCCTGGGCTTTCAGGAAATCCTTCGCGCGCTGCGCGGAGGCCGCGTCGCGTTCGCTTTCCCAGACATTGACGCCCGTGATGACGACGCCCTTCCTGCCCATCGTCTTATGCAGGTCGTTGAGGTGCGGGATCGCGGCGACGCACGGGCCGCACCAGCTCGCCCAGCATTCGAAGACGTAGACCTCGCCTTTCTTGAAATCCTTCACCGCCTCGCCTTGGAGCATCGTCTCCGGTCGCGTGGCGGGAGCGGGATCGCCGACCTTCAGGCCGGCGGCGGAAAGGGTGGCCGTGAGCAGCAGCAGGAGCAGGGCGCGCATTTAAAAACTAATAGGATAGGAAACAGGGGGAGGCAAGAGGGGGTTGTCGTCAGGAAAGGGCGGTAAGCGGTTAGCGGTTGGCGGATGGCGGTTGGGGTGGGAGAGGGAGGACTGAATGGAGGATACAAACTTCAGGTGGCGGGTGTCGGCCCCGGGTGGCAGGTGGCGGGGTAGGGATGCGATGACATCGCATCCACCTGTCTCGGGTAGGGCCGACCATCCTTGGTTGGCCGCGGCCGAGCAGGGATGCTCGGCCCTACCAACAGACGAAGGCTAAAGGGAGACCGGAGACCGGATAGGATGCTGCGGGGATCTCATTACTCTAGGTGACGGGTGACGGCCACCGGGGCATCGGCCATTCAGGAGTCGGCTGTTCAGCCACCGGCCATCGGCTTCGGGTTCCTGCGGCTGGTCCCCGGGAGGCCGGAGCCTGAACTCCTGGCTCCCGTGCCCGTCACCTGTCACCCGAAATGGGTTCTATCCGCTAACCGCCAACCGCTAACCGCCACCACCTTCGAGTTTATATCTCCAAACAAAAAACCCCGACGGTGTCGGGGTTTTGTTGAGGGCTGGGATTCAGCTTAGGCCTTGGCGGCGTTGAACTTCGAGCGGATGGCTTCGACCACGGCCGGGTCGGCCAGGGTGGAGACGTTGCCGAGTTCGCGGCCTTCCGAGATATCGCGGAGGAGGCGACGCATGATCTTGCCCGAGCGGGTCTTCGGGAGGTCGGGCACGAACACGATGCGTTCCGGGCGAGCGAACTTGCCGATCTTGGCGTCGACCATGCCGTTGAGCTTCTTGGCCAGGTCCGCCTCGTTGATCGTCTTGGCGGCGGCGGACTTCAGGATCACGAAGGCCATGAGGCCCTGGCCCTTGAGCTCGTGCTTCACGCCGATGACCGCGGACTCGGCGACCGCCGCGTCCTCGATGAAGATCGCTTCCAGTTCGGCCGTGCCGATGCGGTGGCCGGAGACGTTGACCACGTCGTCCACGCGGCCGGTGATCCAGAGGTAGCCGTCCTTGTCGCGGATCGCGCCGTCGCCGGGGAAGTAGTACTTGCCGCCCCAGCGGTTCCAATAGGTGTCCACGTAGCGCTGATCGTCGCCGAAGATGCCCTGCGTGATGCCGGGCCAGGGTTTGCGGATGGCGAGGATGCCGTGGTCGGTCTCGTTGCCGTTCTCGTCGAGGACGGCGGCGTCGACGCCGAAGAAGGGCAGCGTGGCCGAGCCGGGCTTGGTCGGCGTGCAGCCCGGGATCGGGGTGATCATGTGGCCGCCGGTCTCGGTCTGCCACCAGGTGTCGACGATCGGGCAGCGCTCGGCGCCGATGTTGCGGTGGTACCAGAGCCAGGCTTCCGGGTTGATCGGTTCGCCGACGGAGCCGAGGAGGCGCAGCGAGGAGAGGTCGTGCTTCTTCACCCACTCGTCGCCCCACTTCATGAAGGCGCGGATCGCGGTCGGCGCGGTGTAGAAGACCGAGACCTTGTGGTCCTGGATGATCTTCCAGAAGCGGCCGAAGTCGGGCGCGTCGGGCGCACCTTCGTACATCAGCACCGAGGAGCCGTTGAGGAGCGGGCCGTAGACCACGTAGGTGTGGCCCGTGACCCAGCCCACGTCGGCCGTGCACCAGAAGAGGTCGTCGCCGCGGAGGTCGAAGACGTACTTGTTGGTCGAGTAGGCGTGGACCATGTAGCCGCCCACGCTGTGCATGATGCCCTTGGGCTTGCCGGTGGAGCCGGAAGTGTAGAGCAGGAAGAGCATCTCGTTGGCCTCCTGCTGGACCGCTTCGCACTGGTCGGTGACCTTGGCGGCGGCTTCGTGGTACCAGACGTCGCGGCCGGCCTGCATGGCGCAGGCGGCGTCGGGCTTGCCCGGGTGGCGCTGGAGCACGAGCACGTGGGCGCAGGTGGCGCAGTCCTTCACGCCTTCGTCGACCGTCTGCTTGAGCGGGAGGAATTTTCCGCGGCGGTAGCCGCCGTCCATCGTGATGACCGCCTTCGACTTCGCGTCGTTGACGCGGTCGCGGATGGATTCGGCCGAGAAGCCGCCGAAGACGACCGAGTGGACGATGCCGAGACGGGCGCAGGCCAGGACGGCCATCGCGAGCTCAGGAACCATCGGCATGTAGATCGCGACGGTGTCGCCGCGCTTGAGGCCCATGCCCTTGAGCACGTTGGCAAAGCGGCTGACTTCGGAGAGCAGTTCGCGGTAGGTGATGCGGCGGACCTCGACGGCCTTGCCGTCGGCGGTGGGCTCGCCTTCGTAGACGATCGCGACCTTGTCGCCGAGGCCCTTGGCCACCTGCGCGTCGAGGCAGTTGTAGGCGACGTTGGTCTTGCCGTCCACGAACCAGCGGAAGAACGGCTTCTTGGATTCGTCGACGACCTTGGTCCACGGCTGGAACCAGGCGAGCTCCTTGGCTTCGTCGGCCCAGAAGCCGTCCGGATCCTGGATGGAGCGCTTGTAGAGGGCGTCGTAGCCGTCCATGCCCTTGACGCGGGCCTTGGCGACGAATGCGGCGCTGGGCGGGAAGACCTGCTCGTTGGAGCCGAAGCCTTCGGCGCTGGCCTTCTTGACGTCGTCGATCTCTTCGTTGGCGTCGGAGTTCTGAGGGGTGGTGGCCATGGCGGTTTTGCGTTTGGAGCGAAGGATGAGATAGATGGAAAAAGCGACGAGGATGGCGAGGCTCAGGACGAGCCAAGGGGTGTCGGTGATATCAGGGTCGATCTCAGCGAGGGGCAAGAAAGGGGCCATGGGGTAGATGGGGAGGGAATATGAACCTAGCGGGTCGCCGAAGGGCAACCAAAACGCGGGGGATGTGAGCAGTTTGACCCCTCCGGCGGGGGTTTGTTGCCTAAAGTTCGGCCAGCAGTTCGCCGAAGCCGTCGACCACGCGGACCCCGAGGCCCTCGAGCCGATCGCGGTGCTGATGGCCGTGGGCGGCCAGCACACAGTCGACGCCCATCGCGGCGGCGGCCTCGGCGTCGTGCGCCGTGTCGCCGATGTAGATCACGTCCTCCGGGCGATGGGCCAGGTCGGACAGGTGGAGGCGGGCGCGCTCCTCCTTGCTGCCGGCATGGATGTCATGGCCGCCGCACGTCTTGATGAAGCGGCGGTCGAGCTCGTAGTGCGCTAGGGTCGTCGTGAGCAGGCTGCGTTCGTAGGCCGAGAGCACCGAGTGCGTCAGCCCGGCCGCGGTGAGCCCGTCGAGCAACGCCTCGGCGTGCGGGTGCAGGCGGCACTCCGTCTTGCGTTCTTCGTAGGCCGCCATGAAGCGGACCGACATCGCGCGGAACGAGGCCTCGTCGGGCGTGAAGCCGATCGCCTGATAGACCTTGATCACCGGGAACTGGAAGATCTGGCGATAACGCGCCGAGTCGACGAGCGGATGGCCGTCTTCCTTCAGAAGGCGGTTCAGCGATTCGCAGCACAGCCAGGTGTCGTCGAGCAACGTGCCGTTCCAATCCCAGACGGCGTGCCGATAGTCTCGGAGCTTCTTACGCATGGGCGGGTACGAGCGAGAAGGCCTCGATGGCCACGCCTTGGCAACAGTGGGCCAGGTCGGGCGCGCGGCCGCCGACGTCGAAGCCATCCCAGGTCAGCGGCAGGGCGCTCCACGCCGTGGCCGTCGCCAGGCTCAGCTCATAGGGCGCGTGGTGGACCTGGCCGCGTGTCAGGCGTCCGGACTTCACCGAGAAGAAGCTGTAGCGTTCGGCCAGATGGAACTCCAGCGAGCCGGGGCTCGTGGCCTGCGGCGTCGACGCGACCGACCAGGCGAAGCGCGCGGTCTCGGTCGTGCCGCTCCGGCGGCAGGATTGCGCGAGCCCTGGGCCGAAGGACATCGTCGCGTGTTCGTAGGGGAGCCCGAAGAGGGCGCGGGCGATCGTCACGGCCGGCGCGCGGTCGCAATCGAGGGAGAAGAACCACACGCCGGGTTCGCCGGCGGCGTCGCGGACGTAGGTGCGGACGTTGAGCTCGTTGAAATAAGAAAGCCAGGGCAGGGCGGGGAGGAAGGCCGGACGTACCGCGTTCATGCGGAAGCCGACGACCCCGAGGTAGGCCTTGCCCACGAACGTGTCGACCGTGAGCCCGGCCGGGAGCCGGGCCTGGATCGCGTCGGCGGCGTATTCCCAATGCAGGAAGAGGAGGTCGTCCCAGCGCTGGCGCATGACCGGGCGTCGCGTCGGGCGGACGCGGGCGCGCAGCAGTCTCTGGGTGGCATCGCTCACGGCGTCATCCTCTCCGACCGCGGACGGCGGTCAAGCGACGGGGCTTATTTTCCTGCCGAGAACGGCGGCTGCGAGAGATCCAGCTGATAGAGCACCTGATTATAATCCCAGCGGGGCGTCGGCTGCTTGTTGCCCGAGAACGTCGTCGTGTAGGTGCCTTCGAAATGGATCACCGGCGAGTCGGCGCGGAAGAACTCCGGGTGCAGCACCGGATTGTAGAAGGTGTAGTCGTCGTGCGAGAGCACCTTGCGCGCGTTGACCCACGGCCCGAAAGGCTCGGTCGCCTCGGCCAGCCAGACTTCGCCGAGGAACGAGGGCTTGCCGGCCTTCTGCGTGAAGACCGCGAGCCACTTGCGGCTCCAGGGATGCCAGGCGATATGGCCGCCGTGGACGAAGATGTTCTCGCCGGCGGGAGTCGCCGCGGTCGAGGCGGGGCGGAGCTGGTTCCAGGTATCCGGATTCTTCCAGCCTTCGTAGGTCGCCGGTGTCCGGAGCGACGGGAAGGGGTTGCAGAAGAGGATCCACCTGCGGCCAGCCTGATCCGACCAAGGTACCGCGTGGCCGTAGGGCACCGGCGGCGCCTTGGGGTTCGCCGCGTCTTCGGTCCAGACCGTATCCAGTGGGTGGAAGAGTTCTTCGTGCGGATCCCATTCCACGAGATCCCAGCGGTACGCATGCATCTCGCCTTTCACCTTCACCGCGGAAGCCACGAGGTGAGGCGCGCCTTGCGCGTCCGGCAGCGTGACCGCGCCCCAGACCCAGGTCGGCCCTTCGCCCGGAATGGCCGCGACGCCGCGGGGTCGGGTCTCGCCTTGCGCGGTCTTGCGCTCGGTCACGTAGGCGTAGGGCGGGCGCAGCGGCGGCTTGGCCGGCGGCGCGAATTTCTCCGTCGAAGCCGACGAGACGTTGAAGATGCCGAGCGGGTAGTGCGGGAGGTTCGTGTCGCCCCAGAACCAGAGCAGCTTCCCGCCGAGTTCCGCCGTCACGACGCTGTCGGAGCCCAGCACGCCGCTTTCTTTCCAGTCGGGCAGTTCGCCGAGCTTCTGCGATTCCGCGAAGAGCCCCGCTCCCGTGAGGCGTCCTAGCCGTCGGGCCAGGATCGTGCGCTCGACGATGACCTTGAGCGTCTTGCCGGGGTTCGGTGTCAGCCGGACGCCATGGCAGCCGAAGCCGTCGGCCTTCACGCCGTAGCCATGGCCGATGACCGTGAACCAAGTCTCACGGCCCATCAGCTCAGGCAGGTCGCAGGCGATCAGCCCCGCGTTGTCGGAGACCAGGCGGACGCCGTGGACGGTGCGCAGCTCGACGCCCGGCACCGGCCATGCGTCGACTTGCTCGACGACCTCGATGCGGCAAGGTTGGCCGGCGCTGGCGCTCGCCATGACCGACAGCAGGCCGAGGAGGCATGGGGTGAGCCGCATGGGCGCAGTGTCCGTCTTATCCTCCGTGTTTCAAGCCTGCGGAGGGCTTTTCGCTTGGAGCGGGAGCCGTCCGGGCTTACCTCTGGGGCATGCTTCCGGAAGCGCGTCAGAAAGAGCTCAAGGCCTTCGCCGAGAAACTCGCGGACATCGCCCGCCGGGTCCTGGTCGCCGCGCATGCGCGCGTCGAGACCGAGGTCGAATTCAAGTCCGACGGCACGCCCGTGACGGTCGCCGACAAGGAGGCCGAGCGGCAGATGCGCGCGGCCATCAAGCAGGCTTATCCCGACCACGGCATCCTCGGCGAGGAGTTCGGCCCCGAGAACGTCGACGCCGAGTATTGCTGGGTGCTCGACCCCATCGACGGCACCAAGTCGTTCCTTTCACGAGTCCCGCTTTACGTCACCCTCATCGGGCTGCGCTACGAAGGTAAGCCCGCGCTCGGCCTCATCGACCAGCCCATCCTGTGCGAGCGCATCATCGGCGACAACCGCACCTGCGAGCTCAACGGCCGGCCCGTGCGTGTCGAAGAGGTCTCCCTGAAGGACGCCGTCGTCGTCTCCACCGACCTCGATAACGTCCGCCGCCTGCATCGCGGGGCCCGCTGGAACCGTCTCGCCGACAGCGTCGCGCACGTGCGCACGTGGGGCGACGGCTACGGCCATCTTCTCGTGGCGGCCGGGCGCGCGCATGTCGTCGCCGACCCGATCATGAATCCTTGGGACCTCGTCCCCGTGCTCCCCGTCCTGCGCGGCGCCGGCGCCGTCGTCACGTCATGGGATGGCGGCGATCCCGTCAAGGCCGGCAACATCATCGCCGCGGCGCCGAAGCTGCACGCGGAAGTGATGCGGACCTTGGCCGACTGACCTCGGTCAGAGGCGGATCTTCAGCGAACGGCCGTGGGCGTCGAGGCGCTCCATGCGGGCGAACGCGTCGACCACGCCGGCCGCCTTCTTGAGCGAGGCCGGATCGTACTGCACCAAGCTCGTGCGACGCAGGAAGTCGGCGACGCGCAGGCCGCTGAAGAAGCGGCCCGTGCCGCCGGTGGGGAGCGTGTGGCTGGGGCCGGCGGTGAAGTCGCCGAGCACCGTGGGCGTGTGGCTGCCGATCAGGATCGCGCCGGCCGTCGTGATCTGGGCGGAGAGCTTCTTGAGCTTCGCCTTCGCGACCATCAGTTCGAGGTGTTCCGGCGCGACGAGATTGGCGGCTTCGGCGGCGTCTTCGATCTTCGGGACGAGGATCACGCAGACCTTGGCGTCGAGCGCCTTGCGGATCTTCTCGCCGTGGGTGAGCGAAGCGGACTGCGAGCGGGCGGCGGCGAGGCACTTGTCGGCGAAGGCTTCGGTCTCCGTCACCAGGTAGAGTTTCTCCTTGCCGCTGCCGTGTTCGGCCTGGGCGCAGAGGTCGGCCGCGACCCACTCCGGATTGGCGGTGCGGTCGGCGATGATCATCACTTCACTGGGGCCGGGGAGGAGGTCGACGCCGACGAGGCCGAAGACCTGGCGTTTCGCTTCGGTGACGAACGCGTTGCCCGGGCCGAAGACCTTGTCGACCGGCGTGACCGTGCTCGTGCCGAGGGCCATCGCGGCGATGGCTTGGACGCCGCCGATCCCGTAGACCTCGCGGACGCCGCAGAGGTAGAGCGCGGCGAGGATGTCAGGATTGATCTTCCCGTCCGGGCCGGGAGGCGTGCACGCGCAGAGTTCCGGGACGCCGGCGACCTTGGCGGGCAGGGCGGTCATCAGGACCGTCGAGACGAGCGGGACCTGGCCGCCGGGGATGTAGAGGCCGCAGCGACGGATCGCGTGGTGGCGTTCGCCGACGGTGGCGCCATGGGGGTTCTTCGCCGTCCAGCCTTTCGGCAGCGTGCGGGCATGGAAGGCCGTGACGCACTTCGCGGCCTCGTCGAAGGACTTCTTCTTCGCCGGGTCAAGGTTGGCGGCGGCCTTCTCGAGTTCCTTGAGCGGCACGCGGATCTGGCGGACCGTGAGCTTCGCATGGTCGAACTTCGCCGTGTAATCGAGCACCGCGATGTCGCCGCGGGCCTTCACGTCGGCGATGATGGCGGCGACCGCGGCGCGCACGTCGGGGGCGGCTTCGCCCGAGCCGACGAAGGCGTGAAGCTGGGTGCGGAAGTCCTTGTCGCTGGTGCGGAGGAGGGTCATGGGCTCAGAAAGAGGGGAAATCGAACAGGCCGTTCGGCAGGGCAGGGTTGACCTCGATGTGGTCGTAGGTGACTTCGCCGGACTTCTTGCCGTCGACCGTGATCGATTCCTTGGCCGGGAACGCGATGCCGTCGGCCTTGGTCAGCGCTTCCACCTTCTGGCGCTGGAGTTCGCCTTTCGGGGTCGGCTGGTCGGAGGCCACGAGCGCGAAGGACTCGGCGTCGAAGTGGCGCGTGATGCGGAAGCCGCTGACGTAGGCGTATTCGACCGCGTGGGTCTTGCGCCCGTCCACGTCCGAAAGGCCTTTGTAGGTCGCCGTGCCGACGGCGGCGGCGGGGATGGCGAAGAAGGCCAGGTCGTCGCGGGACATGTCCTGCAGCTTCTTGAATTCCTCGTAGGGGACGGAGCGGATCTCGCGGGCGGCGAGGGCGTCGAGCTTGCGGGTGGTCCAGCCTTCGAGGCGTCCGCCGCAGACCGCGGTCTCGAAGTTACGGTTACGCTCGACGGTCCGCTGCAGGCGGTAGCCGGGCGTGGAGAGCGTGAGGGTCGTCACGTTGATCTCCGCGCCCTTCTGGTCGTAGGCGACGAACTCCATGCGGAGCGTCTTCACCTTTTCCAAGGCCGCGCCGTCGGAGGTGAGGGCCGCGCGCGCCTTGGCCACGACGGTCTCGAGGGTCAGCGCCTTGTCTTCGGCCGCGAGCACGGCCGGTCCCGCGAGCAGAAGCGTCGCAAACAGCGCGGTGAACGGGCGGAACAGGGCCATGGAAAGCCGATGTTGGGCGGGGGTCCTTGCTTGGCAAGCATCGGAAGGGCGGCCGCGCCGCTTCCGCCGGGACTTACCGTTCGCCGGTCGCCTTCAGCAGGCCTGCGACGTCGCAGCGGCCTTCGTACAGCGCCTTGCCGACGATGGCGCCGACGAGGTTCGGGTAGGCCTCGGACATCTCGGCGAGGCGCGCGACGTCTTCCGTGCCGGAGACGCCGCCGGAAGCGATGACGCCGCAGGGGCAGACCTTGAGGACCTCTTCGAGGGATTTCCAATTCGGACCCGTGAGCATGCCGTCGGTCGCGATGTCGGTGTAGATTACCGTCGAGACGCCGAGCTCGCCGGCTTCCTTGGCGAAGTCGGTGGCCTTGAGGGCGGTGACGGCCGTCCAGCCTTTGACGGCGACGAGGCCGTCCTTGGCGTCGATGCCGACGGCGAGGCGCGGTCCGTGGGCCTTGGCCATCTCACGGAGGAAGGCCGGATCGGTCGCGGCGCGCGTGCCGATGACGACGCGGCTGGCGCCGGCGGCGTAGGCGGCTTCGGCGGTCGCGCGATCGCGCATGCCGCCGCCGAACTGGATCTTCGGGCCGAGCGCGGTGATGCGCTGGAGCGTCGGGAGGTTGAGCGGGGCGCCGCCGAAGGCGCCGTCGAGGTCGACGACGTGGATCCAGGCCGCGCCGGCCTGGGCGAAGACGATGGCCGGTTCGACGGGGTCCTTATAGTAGTCGGTGCGGGCGTCGTCGCGTCCCTGGCTGAGGCGGACGCAGCGGCCGCCGCGGATGTCGATGGCGGGGTAGGCGAGCATGGAGATCAGGAGGCTTTCTTCTTCGGCACGACGACCGCGACCGGCTGTTCGCCGCGGATGGCTTCGGCCGTGACCGTGAACTTCGAGCCGGCGACGGCCTCGGGCAGCGAGTACATGGTGTCGAGCAGCACGCCTTCGAGGACGGAGCGGAGGCCGCGGGCGCCGGTGCCGAGGGCCAGGGCCTTGTCGGCGGCGGCCTCGAGGGCTTCGCGGCTGAACTCGAGCGACATGCCCGAGAGGGCGAAGAGCTTGCGGTACTGCTTCGTCGCGGCGTTGCGCGGCTCGGTCAGGATGCGGATGAGGGCCTCGCGGTCGAGCGGCTCGAGCACGGAGATGACCGGCAGGCGGCCGACGAACTCCGGGATCATGCCGAAGGAGAAGAGGTCTTCGGGCTGGAGGCCCGCGACGATCTGTTCGGCCGACAGGGAGGGCTTGTCGTTCTGCGGAGGGACGAAGCCGAGGGACTTCGCGCCGCCGCGGCGGGCGATGATGCGGTCGAGGCCGGCGAAGGCGCCGCCGCAGATGAAGAGGATGTCGGACGTGTCGACGCGGATGCACTGCTGTTCCGGGTGCTTGCGGCCGCCGGCGGGCGGCACGTTGCAGACCGTGCCTTCGAGCAGCTTGAGCAGCGCCTGCTGCACGCCTTCGCCCGAGACGTCGCGCGTGATCGAGGCCGAGTCGGACTTGCGGCCGATCTTGTCGATCTCGTCGATGAAGACGATGCCGCGCTGGGCGCGTTCGACGTCCATGTCGGCGGATTGCAGGAGGCGAAGGATGACCGTCTCCACGTCGTCGCCGACGTAGCCGGCTTCCGTCAGCGTGGTGGCGTCGGCGATCGCGAACGGCACGTCGAGCATGCGCGCGAGCGAGCGGGCGAGGAGCGTCTTGCCGGTGCCCGTCGGGCCGATCAGCAGCACATTGCTCTTGTCGAGCTCGACGTCGGCGAGGTCGCCGGCCTGGGCGGCGGTGGCCTGCTTGAGACGGTCGTTGAGACGCTTGTAGTGGTTGAAGACCGCGACCGAGAGGACCTTCTTCGCGTGGGCCTGGCCGATGACGTGGGCGTCGAGCTCGAGGCGCAGCTGCGAGGGCGGGATGAGCTTGATCGGCGCGAGCGGATGCTTCGCGTGGGCTTCCTGCATCGCGGGGCCGCCGGCGGCGGGCGCGGCAGCCTTGCCGTCGCGGGACTTCTCGCGTTCGAGGAGTCGACCGCAGGTGCCGACGCAGGCGTCGCAGATGCCGACGCCGCCGGGACCGGCGATCAGTTTGCCTGCCTGGGCGGCGGGCTTGCCGCAGAAGGAGCAGCTCTCGGCGCGGTCCCCGGCCATGCGCTTAGGCGCGGCCCGCCTTGGGCGCGACGACGTGGTCGACGAGGCCGTAGGCCTTCGCCTGCTCGGCCGTCATGTAGAAGTCGCGGTCGGAGTCGCGTTGCAGGTCCTCGGGCGTCTTGCCGCTGTGCTTGGCGAGGACGTGGTTGAGCGTGTCGCGCCAGCGGAGGATCTCCTTCGCGGCGATCGAGATGTCGGACGTCTGGCCCGTCGCGCCGCCGCTGGGCTGATGGATCATCACGCGGCAGTTCGGGAGCGCGTGGCGCTTGCCCTTGGTGCCGGCGGCGAGGAGCACCGTGGCCATGCTGGCCGAGAGGCCGATGCAGTAGGTGTTCACGTCGCACGTGAGGAAGTTCATCGTGTCGTAGATCGCCATGCCCGCGGTGATCGAGCCGCCGGGGGAGTTGATGTAGATCGAGATGTCCTTCTTCGGGTCTTCCATCTGCAGGAAGAGCAGCTGGGCGATGACCGCGTTGGCGACCTCGTCGTAGATCGGCGAGCCGATGAAGATGATGCGATCCTTGAGGAGGCGGCTGTAGATGTCCCAGGCTCGCTCGCCACGGGCGTCGCGTTCGACGACGTTAGGAATGATGTAGGACATGGAGGTGCGGGAGGGACTGTGCCCGGAAGGAGGGAATTCTCAACCTCAGGCCGCGATTCCGCCGGCGAGGACGGCGTCGAGGGCCTTGTTGAGGAGGGCGTCGCGACGGATCTCGGCGATGCGCTGGCGGTCCTTGACCAGCTTTTCGGGCTGGGTCTGGCTGGCCTGGGCGGCCTGCATGATGGCCGAGCCGAGCTCTTCGCGGGACACCTCGAGCTTCAGCTCTTCGGCGATGCGGGAGAGGACGAACTGGGCGCGGACGCGGAGGGCGGCGGCCTTCTTGGCTTCGGCCAGGATGTCGTCGCGCTGGGTCTCGAGTTCCTCGGGCTTGGTGCCGCTGCGCAGGCGCATCTCGGCGTATTGGTAGAAGAGGCCCTGGGCGACGGAGAGGATGGCGGATTCCGGCAGGGGGAAGTCCTGTCCGGCGAGGAGGGCGTCGACGGCCTTTTCGCGGCGGGCGGTCTCGGCGGCCTGCTGCTTCGAGCCTTCGATGCCCTTGCGGAGCTGGTCGCGGAGGTCGGCTTCGTCCTTCACGCCGACGGACTTGCAGAAGGTCTCGTCGACCTTCGGGAGTTCCTTGCGGCGGACTTCGCTCGCCGTGATGGCGTAGGAGACCTTCTTGCCGCGGAGGGCTTCGCGTTCATGCGTGGCGGGGAAGGTGAATTCGGCCTGAGCGGTGGCGCCGGCCTTGAGGCCGATCACGGCCTGGGCGATGGCGGGGACGGCGACGGCGGCGCCTTCGGCACCGGCTTCTTCCCACGTGGATTCGGCGCTGCCGTAGGACTTGGCTTCGGCGTCGATCTCGGAGACCGGCTTGCCGTCGACGGTGCCGACGTAGCCGATGCGGACGTAGTCGCCCTTGGCGGCGGCGTCATCGGTCTTCTCGTAGCGGGCGCGCTGCTCGAGGATCTTCTTCAGGTGTTCTTCGATGTCGGCGTCGGTGACGGCGACGGTCTCGACGGGGACCTTGACGGACTTCCAGTCCGGGGTCTTGAAGTCGGGGACGACGTCGACTTCGTAGCGGAAGATCGCGTCGGCGCCGGAGCCGGCTTCGCGCTGGACGTCGGCCACGGTGTAGATCGTGAAGGACTTCTCCTGCTGGATGCGTTCGTAGCCCTGGGAAAGGAGACGCTGGCTGACCTCATCGGCGATCTGCTTCGAGTACTTCTGGCGCACGACGGCCTCGGGGGCCTTGCCGGGGCGGAAGCCGGGCAGGGCGGCTTCGCGGGAGAAGCCTTTGACGACTTCCTTCTCGGCGGCGGCGACGGTCGCGGCGGGGACCGTCACGGTGACGGAGCGGCGGGTCGGGTTGGTTTCTTGGATTTTGATGTCCATGGTATGTATGAAAGGGAGGGAGGCCCCTGGTCGGCGGACGCCGCGGGGGGAAAGGCCGAGCAAATAGAACTACCCCCCACGGTCAACAGCGGAGGCAGGCCGTTTTCAGGCCTTTTCGGCCAGTCTTTTGCGCAGATGGGGCAGGACGCACCGGGGGACGAAGGCGGCGGCCTGGGAGAGCTTATGGCGGGCGATGTCCTTCACGAAGCTCGAGGAGGTCACGAACTGGTCCTGACTGGGCATCAGGATGACGGTCTCGATCTCGGGGGCCATCAGGCGATTGGCGTGGGCCAGGTCGAATTCGAACTCGAAATCGCTGAATTTACGGAGGCCGCGGATGATGGCGGCCGCCTTATGCTTGCGGGCGAACTCGACCGTCAGGCCTTCGAGCTCGAGGACCTTGACGTTGCGGATACCCTTGCAGGCCTGGCGGGCCATGCTGAGGCGCTCTTCGACGTTGAACCAGGGGTTCTTGCTGTCGCTGGCGGCCACGGCGACGATGACCTGGTCGAACAGGCGGGAGGCGCGGCGGAGGACGTCCAGATGCCCCAGCGTGATCGGGTCGAAGGTGCCGGGGTAGACGGCGATGCGGTGGGTGCGGGACATCGTTTTCCTGTTGCGGCGTACTCTCGGTCGGGAACATCCTTTCGGCAAGCCCGCATGCGTTTTCTTAGGCACCTTCCCAACCTCCTGACGGCCGCCCGTCTGCCGGCCATCTTCCTGATCACC
>CANGRI010000035.1 GCA_947456525.1 Opitutia bacterium
CGGTCTTCGTCGAGACCAGCCAGGCCCTCGCCCGCCGCCTGCTCAAGGAAGGCGGAGCGACGGATGATTCCCGTCTTCGTCTCGCCTACGCGCTCTGCCTGTCGCGCGAACCGGATGCCAACGAGCTCCGTACGCTGAAGACCCTGCTCACGAAGTCCGTCGCTCAGTACCGGACCGACGGCGCGCTCGGCCTGAAGATGGCCACCGACCCGCTTGGTCCGACGGACAAGGACGCCGACGTCCCGACACTCGCCGCCTGGACCACCGTGAGCAGCGTGATCATGAACCTCGACGAATTCCTGATGCGCCGCTGAGACCATACGGCCTACCCCTACCCCTGCCCCTACCCCTTTTAGTCCGATGCTCCACCCCCTCCGCGAAGCCCAGCTCAGCCTCCAGACGCGCCGCGCCTTCCTCAGCAGTGTCGGCCAGTTCAGCCTCGGCGCCATCGCCCTTCACGCGATGCAAGCCGACGCCTTCGGCGCCTCTTCCGCCAACGATAATCCGCTCGCCCCGCGCAAGCCGCACTTCAAGGCCAAGGCCAAGCGCGTCATCTACCTGCACATGTCGGGCGGCCCGCCCAACCTCGACATCTTCGACTACAAGCCGGAGCTCGTGAAGCGTAACGCGCAGGACTGCCCGGATTCCTTCCTCAAGGGTCGTACCTTTGCCTTCACCACCGGCGTGCCCAAGCTCATGGGCACCCCGCGCACGTTCAAGCAGTACGGCCAAGGCGGCCTCTGGATGAGCGACGCCGTGCCGAATTTCCAGAAGATCGCCGACGACGTGACGCTCGTGAAGGCGATGCACACGGACCAGTTCAACCACGCTCCCGCCGAACTCCTGCTCTTCACCGGCCATGCCCGCCAAGGCCGTCCGTCGATGGGCTCCTGGGCCACCTACGGGCTCGGGACCGAGAACCAGGACCTGCCCGGCTTCGTCACGATGATCTCCAACGGCGTCCAGCCCAGCGGCGGCCAAGGCTGCTGGGGTTCGGGCTTCATCCCTTCGGTCTTCCAAGGCGTGCAGTGCCGAAGCAAGGGCGACCCCGTGCTCTTCGCCAACGACCCTCCCGGCATGACCCGTGATCTCCGTCGCGCCACGCTGGACGCGCTTAAGGACCTCAACCAGCGCCAGCAGGACGAACTCGGCCACGCGGAGACCGTGACGCGCATCGCCCAGTACGAACTCGCCTTCCGCATGCAGACCAGCGTGCCCGAAGTCATGGACATCTCGAAGGAGAAGCCTGCGACGCTCGAGGCCTACGGCGCCAAGCCCGGCGAATCGAGCTTCGCCAACAACTGCCTGCTCGCCCGCCGCCTCGTCGAGAAAGGCGTGCGCTTCGTCCATCTCTTTGACTGGGGCTGGGACTTCCACGGCACCAACCCCAAGGAAGACATCCGGGGCGGCCTCACCGCGAAGATGGCCGCGACCGACAAGCCGGTCGCCGCGCTGATCAACGACCTCAAGGAACGCGGCCTACTCGAGGACACGCTCATCGTCTGGGGCGGCGAGTTCGGGCGCACCCCTTTCCGCGAAGGCCGGACGGCCAAAGGCGACGTCCTCGGCCGCGACCACTATCCGGATTGCTTCACGATCATGATGGCCGGCGGCGGCGTGAAGGGCGGCTTCCAGTTCGGCGAGACCGACGAGATGGGTTTCGGCGGCGTGAAGGACAAGGTCCACGTCCACGACCTCCAGGCGACCATCCTGCATCTGCTCGGCTTCGACCACGAACGCCTCACCTACCGCTTCCAGGGCCGCGACTACCGCCTCACCGACGTGCATGGGCACGTCGTGCGTGATATCATCGCGTAGACGCGGAAGGTATTGGCGGTTAGCGGTTGGCGGTTGAAAAATAAAGAACTCAAAGGGAGACCGGAAACCGGGACGCCAGCGGGGGGCCTTGCTTGGGTAGGGCGGTCATTGCCATGACCGCCGTTCGCATCGGTGTGTGCGTCCAAACGAGCAAGGTCACCGACCTTTCCGATCCGTCCGCCCACGGAGGTGATGGCAATCACGTCCCTACCTCCGACCCCAGCTCATCATCCGGTCTCCGGTTTCCCTTTGAGCGACAGTAGCGACGCATCGATCCAGTCCTCTGCCATCGACGCAGTCATCGACTCAGCACTCAACGCAGTCCTCCCTCTTCTTCCCTCATTTATAATAGCGATGTGAGCGAAGCGACACGGGTCGTTTTAGTGCTCGTTTTAAGGATAGCGGGCTGAAATCGTGGCTGAACAATCGTCCCCATGCGTCCCCTCCTCGCACTCGCCTTCTGCGCCACCCTCGTTCACGCGGCCTACGAACCGATGAAGGACGCGAATCGGCCGGTCGCCAGCGATCCGGCGCTCTCTCCGGCCGGCACCGCCGCCGCCCTCCGGGTACCTGCGGGCTTCCGCGTCGAGCTGATCGTCGGCGAGCCGCACATCGTCCAGCCGATCGCCTACACGATCGATGACCGTGGTCGCCTCTGGATCGTCGAGTGCACCAATTACCCGGCCAGCCCGGGCGTGGCCAAGGATCGCATCCTGGTGCTCGAAGACACAAAGGGTAACGGCACCTTCGACAAGCAGACGGTCTTCTGGGACAAGGCCACCTTCTCCAGCGGCATCGCCGTCGGCTTCGGCGGCGTCTGGCTCGGCTCTCCGCCCAACCTGCTCTTCATACCCATGAAGGACGGCGACGAGCCCAAGCCCGCCGGCGAACCGCAGGTCATGCTCGACGGCTGGAAGAGCAACGATACGCACGAGACGTTGAACGACTTCATCTGGGGCCCCGACGGCTGGCTCTACGGCACGCAGGGCATCTTCAATCGCTCCCTCGTAGGCAAGCCCGGCACGCCGGACAGCGAACGGATCGTCGTCGAAGGCGCCGTCTGGCGATTCCACCCGACGCGCAAGGTCTTCGAACGCTGGAGCGAAGGCGGCAGCAACCAGTGGGGCGTCGATTGGAACGACCATGGCGAAGCCTTCTTCGAAGCCTGCGTCATCCCGCATATGTGGCATGCCATCCAAGGCGCCCGCTATCAGCGCCAAGCCGGCACGCACCCGGACATCCATACCTACGAAGACATCAAGACCATCGCCTGGGGCCGCTACGAGAAAGCCGCCTACGCCGGCGCGATGGTCTACCTCGGCGGCGCCTTCCCCGCCGAATGGCGCGACCAGTTCTTCTTCCATGACATCCACATGAACAAGCTGCGCTGCGAGACGATGGTCCCGACGGGCAGCGGTTATCGCAGCGAGAAGAAGGTCGATTTCGCCGTCAGCTCCGACCGCTGGTTCCGCGGCCTCTCTCCGCAGTACGGCCCGGATGGCGGCGTCTTCATCAACGACTGGTATGACAAGGTCCCTTGCCACCAGCAGATGAACTTCACCGACCGCTCCAACGGCCGCATGTACAAGATCGTCACCGACGCCGTGAAGCCGGTGAAGGTCGACCTCGCGCAGTTCTCCGACGCCGAACTCGTCGCCCATCACCTCAACGCCAACGATTGGTACGTCCGCCACGCCCGCCGCCTCCTCCAGGAACGCGGCGCCAACGCGGCCACCACCGCCGCGCTGGAGAAGATCCTCTTCGAGAACGCCGACGACACCCGTCAGCTGCGTGCCCTCTGGACGCTGCACGCCCAAGGAGCGCTCACTGAAGCCACCCTGCTCCGTACGCTCGAAGCCAAGAGCGACGCCGTTCGCGGCTGGGCCATCACCTGCGCCACCGAAGCCGGGAAGCCCACGGCGAAAGTCTACGAACGTATCGTCCAGCTCAGCCAGCATGACCCTTCCGCCGTAGTGCGACGTCGCATCGCCTCCGCCGCCCAACGCCTCCCGCTCGCCGATCGCTGGAACTGGCTCGAACCGCTCGCGCAGCATGCCGAAGATGTCGCAGACCAGAACATCCCTTTCCTGCTCTGGTACGCCCTCGAGCCCGCCGTCGCCGCCGATCCGACCCGCGGCCTCGCCCTCGCCCAGAAGACCCCCTTCGCGAAACTTGCCAACTTCACGGCTCGTCGCCTGGCCACCGCCGCGGTCGAACCCGGATCCAATGGCGAACAGCTCGAGCGCCTGAGCCAAACCCTGCTCGCCGCCGACGACAAACTTCGCGCCACCCTGCTCAACGGCATCAAGGACGGCCTCGTCGGACAGGTTCGCCTGAAGGAACCCGCTACGTGGCCCAAGGTCTACGCCGAGCTCGCCAAGCACCCCTCCGACGAGGTCCGCAGCAGCGCCCGCCAGATCGCCGTGACCTTCGGCAACGCCTCCGCACTGGATCAACTCCGCGCCACCCTGCTCAACCCCAAGGCCCCGGTGCCTGAGCGCGCCCGCGTCCTCGCCAACCTGGCCCAGATTCATGATAAGGAATCGCTTCCGGCCATCCTCGAGCTCGCCAAGTCCGGCGGCCTGCGCGGACCGGCGATCATCGCCCTCGGGCAGTTCGACGACCCTCGCATCGCGCCGCTCCTGGTTCAGTTCATCGTCGACGAAGACAAAGGCGTCCGACCCCTCGCCCTCAATACGCTGGCCGGCCGCGCCGACAGTTCCCGCGCGCTGCTCGCCGCGATCGACGCCGGTAAATTCAAGAAGGACGTCCTCAGCGCCCCGCTCGCCAGCAAGATCCGCGGCTTCAATGACGCCAAGATGAACGCCTGGCTCGAGACCCACTGGGGAACCGTCAACGCCAGCTCCGAGGCCAAGACCAAGGCTATCGCCAACTATAAGAAATTCCTGGGCACCGACGCGATCCTGCGCGCCGACGTCAAACGCGGCCGCGAACTCTTCCGCGGTTCGTGCGGCGTCTGCCACCAGCTCTTCGGCACCGGCGGCGAGATTGGTCCACACCTGACTGGCGGTTACACCGACCTCGAATACCTCCTGCAGAACATCATGGACCCGAACGCCGTCATCGGGAAGGACTACCAGCTCGTCTACGTCACGCTGAAGGACGGCTCCCTCCAGGCCGGCATCATCAGCGCGGAGAACGAGTCCACCCTCACGCTGAAGGTACCCGGCGCCCCCGCGCCCGTGGTCATCGCCAAGGACCAGATCAAGACCCGCGTGGTCAGCCCCAACTCGCTCATGCCTGAAGGCCTCCTCAACGGCCTAGAGGAACCGGACGTCCGCAGCCTCTTCCTCTACCTCCGCCAGACCAGCGAGCCTAAGTGACCCTCCGCCCCCTCTTTCATCCTTTATCATCCATCCCTCATCTCCCATCTTGACGGCCATCCCCATGCGACTCCTCGCCCTCCTGCTAGCGACCTCCCTTTTCGCCGCCGACGCGCCGAAAGCGAAGGCTCCCACCGCCCCCAAGCCCCCCGAGCCGCCCGTCTACCTGACGGAGAAGGATGCGCTGGAAGCGGGCGAGGACCCTCGCCTGCAGGGTGAATTCGCGAACATGAAGATGGGTGCCAACGTCATCGCGCTCGGTAAAGGCGAGTATCGCCTCGTGCTCTTCAAGGGCGGCCTACCTGGCGCCGGCTGGGATGGCACGCCGAAGATCGAAGTCGACGGCAAGCGCGAAGGGACTTCCGTCCTGTTCAAGGACAACATCGATTCCGCCACGCTCGCTGACGGCGTGCTGACGATCAAGAGCACGGGCTTCGACCTCAAGCGCATCGTCCGCCGCAGCCCGAGCGAAGGACTCGTCGCCCCCAAGGACGCCATCATCCTTTTCGACGGCAAGAACGCCGACGCCTTCGTCGACGGCAAGATCGATCCGCGCGGCTTCCTCGAAGCCAACACGAAGACCAAGCAGGCCTTCACCGACTTCAAGCTGCACCTCGAGTTCTTCCTGCCCTTCAAGCCCCTCGGCCGCGGCCAAGGTCGCGCCAACAGCGGCGTCTACCTCCAGCATCGCTACGAAGTCCAAGTCCTCGACAGCTTCGGCCTCAAGGGACTCGATAACGAGTGCGGCGGCATCTATAAGAACAGCGCCCCCAGCGTGAACATGTGCTTCCCGCCCCTGCAGTGGCAGACCTACGACGTGGACTTCACCGCCGCCAAGTTCGACAAGGAAGGTAAGAAGACCGGCAGCGCCTTCGTCACCGTCCGACACAACGGCGTGGTCGTGCAGGACAACCTCGAGCTCAAAGGCGCGACCCCTGGTGGCGCGTTCAAGTCCGAAGTCCCCGCTCCCGGCCCCTTCTACCTGCAAGGCCACGGCAACCCCGTCGTCTACCGCAATATCTGGGTGGTAGCGAAGTAACCTACAGGGGTAGGGGTTGGGATAGGGGTTGGGGTAGGTCGATTCAGCCAGCAGCCATCTGCTGGCTCTCCCCTTTTCCGCCCAAACGCTATCCGTTACCACAGGGCATCCTAAGCGACTTGCCTGCCCCTACCCCTACCCCTAGCCCTACCCCTACCCCATCATGCGTTCGTTGCTCTTCCTTCTTCTGGCCGCGTCCCTCTACGCAACCGAGCACAAGATCAAGCCCGGCGAAGACCCGCAGGCCGTGATGGATGCCGCCGCGCCGGGCGACAAGCTCACATTCCTCCCAGGCCTCCATCAGCACGGCCTCAAGAAGCACCGCTCCATCCTCTACGTCGACAAGTCCGTCGAGATCGAACTGCAGGCCGGCGCGACCCTCAAGCTGGCCGACGATTTCTGCAAACTGGAGAAAGCCGGCGAGATCACGACCGACCAGGACGCGGGCAAGAAGCTCGACGACCTCGAGATCGGCGGCGATTACGACCTGAGCGGCGTCCGCGAGTTCACGATCGCCACCGACGGCGAAGGCAAGGACGGCAAGCCCGACAGTTTCGCCTGGGGCGAGAAGTTCGGCGACACCTCGCACAAGAAGACCCCGATCACCGGCGACTGGCAGGAGCTCAGCCGCGGCGTGAAGGTGAAGTTCGGGAGTAAGACCGGCCACAACATCCGCAGCGTCTGGTATGTCAGCTACGATGGCCCCGAGGCCTACGGCATCCGCATCGGCCACGGCCGCCAAACCGACGTCATCTCCGGCGTGCGCATCACCGGCAAGGGCACGATCGACATGAACGCCTCCCATAACGTCCAGCCGGGCTTCCTGGTGAAGAACATCAACGCGTGCGTGCTCATCCATGGCCGCGTCCGCAATGTGCTCGTCGAGGGCATCACGATGACCGACACCATGCGCGCGGTGATGATGTATGGCGAACACACGGGGAAGTTCCTCCCCGGGGGCAAGGTCGGCCCCGGCGAATCGTTCGACGCAGAGAACATCACGGTGCAGTTCACGCGCACGATCAACCCGAACGGCAGCGGCACCCTGATCGGCCATCCGTCTTTCCGGGGCCAACTCCGCAATGTCCGCTGCAATTACAATTACTTCGAGACCAAGCTCACCGCCGTCGAGCCGAACTTCAACCTCGACGGTTACGAAGTCATCGGGAACCACATCAAGAGCGAGGGCGAGGCCATCCACTGCTGGCGCCATTCGCAGAACGGCGTCATCGCCGACAATCTCCGTGTCGGCGACGTGACCTTCCGCAAGGTCGTCAGCGTGAACGCCCCCAAAGGCTGGGAAGAACCCGCCGCACCGGTGATGAAGAATAATCGCAACGCCCTCGGCGACCGCGCCACGGGGCCGATCGTCAGCCTAGATCCGAAGCCCTTCGGCCGACGCCTCCTGGTCAGCGATTACGTCGGCAACAAGGTCGCGATCGTCGCCGCCGACGGACGGATCGAATGGCAGACCCCGGCCGAGCACCCGCAGGACTCCTGGTTGCTGCCCAACGGGAACGTGCTCTTCAGCCACGTCCATGGCGCCAAGGAAGTGAAGCCGGATCTGACCGTCGTCTGGGAATACGTCGCCGATGCCAAGACGGAGATACAGGGCTGCCAGCCTCTCGCCGATGGCCGCGTGCTCGTGGTCGAATGCGGGCCGGGCCGGCTCCTCGAGATCGGCCGCGATGGCAAGATCGCCAAGGAAATCAAAGTCCCGCTCACGCCGACCATCCGTACGCACGAGCAGATGCGAGGCTGCCGCAAGACGGCCGACGGACGTTACCTCGTGAGTGCCAAGGGCGACCGCGCAATCCTCGAGCTTTCCGCCGACGGCAAACTCCTCCGCACCCAGCCCGTCAACGGCGACGTGCATGACGTCCGCGAACTCGCGAACGGCAACTGGCTCGTCGCCCTCGGCGAAGGCGACGGCGTCGTCGAAATCGACCGCACCGGCAAGACCGTCTGGAACATCGGCCGCAACGAAGTCACCGACAATCCGATCTTCCTCGCCAGCTCCGTCGAGCGCCTCGCCAACGGCAATACGATCGTCATGAACTGGCTCGGCCATGGCCACCTCGGAGCCACCGCCCAGATCTTCGAGGTCGACGCCCAGAAGAAACTCATCCGCCAGTTCACCGACCACCGGCAGTTCACCAGTATCAATCATATCCAGGTACTGAAGTAGGAACCTAAGGTCACCTACCCTTGGCCTGAGGCGTCTTAGGCTGGCCCTTATCCCTCAGCGCCTCGAGCTTGGCATCAGGGGCGTCGGACCAGATGCGGAAATTACGGTAACTGATGGCATCCCCTCCCCACGCGCCAAGGCTCAGGAAAGTCTTAGGCATGTCGAAACGGGGATCCTTGGCCTTCAGGCTCGGACCACCCGAGATACGGACGACGATCGTATCGCCGCGCATCTCCTCCATGACCTGATACCATTTACCGGCCACGGGCTTCCAGTCGCTCACGCCGAGGTCGACGTCCGCATCGCCGTCCTGCTTGGTATTCTTTTTCTTGGACAAAACCACGCCCAGACGGACATGGAACTGCACCGAGCTCACATGACCGGTGCCGCTCAGATGCGTGCCGTCGTTGAAGACGATGTTCTGCGCGGTGTTCTTCGGGCCTAATTTGAACTCGTAGGCCACGATACAGTCACGGGTAGGCACGTTCAGCTGGATGCTCGGGGCCGACCCGCCGTGCTGCTTATCATGCGCCGCAGCCTGATCGGCCTCGGTCGCCGGCTGCCCCGTGAGCACCCCGCCGGCGGCCGCCCAACGGGTCTTATACGAAGGCGCCCATTCGGGCTTCAAGGGGCCGGAGAAGTCATCCTCGAAGAGGACAGCACCCCGCAGGCACAATGAGGGCTGAAAGCCTGACGAGGCAAAATCAGCGCGGAGTTTGGGATCAGGTGCCGCCAGTCCGGCGAAACAAACGAAACAGGACACGAGGGCAGACACCTTAAACATGCGTCCAAGAAACCAAGCCCCCCTTCCTGAGTAAACGCCATAATCCTGGCGCTTTCGACCTCCCCTGCGGTTTCACCCTCAGGCCACGCGAGGAGCCTTGCGGCTGGACGATTGCCCTTATCAATCAGCCCACCCGACTGCTTGACTTGGGCCAATCCCACTATTCCATACTTGGAATAGTTTCCGCATATGAAAACCCCTGCCGCGAAGCGCGTTCAATCACCCTCGTCCGAAACCGGCGCCTCGAGCGTCCCGGCTCTCGAACGCGGCCTGGCGATGATCGAGACGTTGGCACATCGGCCTGAAGGCCTGACGCTCTCCGAGCTGACCGCCACCCTCGACCTCTCTCCGGCTTCGGCCCACCGTATCACGGGCACCCTCGAAGAATCCGGCTACCTGCGTCGGGATGAAGTGACTCGCCGCTACACGCTCACCCGCAAACTGCTCCTACTCAGCCAACCCCGGGGCGAGTCCCGAAGCCTGGTCGCGGCCGCCGCCGAAGCGATGCGTGCCATCCAACAACAGACCGGCGAGACGACCCAGCTCTGCTGCCTCGCCGACGACCACTGCGTGATGCTCGATCAGCTGGCCTCCATTCACCCGTTCAAATACATCGTCGACCTAGGCTGCCTCGCCCCGCTCCACTGCACGGCGCCCGGCAAGGCGATGGTTGCCTTCCTGCCCGATGCCGAACAGGACGCCCTTGTCGCCCGTCTGAAACTCGAGAAGCACACCGAGAAGACGATCGTCACGAAGCGCGACCTCGCCACGGAGATCGAACGCATCCGCACCCACGGCTATGCCTTCGATAAAGGCGAACATTTCGACGGGATCAGCTGCGTCGCCGCGCCCATCCTCGACCAGCATGGCCATGCCATCGGCGCCGTGACCATCGCGGGTCCCTCCAGCCGTTTCCCGGCCGCCACCATGGTCGAGCGAGGCCAGTTCATCCGCGAGCAGGCCGACCGCATCGCCCGCGCCTTCCTTTCCTGATGCGCCGCGCTCTCGCCATCCTCGCACTGGGCATCTCGTCCCTGGCGGCCGCCGATCTCAAACCGGCGGACCTGGAGTTCTTCGAGACGAAGATCCGGCCGGTGCTGGTGGCGGAATGCTACGAATGCCACGACGCCAAGAAGCAGAAAGGTGACCTGCGACTCGATTACCGCGACGGCCTGCTCAAGGGAGGCGAAGAGGGTGCGTCCATCGTCCCGGGCGACGCCAAGAAGAGCATCCTGATCCAGTCCATGGATTATAGCCATGAGACGCTGCAGATGCCGAAGAAGCGTCCGAAGCTGGACGCGAAGATCATCGCCGACTTCGTCGAATGGGTGAACCGCGGCGCCCCCGACCCGCGGATCCAGGCGCCCACCGACTCTACCCCGCCCGCCTGGTCCGACCTGCTGACGGTCCGCAAAAACTGGTGGAGCTTCCAGCCGATCGCGTCTCCATCCGTGCCAGCCGGCCAGGCCGCCAGCCCGATCGACCGGTTCCTCGATGCGAAGATCGCCGCCGCTGGACTCACGGCTTCCGCCATGGCCGACAAGCCGACGCTCATCCGTCGCGCGAGCTACGTGCTGACGGGCCTGCCGCCCACGCCGGCTGAGATCGCGGCCTTCGAAGCCGACGCCTCGCCGGAAGCCTTCGCCAAGGTCGTCGACCGACTGCTGGCCTCGCCGCGCTACGGCGAACACTTCGCCCGCCACTGGATGGACCTTGTCCGCTACGCCGACACCCATGGCAGCGAAGGCGATCCGGCCATCCCCCAATCATGGCGCTACCGTGACTACCTGATCCGCGCCTTCAATACCGACGTACCCTACGACCAGTTCGTCCGCGAGCAGCTGGCCGGGGACCTGCTAAAGTCCCCGCGCATCAACCCCTCGGAAAAGCTTAACGAGTCCGCCCTCGGCACCGGCCACTTCCGCATGATCGAGCACGGTTTTCAACCGGTCGACACGATCGACGAACAGGTCCGCAACGTGGATAACCAGATCGACGTCGTCTCGAAGACGTTCCTTGGGCTGACGGTGTCTTGCGCCCGTTGCCACGACCACAAGTTCGACGCCATCAGCCAGGCCGACTTCTACGCCTTCTACGGCATCTTCGCCTCGACGCGTCCAGGCCAGGTGACCGTGGACTCCCCCGCCCTGCTCGGCCAGCACCGCGAACGTCTCACGGAACTCAAGCAGGCCATCCGCTCCGAACTCGCCGCCGACTGGACCCGCCAGGCGAAAGACTTGCCCGCGGCGCTCGAACGCATCCGCTCCTCGTCAAAGGAGCGCGTACAACTCGAAGACGAGCTGGCGAAAGCGGAGAAAGAAATTGCCGCCGACGATTTCCGCCGCCGCCTCAAGGCCGACAAAGGCGCCGGCCCCGCCCCGAGCCACTGGTGGACCTTCGAACAAGACGGCCGCGACCTGGTCGGCAAGCTCGACGCCCAGCTCAAGGGCGGCGCATTCATCCGGAACGGCCGACTCGTGGTCGACGGTGAAAAAGCCTTCGCCGAAACCGGTCCGATGACGGAGAACCTCTCCGCCAAGACCTTGGAGGCGTGGGTCATGCTTCCCGCTCTCACCCAACATGGGGGCGGCGTGATCACCGTGGAATCCCTCGGTGGCGGCATCTTCGACTCCCTCGTCTACGCCGAGAAGCAGAGGGCTAAATGGATGGCTGGCAGCAACAACGGCGTCCGTACGCAGAATGTCGACGGCCCGTCCGAAACCGCCCAGCCCGGCGGACTCATCCATGTGGCAGTCGTGTATCAAGCGGACGGACGCATCGAACTCTTCCGCAATGGCCGGCCGTACGGCACGGGCTACGCTCCCACCAACGAACGCGGCAACCTCCAGGCCTATGCGTCCGGGAAATCCCATCTGCTCTTCGGAAGACGTCATAGCGGCGGCGCGAACTCCTATCTGCAGGGAGAAATCGAAGAAGCCCGCCTGTACGGATCGGCGCTGACCGCATCCCAGATCGCCGACTCTTTCCGTGCCGGCACCATTCGGGGTGAACTCGCACCGATCGCGACCAAGGATGACAATCTTGCGGGCATCCGCGCCCAGGCCGCCGAAGTCCGCGCCAAGCTCGCCGCCATCAAGTCGGCCGACGGGAAGCTGGCCGAGAGTTTCAAGAGCGAGGAAGATCCGACTTATCCGCTGCATGCCGCGACCTTCCTGCGCGTGGGCCTGCATCCCAAGGAACCCAAAACGCCGTGGAGCGGGAAACCCGACTGGAAGCTCAACGATAGCAACTCCACCGCCTGGCTGCGTCATGGCAACGGCATGGACGCACGCTTCACCCCGGGCGATTTCCGCGTCGAGACGAGCGGCCCTGACATCATCAAGCAGATCCTGCCCTCCGGCCTGCACTCGCACACCCTTTCTCCGAAGCACAGCGCCGTCCTCACCTCTCCGCGCTTCAAGGTCACCACGGACTTCATCAGTATCCAGGCGATGGGCCGAGGCGCCACCGTGAGGCTGATCGCGGACAACTACCCGATCGGCGACTCCGGCAACCGATTCCCCAAGGCGAAGATCAATTCCGACCGCCCGACCTGGATCACCCTCGATATCGCGTACCGCAAGGGATCGACCGCGTATCTCGAGTTCACCTTGCCGGAAGACTCCACGCGTCCAGACGGCAAAGAGAATTCGTCAGACGGGCATTACGGCGTCCGCGAGGTCGTCTTCCATGCATCCGGCGCCGGCCCCACCCCTGGCGAAGCCATCGTCCTAAAGGCCCCTCAACTGAAGACCGTCGATGAAGCAGTATACGCGCTCACCGACGCCGCCGCCGCTTGGGGGCGCGACGAAGCCAACGAAACGCAGGCCGCCCTGCTTGACGCCAGCCTGCGCCGCGGTCTGTTGGACGCCCGCATCCCCCAGTCCGGACGACTGAACGAACTCACCGCGGATTACCGCAAACTGGAAGCCGAACTGGTCACCCCGCGACGAGCACCAGGCCTATGGGAAGACGTCGGCTTCGATCAGCCGCTCATGGTGCGCGGAGAATACAAGAAGCCTGCCGCGGCCATCCCGCGACGCTACCTCGAGGCCTTCGACCCCAAGCCCTTCGCCACCACCGGCAGCGGACGCCTCGAGCTCGCCGAGAAGATCGCCTCGCAGGATAATCCGCTCACGGCCCGAGTGATGACGAACCGCCTCTGGCATCATGTCTTCGGACGCGGACTCGTCGGTACGGTGGACAACTTCGGCCGCCTTGGCGACCGCCCCACCCACCCCGAACTCCTCGACTACGTCTCGCGACGCTTCATCGACCAGAAATGGTCGGTAAAGGCGATGGTGCGTGAACTCCTGCTGACCGATGCGTTCCGACGCTCCAGTCTGCCTACGGCTTCGGCCTTGGCCAATGATGCCAACAACGACCTCCTCTCGCATGCACGCATCCGCCGCCTCGAAGGCGAAGCCTTGCGCGATTCGCTGATCGTCTTCGCCGGAAAGATGGAGGACCGGATGTACGGCCCAGGCGACAACGCCCTGGCGACCCCACGGGCGCAGGTCCGCCGCAGCGTCTATCTGACGATCCGACGTAACACGCTAAACCCGCTGATCACGACGTTCGACGGACCGAAGCCTTTCACGACCGTCGGCCGACGCGACGCCACCAATGTCCCGGCTCAGTCGCTCACGCTGCTCAACGACCCCTTCGTCATCGACGCCGCCAAGCATTGGGCCTCGAGCCTCAACCCAGCCCTGCCCGACGCCGCCAAGGTCGACGCCCTCTTCCTCCGGGCCCTCGCCCGCAAGGCTACCCAGGCCGAGCAGGCCGCGGCCGTCCGCTACCTTGCCGACCTGAAGGCCGCCCACGCCGAGAAGCCCGAGCTGACCTGGCAGGACTTCGCCCAGTCCGTCCTTAACCTCAAGGAGTTCCTTTATCTCAAATAACATGCACCCGCTCACCCGCCGCGAACTGCTCCGCCGCTGCTCACTGGGCTTCGGCGGCATCGCCCTTTCGAGCCTGCTCGCCTCCCCCGCCTTCGGCGCCGAGACCTCCGGCAAACGCCCGCTTAAGGCCAAGGCGAAGAACGTCATCTTCTGCTACATGTCCGGCGGCGTATCGCACGTCGACTCCTTCGACCCGAAGTCGGCCCTCGCCAAGCTGAACGGCAAACCGATGCCGGTGCCGGTACAACGCACGGTCTTCAACAACAACGGCAACATCATGGCCAGCCCGTGGGAAGCCAAGCGCTACGGCCAGTCGGGCATCGAGATGACGAACCTCTTTCCGCAGATTGCCGAGTGCGCCGACGACCTCACCGTGGTGCGCTCGATGACAAGCAAGGTCAGTGAACATGCCCAGGGGAACTACTTCTTCCATACCGGCTTCCCCTTCATGGGGCACCCCAGTGCCGGCGCGTGGCTGAACTACGGCCTCGGCAGCGAGAACCAGAATCTCCCCGGCTTCGTCGTCCTGCAGAGCGGCAACGCCGGCGTGCCGCACGGCGGCGTGGGTCTTTTCAACAACGGGTATCTGCCCGGCCAGCACCAGGCCTCGATCATCAAGGCCGACGGCACCCTGCCCTTGGCCAACATCAAGCCTGGCGAAGCCGACGCCGCCCAACGACGCCGTCTCGGGTTCATCAACGAAGTCGACAAGGCGTTCGCCGAAGCCTCGCGCGAACCGCAGGTCGAAGCGGCCATCCGCAATTACGAGACCGCCTACCGCATGCAGGCCGCCGTGCCTGAGATCTGCGACCTCAGCGGCGAGTCGGAGGCCACCAAGGCGATGTATGGCATCGACTCGCCCGACAAGCTTACCGCCGGCTACGCCCGCCAAGCGCTGCTCGCCCGTCGTCTTGTGGAAAAGGGCGTGCGCTTCGTCGAACTCAGCTGCCTGTCCGCCAACATCGGCGGAGGCAACCCGGCCAACCCTTGGGACCACCACGGCGCGATCGTCAAAGGCCACACCCAGATGGCGCATCAGGTCGACCAGCCTATCGCCGCGCTCCTCAAGGACCTGAAGCAGCGCGGGCTGCTCGAACACACGATCGTGATCTTCTCCGGAGAATTCGGCCGCACGCCGTTCTCCCAGGGCAGCGATGGTCGCGACCACAACCCCTACGGCTTTAGTCTCTGGGTCGCAGGCGGCGGCTTCAAGCCCGGCACCGTCTTCGGCGCGACCGACGAACTCGGCTACTACGCCGTCGATAAGCCGCTCACCGTCTACGATTTCTGGGCCACGATCCTGCACCAGCTCGGCATCGATCACGAGAAACTCACCTATCGCTTCGGTGGCCGCGACTTCCGCCTCACCGACGTACATGGCAACGTGGTCCGCGAGATTGTCGCGTAGACGACTAA
>CANGRI010000036.1 GCA_947456525.1 Opitutia bacterium
CCGCAATCACCGGCGCAGCCACCTTCCTTGCGACGACGGGCGGCGGCGACCCAGCGGCGGATGAGCCAGCCGGCGGCGACTCCGACGATAGCACCGACGATGACGGCTTCGAGGTTCATAGGAGGCGGATGACCACCTGGTAGACGAGCGTCGAGACGACCCAAGCGAGGGCCGTCATGTAGAAGAACGAGCCCGCGGCCCACTTCCAGCCGCCGGTCTCCTGCGCGAGCGTGGCGATCGTCGGGCCACATTGCGAGCAGAGGGCGAAGAACACCATCAGCGCCAGCACGGCGGCGAGCGAGAAGATCGGGCGGCCGGCACGCGGCCCCTCGGACCACTTCGCATCCTGCATCGCCTGGCGGAGATGCTGGCTATCGGCCTTGGCGCCTTCGCCGACGGAGTAGGTCACGCCGAGCGTCGAGACGATCACCTCGCGCGCGGGGAAGCTCGCGAGCACGCCGACCGTGATCTTCCAGTCGAAGCCGAGCGGGTCGAAGACGGGCTGCACCGCCTTGCCGAAGCGTCCCATGTAGGACTGCTCGACGTAGGCCGCCTGGACCTTGGCCTTGACCACTTCCTCGGAGGCGGCGGGGTTCGCGGCCTTGATGCGATCGGCTACCGCCGCGTCGCGCGGAAAATAGGAAAGCGCCCACACGATGATGGTGATGGCGAAGATGACCGTGCCGGCCTTGGAGACGAACTCGGCGGCGTTCTGCCACATGCGCCAGAGGACGTCGCGCGGCTTGGGCATCTGATAGCGGGGCAGCTCGAGGACGAACGGCTGCGGCTTCACCTTGAGCACGAAGCGCGTGAGCACGAAGGCGGTCGGGACGGCGAAGAACAGTCCGACGCAATGCATACCGACCATGACGACGGATTCCCATCCGGGGCCGTAGAGGGGTCCGATGAACGCCGCGCACATCAGGGCGTAGATCGGAAAACGAGCCGAACAACTCATGAACGGCACCACGAAGGCCGTCGCCAGGCGGGCCTTGGGGTCTTCGATCGTCCGCGTGGAAAGCAGGCCCGGGATGGCGCAGGCGAAGCCGGAAAGCATCGGTACGAAGCTCTTGCCGTTCAGGCCGCACCAGCTGAACAGGCGGTCCATGATGAAGGCCGCACGGGCCATGTAGCCGCTGTCTTCAAGGATGCCAACGAACAGGAACAGGATGAGGATCTGCGGCAGGAACGCCAGGAACGCGCCGACGCCGCCGATGATGCCGTCCGTCAGCAGGCTCTGCAGCATGGGATAGGCGTCGAGCGGCGGAGCGACCACGCCCTTGAAGGCGTCGACGCCGGACTGGATCCACTCCATCGGGAACTTCGCCAGCCAGAAGACCGAGGCGAAAAGGCCGAGCATTATGCCGGCGAAGAGGATCGGGCCGAGGATCCGGTGGAGCAGCAGGCCGTCGACGGCGGCGGTGCGGCCGGCCTTGCCCATGCCCTCGGTGACGACGCCTTCGAGCGCGACGCGCAGATGCGCGTAATGCACGAGCGGCTCCGCAGCCATCGGGTTATAGCCGGAGTTGCGGACGCGATCGCGGGCGCTGCGCAACGTCTTCTCTCGCTGGGCGAGCGTCCAACCGATTCGGTCGGCGGTCGTCGCGTTACCGTCGAAGAGCAGCCGCTGGGCGTCGGCGGCGGCGACTTCCTTGCCCGTGTCGGCCGCAGCGGTCACGGCGACGTCGGCCAGGGCGGCGGCGATGTTCGCGGGCCAGGCGACACGCTTCATCGGCGTACGCTGGGCGAGGACGCGGGCGATCGCCCGACGGACATCGGCGATGCCTTCGCCCTTCCAGGCGGAAGTGAGCACGACGGGAACGCCGCCGAGTCGGCGCGAAAGCAGCTCAGCGTCGATGCGCAGCCCTTGCTCCTTCGCGACATCGGCCTGATTGAGCACGAGGACCACGGGGCGGCCGAGCTCGGCGACCTGGGAGGCGAGGAAGAGATTGCGGAGCAGGTTCGTCGCGTCGGCGACGAGCACCACCGCATCGGGGCGCCGGTCTCCCGCGATGTTGCCGGCCAGGGCGTCGATGACGACCTGTTCGTCCGGCGAGGCCGCCGCGAGCGAGTAGAGTCCGGGGAGGTCGACGAGCTCGACCTTCTGTCCGTCGCCGAGGTCGCAGGTGCCGGACTTGCGGGCGACCGTGACGCCGGGATAATTGCCGACGCGCTGACGCAGCCCGGTCAGCGCGTTGAAGAGGGTCGACTTGCCGGTGTTGGGATTACCGACGAGCGCGACCAAGAGGCCTGCATCGGGTGTGCTCACGGCTGGCGTGGTCGCTGGATGGGACAGTCGGCGGAGACGTCGACGATCAGGTTCTCGGCTTCGGCGAGGCGCAGGCTGACGACCTGTCCTCCGAACTCGATGGCGAGCGGATCGCCTAACGGGGCCTTGCGGATGAGTTTAAGGGCCATCCCCGGCAACAGCCCGAGCGCCATCAGACGCTGATCCACCCCTCGCTCAGGGTTGAGCGAAGCCAGCTTGCCGAATTGGCCGGGCAGAAGTTGGGAAAGCGGAGTCACTCTAATTGAGAATGAGTCTCAAAACTAGGCCTCAGACCCCCTTTGTCAACGCCGTCCCGCAGGTCAGAGGGGAATGCATTACCGGCTCCCCCTCCCCCCTCTAGCCGCTTATAACCCCCGGATGCACGAGTTGACCCCCGACGTCGAATCCCCCGCCCGGCATACCGAGCGCGACCATGGGGGCATCGCCGGCCACCCCCGCGGTCTGAGTATGCTGTTCTACGCCGAGATGTGGGAACGGTTTTCCTACTACGGCATGCGGGCGATCCTCCTGCTCTTCATGATCGCCCCCTTGGCGATGGGCGGGATGGGCATGGACCAGAAATTCGCGGCGCAGATCTACGGCAACTACACCATGGCGAGCTACATGGTATGCATCCTCGGAGGCTACCTTGCGGACAACTTCATCGGGGCGCGGCGCGCGGTGCTCATCGGCGGACTCATCATCACCGCCGGACACTACTCCCTCGCGTTCAACACCGTCCCGACGTTCTACGCCGGCCTGATCCTGGTCGCGCTCGGCACCGGCCTCCTCAAGCCGAGCATCAGCACGCTCGTCGGCGGTCTCTACTCGCACGGCGACGCCCGCCGCGACGCCGGCTTCTCGCTCTTCTACATGGGCATCAACCTCGGCGCCTTCGCCGCCCCGTTGGTCGTCGGCTGGCTCGCGCAAGGCGAAGCGTTCAAGGCGCTGCTGACCGGCTGGGGGCTGGACCCGACGCATAGCTGGCATTGGGGCTTCGGCGCCGCCGGGGTCGGCATGACGTTCGGCATGATCGTCTACCTGCGGCACTGGCACTGGCTTTCGCACGTCGGCCATCCGCCGGAAGCCGATGCTCCGCGCCCGTGGGGCAGGCTGGCGCTCGTGACGCTCGGCACCGCCGCGCTGCTCGGCGTGATGATCGCGTCCGACTATGTCAGCTGGATCAATCCCATCGTCTACGCGCTCCCGGTCGTCGGCGTGATCTGGTTCGGCGTCGTGCGGCGAGACCAAGATAGCCATCGCATCGCGGCGATCCTCGTATTCTTCATCTGCGCGATCCTGTTCTGGGCGGTCTTCGAACAGGCCGGCTCGTCACTCACCCTGTTCGCGGACGACCTCACGCGGAACGAACTGCTGGGGTTCGCCTTCCCTTCGTCCTGGTTCCAGTCGGTGAACTCGCTGTTCATCCTGGCGCTCGCGCCGCTGTTCGCCTGGCTCTGGGTTCGCCTGCGCGAGAAGCAGCCGTCGATTCCGATGAAGTTCGTCTGGGGCTTGGTGTTCCTTGGGCTATCCTTCGCATTGCTCGTTCCCGCCGCGCAGCTCACCGCCGCCGGCAAGGTGAGCCCGTGGTGGCTGATCGCCGTGTACTTCCTCCAGACCATCGGCGAACTCTGCCTTAGCCCCGTCGGCCTGAGCGCGATGACCAAGCTCGCCCCCGCGAAACTGACGGGCCTCGTGATGGGCATCTGGTTCCTCGGCACCGCGCTCGGCAACAAGCTGGCGGGCGTCGTCGCCGGCGAATTCAACGGCAAGGACCCGCAGGCGCTCGCGCACTTCTTCTGGCAGCAGGCGCTGCTCGTCGGCGGCATGACCGTCCTCCTGCTGGTGCTCGTACCGTGGGTGCGCCGGCTGACCGGTGAAACGGCGCGCTGAGGTGGACGACGCGATCGCGAAGACCAAGGCGCGCTGGAAGGCCGGATTAATCATCACCTTCGCTGGAGGCATCTGGCTTTTTCATATCACCACCGCCGTATGGTTCGCCACGCACTGCGAGCTAACCGAGGGCTTGGTGCTTAAGCGGGAGGAGCGCTCTTTCTTCCGCAAACGAGGATGGGCCAAGCTGGAGGTGGCTTATGTCGACGCCCAGGGAAAGAACGTCCGCGAAACCGTCGTGTGGCATGTCACGCCGCCGCCGCCGGGACAGAAGATACCGCTCTGGCGGGCTGACACCGGCCTGACCAAGGTCGGTCCCGCGAGCCTGGCCGAGACTTTTTTCTTCGAAACGCTGCTGGCGTACGTAGCCCTTTTCATCGGGGCCATGTTGCTCGTCATCAAGCTGACGGGCGGGCAGCAGTCTAAGCGGAAACCCTGAGGCTCAGAGTTCGGCCTGTACGCGGACCGAAACCGGACAGTGATCGGAGCCGGTGACCTTGTCGTGGATGTCCGGCTGGGAATACTTCAGGCCATCCGAAGTCAGGCAGTAATCCAGGCGCCAGCCGATGTTCCGGGCACGAATGCCGGGGCGATAAGACCACCAGCTGTAGCGCTTGGCTAATTCGGGATGCTGGGCGCGAAAGGTGTCCGTGAAGCCATGCTGGGTAAGCAGCTGGCCGAACGATTCGCGTTCCTCGTCGGTGAAGCCCGCGTTTCGGCGGTTCGTGGACGGATTGGCGAGGTCGATCTCGGCGTGCGCGACGTTGAGGTCGCCGCAGACGACGACGGGCTTCTTCTTGGCAAGCCGGGCGAGGTATTTGCGGAAATCGGCGTCCCACTGCAGACGATAGTCGAGCCGCTCGAGTTCACGCTGGGAGTTCGGGACGTAGGCGCTGACGACGAAGATTCCCTTGAACTCGGCAGTCACCACACGGCCTTCGGGCGGATGGTCGCCGGGGAAATCGGTGGCGACGGAAAGCGGCGCTGTCTTCGAAAGCACGGCGGTGCCGGAGTAGCCCTTCTTCTCGGCCTCGTGCCAGAACTGATGCGGAAAGGAAAGTCCGAGCGTGGAGGCGACGGCCGTCTCGCACTTCGTCTCCTGCAAGCAGAGCACGTCGGGGTCGGCGGCGGCGATGAAATCGGCGAGCCCCTTACCAAGGGCCGAGCGGACGCCGTTGACGTTCCAGGAATAGATCTTCGCGTGACTCACGGACTAATCACTTGAAGAGCTGGTTCATCTTGCGGTCCAGGTCCTTGCCCTTTTCCGCGGCCTTCGGCTCGGCGCTCGCCGCGGGCGCGGCTTCAGCGGCCGGCGCGGCGACGGGAGCCATGGGCGTGGCGGCAGCGGCAGGAGCGGCAGAGGTCGCGGCAGCCGGAGCGGCGGGAGCAGCCGGCGTCGCCGGGGCTTCCGGCTTGTTGCCGAACAGGACATCGACGCGCTGCGCGAGGGTGAGCTTGCCGCTCGGAATCGCCGTGGTCGCGATGGTCGCGACGGTGACGGGCGCCGAAGGGGCAGCGGCGGAAGCGACGGGGGCAGCGGCCGGAGCCGAAGCGACCGGAGCCGATCCAATCATGGAGGCGTCGACCTTGGTCCCCTTGGCGACGAGATCGGAGACGCGCTTGCCGAGTTCGACGCTGAAGTCGGTCAGCGTGCTCTTGATCTCGAACTTAGCGCCTTTGGCGCGCACCTCGAGGGTGCCGTCAGCCAAGACCTTGGAAAGCTGCAAGACCGTGCCGGCCTCGAGCGCGAGATCCTGGACCTTCTTGCCGTCAGCCATCACCGTCACCGTGGTAGCGGACTTAACCGTCACCGTATTCGGCCAGAGGATCAGGTGCTCGGCGACGGACTTGAAGTCGATGGCCGGTTCGGCCGCGGATTCGGGGGCCGGCGCGGGGGCAGCGACCGGCGCCACGGCGACCGGAGCGGCCTTAGGCGTAGCGACCGCAACAGCGGGCTCGGCGGGCTTAGCGGCGACGGGGGGAGCAACCGGCGCGGGAGCGGCGGCGAGCTCGATCGGCTTGGCTGCGCCCGAGCTGCGGCTGACGACGACGTTGAAGCTCGGCGTGAAGAAAAGGATGCCGGCGGCACCGACAATCGCGCCGAACAGGAAGAGGATGAGCCCTCGGAAGAATGCGGCCATGGATGCGATCAGGAGCCCGCCTTGATTTCGATGACGTCGTGCGGAGCGGCTTCGCGCTGACCGGCCGGGGTGACGCGGATATAGCGGGCGCGCTTACGATGTTCGGCGAGGTTGGCCGCGCCAAGGTAACCAAGGCCGCTCTGGACGCCGCCGGCGAGGGTGCCGAGGACCTGGTCGACCGTACCGGAAACTTCCTTGAGGGCTTCGATGCCTTCGGCGGCGACCTTGCTGAACTTGCCGCTGGCGGAGTGGCCGTAACGGGCGGCCGAGCCCTTGCGCATGGCTTCGTGCGAACCCATGCCGCGGTATTCCTTATAAGTCTTGCCGTTGATCTCCATCAGCTTGCCCGGAGCTTCTCGGCTGCCGGCGAGCAGGCCGCCGAGGATGACCGCGTCGGCGAGCGTGAGCGCCTTGACGATGTCGCCGCTCTTCGTGATGCCGCCGTCGGCGAGGATACGCACGCCCTTCTTGGCGGCGGCGCGGGAAGCGACGTAAAGCGCGGTGAGCTGCGGGATGCCGACGCCGGCGACGATGCGCGTCGTGCAGATGGAGCCGGGGCCCTGGCCGATCTTGACGGTATCGGCGCCGGCCGCGGCGAGGAATTCGACGCCTTCGCCGCTGGTGACGTTGCCGGCGATGAGGGTGATGCCCTTGTGGGCCTTGCGGAGAATGCGGAGCGCGTCGCCGACGCCCTTGGTGTGGCCGTGGGCGGTCGAGATCGCGAGGGCGTCCGCGCCTTCGTCGACGAGCGCGCCGACATGGGCGAGCAGACGGGCGCGGTCGATCTCGCCGTCGGCGGTGCGTGGCACCGAGATGGCGACGCCGACGCGGAGACGGAAATCAGCGTCGCGGGTCGGACGGACGTGGGCGCGGGATTCCTCGGAGATACGCTCGATATCGCTGAGGGTGAAGAGGCCGCGGAGCTTGTTCTTCGCGTCGACGACGAGGAGCTTGTTCTGGCCGACGTGATCGGAGAACTTCCGGTCAGCGGTGGCGATGGGGTCCTTGCCGAGATCCTTCTCCGCGACGGTGAAGACCTTGTCGCGAGGCGTCATGACGGCGGCGACCTTGCGCTGTCCGTGGCGCTCCTTGACCGTGCTGCCAGGCAGGAGTCCGAGCAGCGTGCCGTCGGAGGAGGTGACCGGGAACGTGCTGAAGGCGAGGCCGTCGTGCTCGATGCGCGCGAGGACCTGGGCGATGGTGTCGTCGGCTGAGACCACGGCGGGGTCGCCGATCATGCCGTGGATGTGGTTCTTCACGCGGCGGACTTCGGCGACCTGATCCGCTTCGGGCATGTTATAGTGAAGGAGGCCCAGGCCGCCGTTGAGCGCCATCGCGATGGCCATGCGGTGCTCGGTGACCGTGTCCATGTCGGACGAGACGATCGGAAGGGACAGCGAGAGCGCGTCCGACAGGGAGGAGTCGAGACGGGTCATCCGGGGGAGGACCTCGGAGTAGCGGGTCGCCAGGGAGACGTCATCATACGTCAGGCCGAGGCCGGCGTTGGCGGGAAAGAAGTCGTCCGCGGACAGGTAGAAGCGTTCGTCGAGGGAAACGCGGCCCTTGGATTTCGAGGAGGCCATGAGTGGTCGGTTTCCCCAAAGGGTGTTAGGCACCCCCGGTAGGGGTGGCAAATTGATTTTGCGACTTTGTCCGGATTGCCGTCTATTCGTCCCCATGAACGACGGATTTTTCGATTTCAAGCGGGTGCGCCGCCGTCTGCGTTCTCCCCTGATGACCGGCGCCGGGACGGTGGACAGCGTCGATCGGATCATCCTTCGCACGCAGTCGAGCCAGGGCACGGGGTACGGCGAGATCGCCCCCTGGCCGGGCTTCCCCACGGAAAGCACGGAGCAGGCGTTGGAGTTCCTGCGCTCGGCCCAAGGCAACCTGCCGCACCTCCTCGCCGCCATCGCCTCGTCGCCGGTTCCCGCGCCTTGCCTCTCCGCGGCGCTTTCCAGCTGCAGCCATTGGGATGCCATCGCCTCCTTCGGCGGAGCGGCGCCTTGCGCCGGACTGATCACGCTGTCGCTGACGGAAAGCGAAACCAAGGTCTCGGCCGGATTCCGGACGCTGAAGATCAAGATCTCGCCCGAGACGGCGGAAGCGTCGGTCCGGCAGATCCTGACCGCATTCGAAGGCCAGCTCCGCCTCGACGCCAACGGCTCGCTGGACCTGCAGGCCGCGCGGCGCTGGGTTGAGTTCGCCCGCCACGAGCCGCGAGTGGAGTTCGTCGAGCAACCCCTGCCCGTCGGCCACCCCGGCTACGCATCGTTAGGCCACGACAAGGTCGCCTTGGACGAATCATTCCTGACGCCCGGCGGCGTCGATTGGGCCGGCACCATCGTCGTCAAACCGTTGCTCGGCGGTGATTGGGACGAGCTCCGCGCCTGGCGCGCCGGCCATCCGGGCAAGGTCGTCTATTCCTCGTGCTTCGAAACCGCCATCGGCCGGCAAGGCGCCCTGTGGCTCGCCGCGCAGGACCCCGCGGCCGGCGTCGTCGGCTTCGACACGCTGGGCCGTTTCGAGATGGATGGTCGCGATCGCCACGAAGGCGGTCCCACCGCGAAAGGCTTGCCTGGCTACGATTGGGAAGCCTTCTGGCACGGCCTCACATGAGCGCCATCGCGGTCTTCCACGCGGATCACGCCGAGCACCTGCGCGAAGCGCTGCAGGCCCATGACGCCGGACTGCCGGTCTTCCTCGGTAATCCGAAATGGGCCGAGCCGGAGATGGCCGAAGCCGCCCGGCAGATTCCGCGCGGCACGATCGTCAAAGGCATCGCTGCCGAGCCCCGCGGCCTAGGCACGTGCGATTGGCCGAAGAACTGGCGCAGCCGCATGATGATCCCGACCGGCGGCACGGGCGGGAAGGTGAAATTCGTCATCCATTCTCCGGAGACCCTGCGGTCTGCGGCCATCGGCCTGCGTGACGCGCTCGTCGCCCGCAGGCTCTCACCGGTCCTGCACGGCGTGACCTGCACGCCGCCTTGGCATGTCAGCGGATTCATGCCGGCGATCCGCGCGCGCGTCACCGGAGGACAACACGTCGTGATCGACGGACGGTTCATCGAGAAGACCGCCCTGCCCTCCGTCGCGCTGCCGGCCGCCGGCACCAAGGTCATCTCGCTGGTACCGGCGCAGCTGGCGCGGCTCCTCGCACGCACCGACGGCGAAGCCTGGCTGCGAATGTTCGACGTCATCCTCCTCGGAGGTTCATCCGTGCCGCCAGCGATTATAGCCGAGGTCCGCTCGCGCCGACTGCCCGTCTTTCTGACCTACGGCTCCACCGAAACCGCCGCAGCGTGCGCGCTCTGCCCGCCGGAGACGATCTGGTCGGGCGAAGCGTCCCGCGGCACGCCGTTGCCTGGCGTGAGCTTCGCGACGGACCATCAAGGCATCATCCGCATCGCATCGCCTTCGCTGGGCGTCGGCGTCTGGCCCGACGCACCGATCGTCAGCCCGTGGGCGAGCGGCGATCGCGGCGACGTGGCCGGCGACGGCACCGTGAAAGTCGCCGGACGCGCCGACCGCGTGATCATCACCGGGGGCGAGAAAGTCGATCCGGCTCGTGTCGAAAAGACGCTGCTGGCGACCGGCCTGATCGATGACGTCACCGTCCTGGGCATGGTCGACGCCGCCTGGGGCGAAGTCGTGACAGCATGCGTCGTCGGCCGCGAGACGACCGAATCCGCGCTGCGTCAGGCCTGCGAGGCGCTTGAGCCTGCCGCGCGTCCGCGACGCTACGTGTTCGTCGACACCATCCCGACGAACGCCAGCGGCAAGACCGACCGCGAGGCGATTGCGCGAAAGCTCGCTTAGGCGCGAACGGCCTTCCAGACGCGCAGACAGGATTCGACGAGCGCAGGGAACTCCGCGAGGGGCACCTGGGAAGGACCATCCGAGATGGCCTTCTTGGGGTCAGGATGCGTCTCCATGAAAAGACCATCGGCGCCGGCGGCGAGGGCCGCCTTCGCGAGGACCGGGACGTATTCGCGCTGACCGCCCGAAGAACCGCCGGCGGCGCCGGGGAGCTGCACCGCGTGCGTCGCGTCCATGATCGTCGGATGGCCGAAGCCGGCCATGATCGGGAAGGAGCGCATGTCGACGACGAGGTTCTGGTAGCCGAAGGTCGTGCCTCGGTCCGTCTGCCAGATCTCGGCGGCCTTGGCGCCTTCGAGCTTATCGACCACGAAGCGCATCTCGAACGGCGAGAGGAACTGCCCCTTCTTCACGTTGACGACCTTGCCGGTCTTGGCGGCCGCGACGAGCAGGTCCGTCTGGCGGCACATGAAGGCGGGGATCTGGAGGACATCGACGACCTTGCCGACGGCTTCGCACTGCTCCGGCCCGTGGATGTCGGTGAGCACGCTGAACCCGAAGTCCTTCTTCACCATCGCGAGGAGGTCGAGGCCGGCCTTCATGCCGGGGCCGCGGTCGCCGCCGAGCGAAGTGCGGTTGGCCTTATCGTAGGAACCCTTGAAGATGATGTTCAGCTCCGGATGGCGTGCGGCCAGGGTCTTGAGCTCCGTGGCCACGGTCCGGCAGTTGGACTCCGATTCGAGGGAGCAAGGTCCGGCGATGAGGAGCAGACGGCGCTTATCGTGCAGCATGCCGCAGGATAGGACGGGCCGACGGCTCAGGGCGAGCCGTAAGGAGCGTTCAACGGCCGAGCCAGCGCAGGACTTCCGGCAGCGGACGCGTGTTGAGCACCTGCTCCGGCGTCAGCCAGCCCTTGCGGGCGATGCGCACGCCATGGGCGGCGAAGGCCAGCTGGTCGACGTCGTGCGCGTCCGGATTGATCGAGCACAGCACGCCCTTCTCGGCGGCGCGGCGCCACCAGCGCCAGTCGAGGTCGAGCCGCCACGGATTGGCGTTGAGCTCGATGATCGTGTCGTTGGCCGCGGCGGCGTCGATGACCTTGGCGATGTCGACGTCGTAAGGCTCGCGCTTGTTGAGCAAGCGGCCGGTGAGATGTCCGACCATGTCGACGTGCTCGTTCTCGATGGCCTTGATGATGCGAGCCGTCTGGGCCTCGCGGTCCAAGGTGAAGAGGTTGTGCACCGAGGCCACGACGAAGTCCAGGCGAGCCAGGACGTCGTCGGTGAAGTCGAGCGTGCCGTCCTTGAGGATGTCGACCTCGCTGCCGGAGAGCACGCGCACGCGATACTTCTTCGAAGCGTTGAGCTTCGCGATGTCCTCGAGCTGCTTCGCGAGGCGCGCCTCATCGAGGCCGCCGGCCTGGAAGCTCGACTTCGAGTGGTCGGAGATGCCGAGGTATTCCCAGCCGTGGGCTTCGGCGGCGGCCGCCATCTGGTCGAGCGTGTGGTCGCCGTCGGATTCCGTGGTGTGATTATGGAAGACGCCGCGCAGGTCGGAGAACTGGACGAGCTTCGGCAACTTGCCGGCTTCGGCGGCGTCGATCTCGCCGTTGCCTTCGCGGAGTTCGGGAGGGATCCACGGCAGGCCGAGCGCGCGGAAGACCTCTTCCTCGCTCGTCGCGCCGGGCGCGACGGTCTTCTCGTCGACCGACTTGAAGCCCCACTCGCTCATGCTGAGCCCGCGACCGAGCGCACGGTGGCGCATGGCGACGTTATGCTCCTTCGAGCCGGTGAAGTGATGCAGCGCGAAATAGAACTGCTCGGCGGGCACGACGCGGAGGTCGGCCTGCAGGCCGTTCTCGAAACGCACGCTGGATTTCGTCTCCCCATGCGCGGTGACTTCCTTCACGCCCGGATAAGCGACGAACCAATCCATGATCGGCTTCGGTTCGGAAGAGGCCACGAGGAAGTCGAGGTCGCCGACCGTCTCGCGGGAACGGCGGAGCGAACCGGCGGATTCGGCGAGCGAGACCTGGGGCAGCGCGCGCAGGCCGGCGAGGATCGGCTCGGCGATCGCCGCGGCTTCGTACCAGCGGTGGCGCTTGCCGTAGGCGATGCGGTTCTTGATGCCTTCGAGGATCTTCTCCTGGGTCTTCTCGCCGAAGCCCTTGAGCTCGGCGACCACGCCGGATTCGCAGACTTCCTTCAGCTTCGCGAGGTCCTCGACGGCGAGCTGCGTCCAGAGGGCGCGGACCTTCTTCGGCCCCAGGCCGGGAATCTGCATGACCTCCAGGAGGCCGGCGGGGATCGAGGCCTTGAGCTTCTGATGGAAAGGCAGGACGCCGTCGCGACGAAGCGTCGTGATCTTGTCGACGAGCGCCTCGCCGAGGCCCGGGATGTCGGCGAGTTTGCCGCCGTCGATGAGCGCACCGAGGTCTTCGGTCATGTTCTCCAGGATGCGCGCGCCGGCGGAGTAAGCGCGGATCTTGAACGGGTTCTCCCCGGTCAGCTCCATGAACGTGGCGATCTCGTCGAGGACGGCCGCGATGTCGTTCTTCTCCATCATGGACGGCGGGCCTTCTCGGCGAGGTAGATGGACTGGAGCGCCGCGAAGTCGGCTTCGCGGCTGCCGCTTTCGATCACATGCTGGTAGGAGCCCGCGTGACGGATTTCCTCTTCGGCGGCGGCGACGCGACGGTCGATCTCATCGGCCGGGTCGGTGCCGCGGCCGGTGAGGCGACGGCGCAGTTCGGCGCGGTCGTTCACGCGGATGAAGACCGTCACCAGCGCGGCGGCGAGGCGAGGGTCGGCGGCGCCCTTGGCGCGGATCGTGGCGGCGCCCTGGACGTCGACGTTCAGGAGCGCGTCGAAACCAGCGCCGAGATGCGTGGCGACGTCGGCCGCGCGCGGGCCGTACAAGTTCCCGTGCACGGTGGCGTGTTCGAGGAAGACGCCTTGCGCGACCTGCTGCTCGAAGCTGGCGCGGGAAAGGAAATGGTAGTCGACGCCGTCGACCTCGCCGCCGCGCGGGGCGCGGGTCGTGCAGGTGATGACGCGGCGGATCGCCTGCGGGTAGGCTTCGGTCAGGCGCGAACAGAGCGTGGTCTTGCCGCTGCCCGCCGGGCCCGAGACGACGATGAGGAGCGCGCGGCTCACGGCAGGCGGAAGGACTGGGCGACGCAGGCGGCGGCGAACAGGAAGCAGAGGCCGGCGATGACCTTGCGGCGCGTGTCCGTGGCAAGCACCCAGTCGCACTGGCGGCAGAAGACCGGCGGCGAACAGGCCCACCAGAAGCCGAAGAGGATCAGGAAGCCGTAGCTCACGGAAGCGGCGAGCAGGCTATGCGGGAGCTGGCGGTAGCCTGCATCGAGCACGTGACGGGCCAGGAAGAGCATGATCACCGCGAGAGCGCGGACCGAAAGGAAGTCCGGCATGTACGCGAAGGCCGCGAGGCTCGCGACGATGAAGCCGGCGACGACCGGGATGCGGGGCAGCCCGGCCAGGTCCGCTTCCGGGATATTCAGCAACCACCAGGCGAACCAAGCGATGGCGAGGAGGCCGAGCACGGCGGTCGCGTTCTTCGAGCGGCGGAAGGAACGCAGGGACGGCGCGTCGGTGACGACCAGCCAGCCGGCGAGGAGCAGGAAGGCGGCGAGCGCGTAGTAGGCTTGGGCGAGGGTCACGGCCTTCATTAGGACGAGCCCGAGGCCCGAGGCAACCCGTAGGTTCAACGGGCGCGGAGGCGGGCGACCGACCAGGCGGCGTGTTCGGCGACCATCGGATCTTCCGACCCGAGGAGCGCCTCGGCGGCGGGGAGATCGGCTCGCTCACCGACGTTGCCCAACACCGTGAGCGCGTTGCGGCGCCAGCGGGCGAGACCGAGGCGTTCGACCGGCGTGCCCTTGAAGTGGGCGAGGAACTGCTCGTCGGTCCAGGCCAGCGTCTCGCGCAAAGGCGGGTGCGGCCGCGGGGCGAAATGGGCCTCTCGCGTGGCGACCGCCCACTTGTTCCACGGGCAGACGTCGAGACAGTCGTCACAGCCGAAGACGCGGTCGCCGAGGGCTTCGCGGCATTCGACGGGGATGGCGCCCTTGTGCTCGATGGTCAGGTAGGCGAGGCACTTGCGCGCATCCATCTTATATGGGGCGATGATCGCGGCGGTCGGACATGCGTCGATGCAGCGCGTGCAGGAACCGCAACGGTCCGGCTCCCGGGCGGCCGACGCCTCGAGCTCGAGGGTCGTCAGGATGACGCCGAGGAACAGCCACGTCCCGGCGCCACGATGGATGAGGATCGTGCTCTTGCCCTGCCAGCCGAGCCCGGCCGCGGCGGCGACGGGCTTCTCGAGCACCGGTCCGGTGTCGACGTACGGCTTCTGTTCTCCGCCGAGCGTCTGCATCACTTCGCAAAGCTGCTTCAGGCGCGCGAGGATGACGTCGTGGTAATCGGCACCGAGCGCATATTTGGCGATACGGTAGCCCGCGGGCGGATGGGGCTGGTAATAGTTGAGGCCCACCACCACGAGGCTGCGGGCTTCCGGCAGGACCTTGCGGGCGTCGGTCCGGCGGTCGGGATTACGGGCGAGCCAGGCCATGTCGCCGTGCATCCCGTCGGCGATCCACTTCTTGAAATAGTCGGCGCGGACGTCGACCTCGACCGGCGCGACCCCGAAAGCGTCGAAGCCCAGCGCCTTCGCCGAAGCTTCGATCCGCTGGCGGAGAGCGCGGGAGTCCATCGGGCTCAGCCCAGGATCGAAAGCACGCGGCTCACGATCTCTTCGACCGGCGCCAGCTTACCGATGCCTTCGTAGCCGCAGGCCAGCATGCCTTCGGCCGGCTCGACGATCGCGTGGCCGCGGGAACGGAGGGTCTTCAGGTTGGCCTGGGTGGCGGCGTGTTCGTACATCTTGCCGTTCATCGCCGGGCAAAGCAGCACCGGGCCGCGGGTGGCGAGGTAGATGCTGGTCAGCAGGTCGGGGGCGAGGCCGTGGGCGAACTCGGCCATCACGTGGGCCGTCAGCGGGGCGACCAGGAGGAGGTCGGAAGAGTCGGCGATCTCGATGTGGCTCGGCTGGGAGTTCTTACCCTCTTCCCATAGGTCGATGGCGACCGGGCGGCGAGAAAGCACCTGAAGGGTCATCGGCGTGATGAACTGGGTAGCCCCCTTGGTCATGACCACCTGGACCTCGGCGCCGTACTTGACCAGTTGGGAGGTCAGGTCAGCGGCCTTATAAGCGGCGATGGAGCCGGTGACTCC
>CANGRI010000037.1 GCA_947456525.1 Opitutia bacterium
CGGTAGCCGCGGACCTTGCCGGTCTTCTTGTCCTTGCTGAGTTCCATGCTGTCTTTGGCCGTGGCGCCATTCCAGAAGTAGAAGTCGCCTTGGCGGTCATGCATACCCTGGCATTCGATGCTCTTAGGCCAGACGGCGTCGGGCGGCGTCATGTGGACGATCACGCCCGTATTGCCGGGCTTCACGAAGCGCCATTCGACGGTGAACTTATACTGCTTGTAGCTCTTCTCCGTGCGAAGGAAGCCGTTCGGCTTGCCGGCGCAGAAGAGCAGGCCGTCCTTGACGGACCAGGTGTCCTTGGAGGTCTCGACCGGGAAGGCGGTCCATCCGGCGGTGTCTTTGCCGTTGAAGAGTTCGGTCTTCGCAACCGGGGTGATCGCACCAGCGGGTTGAGTATCTTGGCAACCTGTAATGAAGAAGGCAGAGACCAATAAGGCGGCCGTCAGGGTGAGTCGGTGGAGGGGCATGGGGTGACCTTATGATTTCACCCCGTCCATTGAAGTCTAAACGCCTGAATTAAACGGCGTATAAGTGTCGTTTACCGCTCAGGCCATGATGCCCTTGACCACCTTGCCCGCGATGCCCGTGAGGCGGACGTCGAGGCCTTGGTACTTCACGTTCAGGCGGTGGTGGTCGATACCCATCAAGGCGAGCATCGTGGCGTGGAGATCGTGGACATCGACGACGTTCTCGACGGCGTTGTAGCCGAGCTCATCGGTCGCTCCGTAGGTCGTGCCGGCCTTGACGCCGCCGCCGGCGAGGAAGACCGAGTAGCCGGCGATATGGTGGTCGCGGCCGGTGCCTTGGCCCATCGGGGTGCGGCCGAATTCCCCGCCCCAGAGGATGAGGGTGTCGTCGAGCATGCCGCGTTCCTTAAGGTCGCGGATCAGCGCGCCGGTGGCCTTGTCGACGTCTTCGGCGCCCATCTTCATGCCGTTGTCGAGGTTGCCGTGGAGGTCCCAGGCGCGGTGGTAGAGCTGGATCATGCGCACGCCGCGTTCGGCGAGCCGGCGCGCCATCAGGCAGTTGGAAGCGAAGGAGCCGTCGCCGACCTCCTTGATGCCGTAGGCTTCGATGGTCTTGGCGGACTCGCTCTTGAAATCCAGGAGCTCGGGCACGCTCGACTGCATCTTGAAGGCCATCTCGTATTGCGCGACGCGCGTGGCGATCTCCGGGTCGACCGTCTCTTCGGCGAGCTGGCCGTTGAGGCGGCGGATCTCGTCGATGACCTGGCGCTGGGTGCTCTGGCACACGCCTTCGGGGTTGCCGATGTAGTGGACCGCTTCGCCTTTGGACTGGAACTGGATGCCTTGGTATTTGCTGGGCAGGACGCCGCTGGACCACTGGCGCGAAGAGATCGGCTGCTGGCCGGTGCGACCGGCGGAGGTCAGCACGATATAGCCCGGAAGGTTCTCCGTCTCGGCGCCGAGTCCGTAGAGGAGCCAGGAGCCCATGCTCGGGCGTCCCTTGATGATCGAACCCGTGTTGAAGAAGGCGTGCGCCGTGTCGTGGTTGATCTGTTCGGTCTTCAGCGAGCGGACGACACAGAGTTCGTCGGCGACGGAACCGATGTGCGGGAAGATGTCGGTGATCTCGGTGCCGGCCTTGCCCCATTTCTGGAATTCAAAGGAGCCGCCGCGCGCCTTGAGCACGGTGTTCTGAAGCTGGGCGATCTGCTTGCCCTTGGTGAACGATTCCGGGAACGGCTGGCCGTGCAGGCTCTTGAGGACCGGCTTGTTGTCGAAGAGCTCGAGGTGGGGCGGTCCGCCCGCCATGCAGAGGAAGATGACGCGCTTGGCCTTCACCGGCAGGTGCGGTTCGCGGAGCACGCCGTTGGAGAACGACGCGGCGCGGAGGTCGCCGAAGCCGGACTTGGCGGCGAGCATCGCGAAGGCCGCGCTCCCGAGTCCGTAGGCGCTCTTGGTCAGGAAGCTCCGTCGGTTGATCGACAGGGCGTGGGCGATGGGGTCGTAAGGGCGCATGGGCTTAGTAGCGGGTGATCGCTTCGTGGGAATTCAGGATGACGCGGCAGGCCTGGGTCCAGGCGGCCAGTTCGGCTGGATCGCCCTCGGGCGGCGGGCTGAAGCCGACCTTCAGCAGCTTGGTGGCTTCGGCGGGGTTGGCTTTATAATAAGACGTCTGTTCGGCGATCAGCTTCTCCAGGGACGGGCGTTCTCCCGCCTTGATGTCTCGTCCCATCGCGAAGCGGAAGCCGAGCCCGAGACGATCGAGGTTCGCAGGCTGGCGGAGTAGCCGGGCTGCCATCGCGCGGGCGGCTTCGACGAAGGTCGGGTCGTTGAGGAGGGTCAGGGCCTGCTGCGGCGTGTTGCTATAGCTGCGCAAAGCGGTGCACTCGTCGCGAGCCGGCGCGTCGAAGTTGATGAGCATCGGGTGCAGGTACATGCGCTGCCAGTGCATGTAGAGGCCGCGGCGCCACTGGTCGGAGTCCGGGCTCGCGACGTAGGTGCGGTTCGGGAACTGGATCGGCTCGTAGTAGCCAGCAGGCTGGTAGGGCTTCACGCTCGGGCCGCCGACATCTTCGACATTCAGCAGGCCGGCGACGAAGAGGGCGTTGTCGCGGACGAATTCGGCGTCCAGTCGTCGAGGGTTCTGCGAAGCAAGCAGGCGGTTGTTCGGGTCGATTTCCTTGAGTTCCGGCCGGAGGCTGCTGCTCTGTCGGTAGGTACGGCTCGTGACCATCAGGCGGATCATCTTCTTCATGTTCCAGCCCTTGTCGCGGAACTCGAGGGAGAGCCATTCCAGCAGTTCGGGGTGAGAGGGGAGTTCGCCTTGCGAGCCGAGGTCGTCGAGCCCGGCGCTGAGCCCGGTGCCGTGGAAGATCTGCCAGAGGCGATTCATCACCGTGCGGGTGGTGATCGGGTTATCCTTGGAGGTGATCCAATCGGCCAGGTCGAGTCGGGTCAGGCGTTTCTGTTCAGTGCTGGTGCGCAGGCCCGGCAGGAAGGAGGGGGTCGTGGGCAGGACGACGGGGCCGGTCTCGTCGAGGAAGTTGCCGCGCGGCAGGATGCGCACGGTACGCGGCGCGGCAGCCTGGGTGACCATGGACCAGGCGAAGCCGTCGGTCTGTCGACGGATGTCGCCGACGATGGCGCGGGTCTTCTGGAGCATGGCTCGATCGGTCCCGCGGGAAGTCAGGAAGAGTCCGAAGCTGGCCGGCGTCGGCCGCGCTTCCTTCAGCGCGCCGATCGTCGACAGGTCGAGGGCCTTCAATGGCTCGTCATGAGCCAGCGGCGACACCGAGGCCTTGAGCGTGAGCGCTGCGTTGCTTTCGAAGTGGATGACGAACTTCTCGTCGGCCTTCAGCGTCACGGCCGCGTCCAGCAGCCAGACCGCGTGGACGTCGGAGTCTGGCATCTTCAAGGACCACCCGTTGTTGATGTCGGTCTGTTCGACGCCGCTGTTGTAGCGAGGTTCGCGCGAGCTGGCGTCGGCCAGGTGGAATGCGACCGCACGTTCCTTCCCTTTGATGTCCGCGATGCCGAAGCGCGCGGTGATGCTGGCAGCTGAGCCTACGGGGATGGACCCTTTGGGGATGTCGATGCGGACCGAGGCCACCGTCGTGGTGATGCCCAGAAGCGTGATCGCGAAGTCGTCTCCCTTGGCGACGCCTTTGGGCATCTTGAAGGCCGTGTCGGCGGCGAAGGCGACCGGAGCGGCGACGTTTGGCTTCTTGGCCGCGACCTTGGCGTCGGTGTTCTTAGGTGCCATCTTGGCGGCGGCAGCCGGGGCAGCCTTGAGGAAATAGGTGCCAGCAGGAGAGATCAGGCCAGAGGGGTGGCTCGTCAGGAAGTCGGCCGTTTCCTTCTGCCAGGCGGCGAATGCAGCCAGCGCCTTGGCGTCTGCCGACAGGTCCGTGGCGGCCCTGGCGTAGACGGAGGCGAGCGCCTCCCGGAACTGGCCGTCCTTCTTGGTGCGATAGGCGTTCTTGGTGCGCACCTCGGGGAAGAAGGGGTGTTCGTTGCCGACGCCCTTGAGTTCGGGTTCGGGCGTGTAGGCATAATCGGCGTAGACTCCCCACTGTTTGACGTCGGCGAAGAAGGCCTGAAGCGAGTAGAAGTCGGCCGACTTGATGGGGTCGAACTTATGGTCATGGCACTCGGCGCAGCCGAAGGTGCTGCCCAGCCAGGCGTTGGAGACCGACCGCACGCGTTCGGCGCCGTATTTGGCGATGTATTCCTTCGCCTGGGCGCCGCCTTCGCGGGTCATCATGTTCAGGCGATTATAGCCGCTCGCGACGAGCTGTTCTTCGGTCGGATTCGGCAGCAGGTCTCCGGCGAGCTGCTCCCGCGTGAAGACGTCGAAGGGCTTGTTGTCGTTGAAGGCCTTGATCACGTAATCCCGGTAAGGGAAGATGCGCTGATTCTGGTCGCCGTGGTAGCCGACCGTGTCGGCGAAGCGGGCGACATCCAGCCACCAGACGGCCATGCGTTCGCCGAAGCGGACGGAGTTCAGGAGGCGATCGACCTGTTTCTCGTAAGCGGCCGGCGAGCGGTCAGCGAGGAAGGCGGCCATCTCTTCGGGCGTCGGCGGCAGGCCGGTCAGGTCGAGCGAGACGCGACGGAGCAGTCGTTCCTTGGTCGCCTCAGGCGAGGGCGCTATCTTCTTCTCGGCCAGCCTAGCGCCGACGAAGGCGTCGATCGGGTTCTTGCCGCCTTCGGGCATCGCCGGGACGTCGGGGGCTTCCAGCGGTTTGTAGGCCCAGTGGGGTTCATATACGGCGCCTTGGGCTACCCAGCGGCTGAAGAGTTCCTTCTGGGCGGCGGTGAGCGTCTTATGCGACTCCTTGCTCGGCATGAGGTCATCTTCGTCCTTGGTGAAGAGACGCTTGATGACTTCGCTCTCCTCGGGCTTGCCCGGGACGATGGCGATCGCGCCGCTCTTGCCGGCCTTAAGCGCATCTTCGCGGAGGTCGAGGCGCAGTCCGCCTTTGCGTGATTTGGGGTCGAAGCCGTGGCAATGGAAGCAGGTGTCCGACATGATCGGACGGATGTCGCGGTTGAAGCGAACAGTCTCGGCGGGTTCGGCGGCACCGAGCAAGACGAAGGCGAGAAGGGAGGCGGCGGGCAGGACGCGCATGGGGATAGGGTTTAGACAACCCCCCGAAGTCCGAGTTTCAACGGATTTCTGAAGTTGGCCTTAACGTGCCTGCCAATTGACCGCATCGATGACGACGAAACCATCCGCACCCTCGTTGCTGATGACGACTCCGGCGGTATCGTTGAATTCAAAGGTGCCGAGCGAGCGGAGTCCGTCCGGGGAGGGCAAGGCAAGGTTGACCCTGATTTCCTTCAACCCATGCGCGTGCTGGATGACCACCTTGGCGTTGGTCGCGCGGTTGCGGTTAGGCACCAACGTCAGGCTGACCTCGTAACTGCCGGGCTTGGGGAGGGTGGTCCGGAAGGTGGCGGTGGCGGGTCCGTGGGCTCCTTTGCCCTCATGGCGGTAGCCTTCGCCGATGAAGCCCTTGCCGGCCTGGCTCTCCGTCCAGTCGCCGGTCAACTTGGCGTCGGCGTCGTCCACCGTGATGCCCGGAAGCTGCTTGGCCGCGGCGTGGTCATCTTCCTCGGCGGGGTATTTGGACAGGTCGACCTGCTTACGGAGGATCTGGCCGTCGGCGAGGAGGCGGCCCTTCAGGTCGTCATAGGGGACGTCCTGGACGGCGAGGTTGCGATCGATGGCGAGTCCCGCGGCCGTGGCGGCGGACTGACCGAGGATCATGAAGACGGGTTCCATGCGGATGGAGCCGTAGGCGATGTGCGAGGCGCTGCAGGCCACCGGCACGAGCAGGTTGGCGGCCTGGCCTTTCTTCGGGACGAGGGAACCGTAGGCGATCTCGTAGGGCCCGCGCGGCGAGACGCCGATGTCGCCCTCGTTCTGCACATGGCCGTCCGGGGTGACGTAACGCTGGGTGTTGTGCGAATCGATCATGTAGGAACCCATGCCGACGGAGTCAGGCGTCGGCTTGGCCTTGGTCAGTTCGTTCTCGGTCATCACGAAGACGCCGACCATGCGGCGGGCTTCGCGGACGTAGATCTGGTGCGACCAATTGCCGTTGTCCTTGAATTCGTCCTTCGGGAGTCCCCAGTTGTTCATCTTCTCGCGGACGTCGGCCGGGACGCGCGGGTCGGTGCAGATGAAGTAGAGCAACCCTTTCTGATAGGTCTCGTGTTCCTTGATGATCTCCTTGCGGCGGGCATAGCTCGCCTCGGGGTAGTCATAGTTATAGCCGATGTTATCGAAGGAGAAGCCGCCGTGGTTGTTCGTGTCGGTCTTTCCGTTCGGGATCAGGTCGAACTTGCCGAAGGTCTCCTTCCAGCCGGCCGCATAGGCTCGGGCGAGGACTTCGTACTGTTTCGGGTCGTAGCCTTCCGGGGCCGTGAACGGGACGCGGTTCTCCGGGACGTTGGTCAGGCACATGCGGAAGCAATAAGCCTGTACGCGGTGGTCGGCTTCGCCCTTGGGCGCCGGCTTCTCAGGAGAGACGCGGGCGATGATGCCGCTCTTAGGGTCGCCGGGGACGACGTAAGGGTCGATCGGTGTCTTCAGCACGCCGAAGTGGTGGCGATGATGGAGGACGCCCACCTGGGAGCCGTTGTGCTTTTCGCCGTAGGTCGCGTTGGCTTCGCGGCCGACATGGTAGCTGACGCCGGCGGCGGCCATCAGGTCGCCTTCGTAGGTGGCGTCGATGAACATCTTCCCGGCGAAGGTCTTGCCCGAGAGCATCGTGATCTCGGCGATGCGGCCGTCGGCGAGGCGGACGCCGTTGGCCCGGTCGAGCCACTCGTCGCGCAGGACGGGAATCGAGAATTCCTTCACGTAATCCTCGAAGACCTTCTCGGCGACGCTGGGCTCGAAGATCCACATCGTCCGGTCGGCCTGGTCCATCGCCACGGTTCCTTGGCCTTTGTTGCCGAACGCCTCGCGCTTCTGGTGCACCCAGGTCTCGGGCTTCTGGTAATATTGCCAGACTCGGTGGTAGAAGTTGCGCGAAAGGCCGCCGATCACGGACTTATCGCCCGAGTCGGTGAAGCCGAGTCCGCCGCTGCTCAGTCCGCCGAGATGTTTGTCGGGGCCGACGATGATGACGGTCTTGCCCATTTTCTTGACCTGGACGGCGGCGATGACGCCGGCAGCGGTGCCGCCGTATACGACGACATCATAGGTCTCCACCGCCGAAAGACGAAGGGCGAGGAGGCAGAACAGGGAGAGGCGGAGAAGCATGGGGACTTGAAAAAGGTGTCGGCGGTTGGCGGCAGGCGGTTAGCGGTTAGGCGATGGCATGGGCCAGAGGGCGGCGGTTGGGGGCTCGTGCCATATCCCCTTGGATCCGATGACGGGTCGGCAGGAGGGGTCGTCGGTCAGCGGCTGGCCGATTGCTTCGCGATGAAGTTCAGGATCGCGAGGCGGGCGGGGTCGTCGAGGTTGCGGATGCGATGGCCGACGGAGGCGTGGTCGCGGTCGTCGACGCGAAGGGAATAGTTTTCGGCATGTCCCGCGGCCTTGAGGGTGGTGACGAAGAACTGGTTTTCCTCGGCCCGGCTCAGCATGTCGTTCTGGGCGTAGATTGTGAGAATCGGCGGCAGAGCCTTGCGGATGTAGAAAGCCGGGGCGGCTTCGTCGCAGGTGATGGCGTAGCGCGGCTGCCCGCGCTCTTCGCGGATCGTGTAGTGGGTGAGCACCTGGGCGCTCACCTGGGCGATGCCGGCGATGGAGCCGAGGGTCAGGCCGTGGGGTTTCAGGCGATCCGGATCCATGCCGACGAGCAGGGCAAGGGTGGCCCCGGCGGAATGACCGCCGATGAAGACCTTATGCGGATCGCCGCCTTGTTCGGCGATATGCTTCACCGTCCAGGCGAAGGCGGCCGCGGCGTCGTCGACGTAGGCGGGGTATTTCGCCTTGGGGCTCAGGCGGTAGTCTGGCGTGACGACCGCGACGCCTCCTTGGGCCAGGCTTTCGCGGATCTCCGTGCAATATTCCGAACGCAGGTCCTTGCCGCCGTTCTTCATGCCGCCGCCGTAGAACCAAACGTAGGTCGCGAAACCCTTCGCACCGACGGGTACGGTCAGGTCGAGTTTGCAGCGTTCCTGTTCGTAGGGAGTCAGCGAGACGACGTCGTCCTTGTAGGGCACGTCCTTGATGACCTTCGTCTCGATCGCCCCGGCCGAGGTGGCGACGAGGCACAGCAGCAAGGCGAAAGGGCGCATCAGGCGATCAGTTGCCGCACGATATTGCCGTGGACGTCGGTCAGGCGATAGTCGCGGCCGGAACTGCGGAAGGTGAATTCTTCGTGGTTGAAGCCGAGGAGGCGAAGGATGGTCGCGTGCAGGTCATGGACGTGGACGACGTCCTTGACCGCTTTGTAGCCGAATTCATCCGTCTCGCCGTACACCGTGCCGGCCTTCACGCCGCCGCCGGCCATCCACATGGTGAAGCCGTGGTTGTTGTGGTCGCGTCCGTTGATCTTGCCGGCGTTGGAGCCCGGGGTGGGCAGCTCGACGGTCGGCGTGCGTCCGAATTCGCCGCCCCAGATGACGAGGGTCTCGTCGAGCATGCCGAGGCGCTTGAGGTCGGTCAGGAGCGCGGCGATCGGCTGGTCGGCTTCCATCGCGAGGCGCTTATGATTCTTCTCGAGGTCGTCATGGCTGTCCCACGGCTGGCCGGCGCCATGCCACAGCTGGATGAAGCGGACGCCGCGCTCGGCGAGGCGGCGGGCGATGAGGAACTGGCGGCCGAGGGTCGTGTCACCGTACATCTCGCGGGTCTTTTCGGATTCGCGTCCGATGTCGAAGGCGTCGGTGGCCTCGAGCTGCATGCGGTAGGCCATCTCGAAGGACTGGGCGCGGGCTTCGAGCGCGGCGTCCTGGGGACGAGCGTTTTGGTGGGCGGCGTTGAGCTTGGCCAGGAGGTCGAGCTGGTTGCGCTGCCCGGGACGAGAGAGGCCGAAGTTGCGGATGTTCTCGATGAGCTCCTCCACGCTGCGCTTGGAGGTGTCGACGTAGTTGCCCTGGTAGACGCCGGGGAGGAAGCCACACTGCCAGTTCTGGGTTTCCTGGATGGGGAAGCCGCCGGGGCAGAGGGTCATGAAGCCCGGCAGGTTCTCGTTCTCGGTGCCCAGTCCGTAGGTGACCCAGGACCCCATCGAAGGTCGCACCTGACGGGATTCGCCGCAATTCATCAGCAGCAGGGAGGGCTCATGGTTGGGCACGTCGGCCTTCATCGAACGGATCACGCAGAGGTCGTCGGCGTGCTGCGCGGTCTTCTCGAAGAGTTCGCTGACCTCGAGGCCGCTCTTGCCGTAACGCTTCCAGGTGAAGGGCGAGCGGAACGCGGCGCCGGTCTTGCGCTCGGTCGCGATGTAGTCGCCGGGGAGCTTCTGGCCGTGATATTTGTCCAGCGCGACCTTGCGGTCGAAGGTGTCGACCTGCGAGGCGCCGCCGTTGGCGAAGATATGGATCACGCGCTTGGCCTTGCAGGGGAGCGGAGGGCGGCGGGCGGCGAGCGGGTGGAGCGGATCCACCTTGATCTCGGCGCCGCGGAGTTCCTGCTGGAGCATCGAGGCCATGGCGACGCCGCCGAGCCCCATGCCGACGCGGCGGAGGAATTCACGGCGGGAGCCGAGGGAGAGCGGGTCGAGATGGTTCATTAGTCGGCGAAGATGAATTCGTTGCTGGTGAGGAGGACCTGCGCGAACGAGGAAAGGGAAGATTGGCGTTCGGGCTTCTTGCCGAATTCGCCCGCGGCGGACGTCAGGACTTCTCCGGTCTTCGCGTCCTTGATGACGGGGGACCAGGCGAAGCTGTCGCTGTTGGAGCCGATGTAGTTGTCGGCGATGAAGTCGATGCTTTCGCCGGCGGCCAGGTCGACTTCGGCGAGGTCGACGGACGACGATGCACCACCCTTGGTCACGACTTCGGCGAGGATGCCTTTGCGGGCGGTGACGATGCGGGCGCGGACGCCATCGCTGGATTTGCTGGCGACGGCGAGGGTGCCTTCGATGCGATACTTCCCGGCGCTGCCGGCGGTCCAGCGCCGGATCACGGCGGTGCCGTCGGTCTTATCACCGGGATGGCCGCCTTTGGCGGTCAGGAAGGTGTGGGCGAACTGCTTGTCGGCCAGGTCCGCGGTCGGCGCGATGCGGTCCTTGGTCGCGACCGTCATCTCCGTGAAGGAGACGGCTTTGGTGGCCGGGTTCCAGCCGCCGTAGCCATTCGTCCAGCGGGCAGGAGCTGGCGCAAGTTCGGCTTCGCTCAGGTACTCGACTCCGAGGGTGATTTCCTGATGGCTTGGGTTGCGGCCAAGCGTCGCCAGATACAGCGCCTTCACTTTGGCCTCGTTGCTGGGGAGCGCGGCCACCTTGGCGGCCAGCGTGTCGGCCTGAAGACGTCCGAACGGATTGTTCAGCATCCAGAGCGCCTGCTGCGGCGTGGTGGTCTGGTTGCGCTTCGGGACATGGTAGTCGGGGTTGGCGAAGTCGAACGTACGGAAGAAGGCCGGGAGGTTCTGGCGATCGATATGTCCGTAGATCGTGCGGCGCGGTTCCGAGAAGTTCGTCACCAGGTCGAAGGGCTGTCCGCCGATCTTGGCCGGATCCAGGCGTCCGGCGACGCGCAGCATGCTGTCGCGCATCGCCTCGAAGTCGAGGCGGCGGCGTTGGGCGCGCCAGCAGAGGTCGTTGTCCGGATCCTTCGCCAGGCCGTCCTTGGTGACTTCGGCGGTCTGGAGGAAGGTGCGGGAAAGGACGATGGAGCGGATCAGCTTCTTCATCGACCAGTCGTCCTTCATGAACGTCGAGGCCAGGTGTTCGAGCAATTCGGGATTCTTGGGCGGTGCCGTGCGGACGCCGTAGTCGCTCGGGGTTTCGACGAGGCTTCGACCGATGAGTTCGGTCCAGATGCGGTTGGCCATGACGCGCGCCGTGAGCGGGTTGGACTTGCTCGCGATGGCGTTGGCCATGTCGAGCCGGCCGCTGCCTTCGGTGAATTCCTTGGCCTTGCCGCCGGTGAGCACGGCCGGGAACTGGCGCGGCACGACCTTGCCCGGACGGGAGGCGCTGCCGCGGATGAAGACCACGCCTTGGACGGCCTTGGGCTTGTCCAGCAGCGCCATCGCGTGAGGCGGGCTCTTGGGGCTCGTCGCCTTGAAGCCGACGACCTGGATCTCGAGGTTGTTGCGCGTGTTGCGGTCGGCGACGTTGTAGGTGGGGATGAGGGATTCCGCGGTGACCGCCTCAGGGCCGTTCGTGGCCTTGGCGAGGTCTCGCCAGGGTTTCCACACCGGCACGCCGTCCTTATCCTGCGTACGTGCTTCGGAAAGGAGGGCGCCGTAGACCGCGGTCAGTTCGACGAAATTCTTGGGGGACTTCTTCTGGATGTAAGTGCGAAGGACCGGGTCCTTGAATTGTTCCGGCTGAGCGAGGAGGGCGCCGAGCTTGGCGGGGAACTGTTCGTTGGGAACGTCCTTGAGCTGATACCATCCGCCCCAGACCGCGTCCTTGTCGTTGAGCTTCTTGGAAAGCACGTGCTGCCAGCCGTTGAGGACCGTCGGGTACAGGTTGGTGCGCTTGGCCTCCTGGGTGTAGTTGAAGTTGGGTTCCTTCGCGGCTCTGAGCATCAGCGCGAGGTAGTCGGCGGTCTTGGCCGGAGTGAACGATAGTTCGCGGCGGCTCTCGATGAATTCATCGAGCTTCTTCTGCCGTCCGGCGAGCTCCACCTCGAACTCCTCGGTCTCTTTCGTGCGTGTGAACGGCTTCAGCGCGGGTAGTTCCTTCGGCTCCTGGCTCGAGTTGAAGATCGCGTAGAGCGAGTAGTATTCCGTCGTCGGCAGCGGATCGAACTTATGATCGTGGCAGCGGGCGCAGGCCATGGTCATGCCTTGGGTGCCGCGCATCACGACGTCGATGCGGTCGTCGATGATGTCGGGGACGCTGTTGAGGAAGCGGCGGCCGAGGGTCAGGAAGCCGAGGGCGGCGAGGTCGCGATTGTTCTCCGGGTCCTTGGCGATCTGGTCGGCCGCGATCTGGAGCCGCAGGAACTGGTCGTAAGGCAGATCCTGGTTGAACGCATTCACCACCCAATCGCGGTAGGTGTAAGCGTACGGGTAGCGACGTTCCTCCTGGAAGACGTAGCCTTTCGTGTCGGAGTAGCGTGCGACGTCGAGCCAGTGGCGGGCCCAGCGTTCGCCGAAGGCGGGCGCGGCGAGCAGGCGATCGACCAACTTCTCCGTGGCCTGCGGATCCTTGTCGGCGACGAACGCGGCGATCTCCTCGGCCGAAGGATTGAAGCCCCAGAGCGCCAAGGTGAGGCGGCGCACGATGACTTCGCGCGAAGCCTCCGCGTTGAGGTCCAGACCCGCGGACTTCAGCTTCGCCAGCACGAAACGATCGAGCGGCTGCCAGACCTTCGCTTCATCGGAGGGCGAGAGCGACGGCGTCGCGGGGGTGGTCACGGTCTTGAAGGCCCAGTGGTTGCTCGGGTCGTGGGCGAGTGGCGAAGCTTCGGCGGGCCAAGGCAGCCCTTGGCGGACCCATTCTGTCAGGGCGGCGATGGCTTTGTCGGGGATCTTCTCATCGGCGCTGGGCATCGGTTCGATGTCTTTCCCCTTGGCGTGATTGATCGCGAGGATGAGGCGGCTTTTCTCCGGCTTTCCGGAGATGACCACCGGCCCGACTTCACCGCCCTTGAGGATCAGTTCGCGTGAATCCAAGCGGAGGCCTGACTTCTGCTTCTTCGGTCCGTGGCACTTGTAGCAGTTGTCGGCGAGGACCGGTCGGATCTCCTTTTCGAAGAATTCGATCTGGGCGGCCGTAGGGGGGGCGGCCTTCTCGGCGGCGGAGGCCGAGAGGGCGAGAAAAAGAGGGCCAAAGAGATACCGGAAAGACATCGGAAAAGGGTAGGACAGGGCGGGGTGCCCGAGGTTCCTGAAAGGTGTTGGCAGTCACCGGGATGTAAAGCCGTCGGTGGGCTTTTCGCTGGTTTGGGTTAATTACGGCAAGGTTAGGGTTTGAACCGTCGCCCAAAGATGGTGTCTATGAGGCACCCCTGACCCACCATGCCCTCCGTATCCCGTAAGGCCAAAGCTTCCTTGTTGGCCCTCCTCAGCTTCGCCGCCTTGGCTTCCGCCGCCGAGCCGAAGCCCGTCGCCGAGTCCCCCATCCTTCTTGCCAAGGACAAGCAGCGGCTCGTCGATTTCACCGCCGAGCTGAAGGGCGCCAAGGAACTCTACCTGTTGGTCTCCGACCTGGGTGCCAACGCCTGCGACTGGTCCGATTGGATCGAGCCAGAGGTTGTCCTGGAGGACGGTACGGTGGTCGACCTCACGAAGCTCAAGTGGAAGGAAGCCGAGTCGACCGGTACGACCCGCGTCGGCAAGAATTACGAGGGCAAGCCGCTCAAGGTCGCCGGCAAGGAATACGTCCGCGGCATCGGAACCCATGCGAGCTCCTTCATCGCCTATCAGCTGCCCGGTCCTGCCAAGACGTTCCGCTCCAAGGTCGCGATCGACGACGGCGGCGCCATCCGTGGCGGCAAGCCCAGCGCGGCCGACGTGAAGTTCGCGGTCTTCACGACCCGTCCGGAGAAATATAAGCCGGTCGACTTCGACGCGGGTCCCACGCTGGTCCCGGCCGAACTCTTCACCGTGCCCGAAGGTTTCGAGGTCACCGTCTGGGCCACCTCGCCGCAGCTCTTCAATCCGACCAACATCGACTTCGACGAACGTGGCCGCATGTTCGTCGCCGAAGGCGTCAATTACCGCGGCAAGAAGGGCCGCCGACCCGAAGGCGATCGCATCGTCATCCTCGAAGACACGACCGGCTCCGGCAAGGCCGACAAGTCCACGGTCTTCGTCCAGGATACCAATCTCATCTCGCCGCTCGGCGTGGCCCATATCGACGGCAAGATCGTGGTCTCGCAGCCGCCCGACCTCATTGTCTACACCGACGTCAACGGCGACGGCGTCTTCGACCCCAAGGTCGATAAGCGCGAGGTTCTCCTGACCGGCTTCAACGGCCGCAACCACGACCACTCGCTGCACAGCGCGACCTTCGGACCTGACGGCAAGTGGAACTTCAACCAGGGCAACACCTGCGCGCAGTTCACTGACAAGTCGGGCAAGACCTTCCGCATCGGCAGCCCGTATAACCACGGAGAGTGGACGAAGCAGGCCGTCGACAGCCAGCAGGTCGCCGGACTCCGCAGCGACGACGGTAACGTCTGGGTCGGCGGTTTCTCCGTGCGCATGAACGGCGACGGCACCAACGCCCGCATCGTCGGTCATAACTACCGCAACAGCTTCGAACAGTCGATCAACTCGTTCGGCGACATGTACCAGAGCGACAACGACGATCCGCCCGCCTGCCGCGTGACGCTCGTCATGGAAGGCGGCAACGCCGGCTTCGCTTCCGCCGACGGACAGCGCTCCTGGGGCGCCGATCGTCGCCCTGGTCAGGAGACTCCCGTCGCCGAATGGCGTCAGGAAGACCCGGGTACCATGCCGGCTGGCGACGTGTATGGCGGCGGTTCTCCCACTGGCGTGGCCTTCTACGAGAACGGCGCCCTCGATCCGAAGTGGAACGGCCTGCTCCTCGCCTGCGAGGCGGGCAAGAACGTCGTGTTCGGTTACCTGCCCAAGCCTGACGGCGCCGGCATGAAACTCGAACGCTTCGATTTCCTGACCTCCAACAAGGACAAGGAATGGGCCGGTTCGGACTTCCTCGGCGGCAAGGCCACCGGAGCGCTGAAGACCATGTTCCGTCCGTCCGACGTCTGCGTCGGTCCGGATGGTGCCATCTATGTCGCCGACTGGTTCGATCCGGGCGTGGGCGGTCACGCCACGCGCGACAACCGTTTCACCGGCACGATCTACCGCATCGCCCCTAAGGGGTTCAAGTCGGTCATCCCGAAGATCGACCTCTCGACGGTCGCCGGCCAGATCGCCTCGCTGCGCAGTCCTTCGCCCAACGTCCGCGCCGGAGGCTTCAATCGCCTCAAGGCCGCGGGTGACAAGGTCGTCGACGAAGTCGCAGCGTTGCTTGCCGACTCCAATCCTTACGTCGCTTCCCGTGCCGTCTGGTTGCTCGCCCAGCTCGGCGACAAGGGCGTGGCGCTCGCCCGCAAGGAACTTGCCTCCGCCGACGATACCCGTCGTCTGGTGGCTTTCCGCGCCCTGCGTGCGGCGGATCGCGATGTGTTCGCCCTCTGCGAATCCATGGCCAAGGACAAGTCGCC
>CANGRI010000038.1 GCA_947456525.1 Opitutia bacterium
CGCCATCGAATACACCCTGAAGGACGACCAGGGCAACATCATCGACGCCTCCGGCGATCGCGGCCCGATGGAGTACCTCCACGGCGCCCAGAACATCATCCCCGGCCTCGAGCAGGGCGTCGAAGGCCTCGTCGCCGGCGACACCAAGAGCGTCCTCGTACCCCCGCAGCTCGGCTACGGCGAATACAGCGACAAGCTCCTCCAGCAGGTCCCGCTCACCGCCTTCGGCGCGAACACGCCGCAGGTCGGCATGCGCTTCCACGCCGAGACCAACCTCGGCATGCGCGTCCTCACGATCAAGAAGATCGAAGGCGAGGAAGTGACGCTCGACGGCAACCATGAGCTCGCCGGCAAGACGCTGCACTTCGACATCAAGGTCGTCTCCGTCCGCGCGGCCGAACTCACCGAACTCTCCCACGGCCATCCCCACCAGGCGGGCGGCTGCTGCGGCGGCGGCGGTTGCGGTTCTGGCGAAGGCTCCGGCGGCGGTTGCGGTTCTGGCGAAGGCTCCGGCGGCGGTTGCTGCTCTTCGGAAGAAGGTTCCGAAGGCGGCTGCTGTTCCACCGAACAGCCCGCGCAGAAGAGCGAAGGCGGCTGCGGTTCCGGCGGCTGCGGTTGCTCGCACTGAGCGCGCTGAAGAGCCTAACAAAAAAGCCCCCGGCGATCCGGGGGCTTTTTGTTGGGCGGGGCGATTCCAAATGGGGGGCTATTTTATTCTGGAAATACATTGTGCTCATCCGGAGCCACCTGCATCCCATTGGCATGCGTCATCTCGCCCTCCTGCTTCTCGCCACCGTCACCGCCTTCGCCGTCCCCAGCCAGCGCGACCAGCTGAACGGACAATACATCAAGGCGCGCGGCGATTACGCCACGGCGCTGAAATCGGGCAGCAAGGAGACCATCCTCCAGGCCGTGTCCGGGCTGCAGGAAGTGGGCAAGGCGGTCATGAACGCCAACGAATCCCTCATCTCCGCGTCGGCGGCCGGCAATTTCTCCTATCCGGGCGACGTGAAGACCAGCGCCGGCCGCAAGTCTTACGCCCAGAAGATGGCCGAATATAACAAGACCCTCGTGGCGGCCAACGCCGCGATCGCCGCCGTGCCGACTCCCGCCGATATCACGCCGGCCGGCCTTCGCCCGGTGGAGATGCTGATCTCCGCCATCAGCAAAGGCATCGATACGCACCACTCCGTCAGCCAGAACATCCGATAAGCGCGAAGGGGCGTAACTCGAGGACTCGAAGGCACGAGGGCTGGAGGGCGCGAGAAGAAGGCAGGGCGCGGCGTAGCCACGCCCCTACCTTGCGGCCACCATGCGGCGGCCGCGGATGACCAGGGGGCATGGCGTAGTCGGGGGCGCGACCGATAGGGAAGAAGGGCGAGGCGGACCGCGTCGCCGACGCGTCCCTACCTCAAGCCAGACTAGGTCGTGACGCGGTCCCGCCCCTACCCATACATTGCTGCGGCTCAATTCAGTCCTCTACGCTGCCCTCCATCCAGTGCTCAACTCTGCCAATTCCAGGTCAGCGCGATCTCGACGTCGGGATGGAGCGACTGCTTCACCGGGCAGGCTTTAGCGGCGCGGATGAGACGGTCGCGCAGGTCCTCGGCGATGCCGGCGGGCATATGGATCGTGGCTTCGAGCTTCGCGATGCGGCGCGGCGGCTGAGCGGTCATGTGCTTCTCGACGTCGACGCGAAGGCCGCGGAAATCCAATCCCAGCCCCTTGGCCTGGATGCCGAGGATCGTCATGATGCAGGAGGCGAGCGAAGTCGCCGTGAGATCAGTCGGCGAGAACGACTCGCCCTTGCCGTGGTTGTCGACCGGGGCGTCGGTATGCAGCACGGTGCCCGACGGACCATGGGTGGCGCGCACGCGGAGGTCGCCGAGGTATTCGCAGGAGATTTTTACGCCCATGCGCCGAGGCTAGGCCAAGCCGCCCGGACGTACCAAACAAAAAGCCCCGGCGGGCCGGGGCTTTCGGAGGAATCGCCGGGGCGATTATTCGCCGTCCTTGCCGATGGCGTCGACCGGGCAGCCTTCGAGGGCTTCCATGCACTTGTCGATACCTTCCTGGTCGGTCGGCTGGGCGAAGACGTAGGAGTAGCCGCCGTCATCCTGGCGGGTGAAGGACTTCGGGGCGGTCTCGCGGCAGAGATCGCAATCGATGCACTGCGAATCCACGTAGAATTTGCCCGGGACGCTTTCCGGACGCTTGTCGTTCTTGTCGGCCATAGGCTCTGATTAATTGGAAGGCGGCGGGCGGCTGTCAAGAATCCGCGTCAGTTCGCAGGCAGCATGACGACGAGCTTATGCCGGAACCATCCGTCGCGCCCGGCCAAGAAGGCGGCGGAGAGCCGGTCGGTCGTGTCGTAGGTGACTTCGATCTTGGCATCCGGCGTCAGGTTGGGGCGCAGGCCCGGCCCGGCATGACGGTCGAGCGTGGAAAGCGGGCGCACGACCACCGAGGCGATCGGCAGTTCGTATTCCTGCAGGATCACGAAGCGGATACGACCGCGGGTCGCGGCGTCGACGCCATCCCAGCAGAAGAGCGTCTCCATCGCCGTGGCGTCATGCGCCTCATAGGCCCGACGGAGATCGTCGGCCAGGACGCGGAGGCTGCGCGCATTCCACCATCCCCAGGCGGCGACCAGCGCGACGCCGAGCAGAAGGCCCACCAACGCCGCGGAGAGGCGACGGAGCCAGGGATGCCGGAGGAAGAGTTGCAGCACGAGGGAGAAGGGCGTTGACCGAATAGCAGGGTCGGAGATAAGCACGCAAGAGCCATGGCGCACGAAAGCAAGCCCTCCTCTGATTCCGGCCGATACGCGGCCCGGGGCGTCTCCGCCTCCAAGAGCGAAGTGCACGCCGCCGTCGACCGCCTCGACCCCGGGCTCTTCCCGCAGGCCTTCTGCAAGATCGTCGCTGACAACCTGACCGGCGACGCGTCGAAGTGCGTCGTCACGCATTCCGACGGCTCCGGCACGAAGGCCCTCCTCGCCTACCTGTGGTGGAAGGAGACCGGCGACGCGTCGGTCTTCCGCGGCATCGCGCAGGACAGCATCGTCATGAACATCGACGACCTCCTGTGCGTCGGCGTGACCAAGGGCGTCATCCTTTCCTCGACCATCAACCGCAACGCCAAGGCCATCCCCGGCGCGATCCTCGCGGAGCTGATCAACGGCACCGAAGACGTCCTCGCCATGCTCCGCGCGCAGGGCTTCGGCATCACTTCGGGCGGCGGCGAGACGGCCGACGTCGGCGACCTCACGCCCACGCTCACCGTCGACTCCACCGCGACCGCGATCCTGGCGCGGGCCGAAGTCGTGGACGCCTCGCGCGTCGTCCCCGGCCTCGTCATCGTCGGCATCGCCTCGCACGGCAAGGCCACCTACGAGCAGGCCGAGAACAGCGGGATCGGCTCCAACGGCCTGACCAGCGCCCGCCACGAGCTCCTCTCCAAGTACTACGCGGAGAAGTATCCCGAAACCTATGACAAGGCCACCCCGGCCGACCTGGCCTACTGCGGCCCTCATCGCCTGACGGACCCCCTGCCCGGCTCGGCGCTGACCGTCGGCCAGGCCCTTCTCTCCCCCACCCGCACCTACGCCCCCTACGCCCTCCGCCTCCTCCAGGCCCTCGGCAACCAGCGGGTCAAAGGGCTCGTCCACTGCTCCGGCGGCGGCCAGACCAAGTGCCGTCGATTCGGCACCAAGGTCCATTTCATCAAGGACAACCTCTTCCCGACTCCCCCCATTTTCGCCGAAATCGCCCGGGTAAGTGGGACGGAAGCCAAGGAAATGCACCAAGTTTACAACATGGGGCACCGTCTGGAAGTGTTCCTGGAACCCAAGGACGCCGAGGTCGCGCTGCGGATCGCCGCCGAGCTCGGGCTGGGCGCGCAGGTGATCGGGCGGACCGAAGCCTCGACCCGTCCCGACGGAGCCAACCATGTGACCGTCATCAAGGACGGCCAGGTCCTGGCTTACGCCTGAGGGGTCTCCTGTCTTGCTTCTGGAGTGTCGGGTGGTCGGGCAGACAGGACTTGAACCTGCAACACCCTGCTCCCAAAGCAGGGACTCTACCAATTGAGATACTGCCCGGTACCCGAACAAACAGTCTGATTTTGTGTTGCCGTCCGTGTCAAACCGCTAATCTCCAACTGTTCCAACCCGCCAAACACCTCCATACATGGAAAACGACAACATCTCTCCCTCCTCTTCCGAATCCAAGCTCCCGCTCATCGTGGGTATCCTCGGTTTCGCTCTCGGCGCCGCCGGCCTCGTGCTCGGCATCAAGGCCAAGGGCGCTGCCCAGGCCGCCGGTGAAGAAGCCAACGCCGCCAAGGCCAGCGTCGCCGAACTCGGCGCCGCCCTCGCCTCCAAGGCCAACGCCGCCGACGTCCAGGCTGTCACCGCCGACCTCGCCGCCACCAAGCAGGCCACCGAAGCCAACGAAAAGGCTCTCGCTGACCAGATCGCCGCTCTGCAGAAAGTCGCTTCCGCTCCTAAGGCCACCAAGGGCACCGACGGCAAGGCCGGCGCCGCCGCTGGTCCTGGCGAACACGTCGTCGCCAAGGGCGAGACCCTCGGCTCCATCGCCAAGAAGGCCGGCATCTCGCTGAAGGCCATCCAGGACCTCAATCCTGGAGTGGACTCCAACAAGCTGAAGATCGGCCAGAAGCTGAAGACCAAGTAAGCTCACGCATGTCGGCGCCCTCTCGCTGGTCCGTCCAGCACGAAGAGCTCCACGCCGACTGCAGGGTTTTCCGGGTTTACAAGGAACACTGTAATCACCCTCTCGACCGTCGAGAGGGTGATTTTTTTGTGCTCCGCTCCGGCGACTGGGTGCTCGCGCTCCCGATCACCGAGGACGGACGCCTCGTGATGGTGCGGCAATATCGCTTCGGCACGCGCGACCTTTCGACGGAGGCGCCGGGCGGCATCATCGAACGCGGCGAAGATCCCGTGCTCGCCGCCGTGCGCGAGACCGAGGAGGAGACCGGCTTCGACGGCGGCCGCGCCAGCCTGCTCGGCACCTGCGCGCCGAACCCCGCCATCCAGGCCAATCGCTGCCATTTCGTGCTGCTGGAAGGCGTCCGCCCCACGGGCCGGCGCGCCCCGGATGAGCATGAGGAAATCCAGGTGCTGGCGGTGCGCCCCAAGGCCGCGCTCGAGCAGGCGCTCGCCAACACCGCGCAGCATTCGCTCGCCCTGCTCGCGCTCTACCGTCTACGTGACGTGCGCCCCGACCTCTTCACATGACCACTCCCACCCGCATCAAGCACAAGGGCCGCGAGGCCGATCCCGTCCTCGTCGTAGGCTCCGTCGCGTACGACAGTATCGTCACCCCGCACGACAAGGGCGAACGCATCCTCGGCGGCAGCGCCTCCTACGCCTGCCTCGCCGCGAGCTACTTCGCGCCGCCGCGCATCGTGGGCGTCGTCGGGCATGACTTCCGCGACCGCGACCGCAACAAGCTCGCCAAGCGCGGCATCGACCTCGACGGCCTGCTCACCGATTCCTCCGGCCGCACGTTCTTCTGGCGAGGCCGTTACCACGAGAACTACAACCGCCGCGATACCGAGGACCTGCAGCTCAACGTCTTCGAACACTTCAAGCCGAAGCTGCCCGAAGCGCACCGCGCGTCGCCCTTCGTGATGCTCGGCAACATCCGGCCCGACCTGCAGCTCGAAGTGCTCAACCAGCTCGCCGCGCCCCGCTTCGTGCTCGCCGACACCATCGACATCTGGATCGAGACGCAGCGCGAGAAACTCGGCGAAGTCATGCGCCGCGCCGACCTGCTCGTCGTCAACGACACCGAATCCGCGAAGCTCACTGGCGAAGCGAACGTGATCGTCGCCGGCCACGCGCTGCGCAAGCACGGCTGCAAGACCGTCATCATCAAGAAAGGCGAACACGGCGCCGTGCTCTTCCACGAGGAAGGCATGTTCATGCTGCCCGCCTACCCGGTCACCGAACTGCGCGACCCCACCGGGGCCGGCGACAGCTTCGCCGGAGCCCTGCTCGGCTACCTCGCCTCGGCCGGGGCGACCGACTTCGCGACCTTGAAGCAGGCCATGGTCTACGGCACCGCCGTCGCCAGCCTGACCGTCGAGGCCTTCTCGACCGACCGCCTTGCCAAGGCCGGCTGCCGCGAGATCCGGGCCCGCCGCAAGGAGCTCCTGAAGCTGATCAAGGCCTAACCGCGCCTGCGGCCCAGCAGCCGCCAGAGCGCGAAGAGCAGGATACCCGTGAAGACGAGGTCTCCGGCCACCAACGGCCAGACCTTCGGGAGCTTGTCGGCGAAGAGCGCGTAGACGAGGAAGCCTGCCTGGAGCAGGATCACCAAGGCGAGGAGGGGCACGAAGCGGCGGAGCTTCGACAGAGGGTCGGATTCACTCATGCGAAATGGCGGCGGTGGGCCTCGGCGAGACCAAGCAGGGTCAGATGCGGCTCGTGCGTCACGCGCGTCTGCCAGGAAGCAGGGAGGTAGACGGCGGCGCCACCGGTGACGATCACCTTGGGCATCGGCGAACCTTGGCGGACGAGCTCGGCGCAGACGCCGTCGAGCAGCGCACCGATCATGCCGGCGAAGCCCAGGGCGCAGCCGGCGCGCATGGCGTCGACGGTCGACTTGCCGATCGCCGGGCCGCCGAGCAGCGCGGAGGGATCGAGCGCGGGCAGGAGCGCCGTGCGTTCATGCAGGTACTGGGTCATCACGCCGAGTCCGGGGGCGATGATGCCGCCGGCGTAGCCGCGTTCGGTCAGGATATCGACGGTCGTGGCCGTGCCCATGCCGACGATCACCGCGGGTGCGCCCGCGACGAGCTGGGCGCCGACGCAGTCCGCGAGACGATCCTGGCCGACCTCGGCCGGCTTCGGGTAATCGAACCCGAGTCCCTTCACGTTATCATGGCGCAGGTGGTAGAACCGCTGGCCGCCGCTGAGGAGCGCCGGCTGGATCGCGGCGGTCACCTTCGGGACGACGCTCGCGAGCGCGATGCCCTCAGTCGGATGCGCGGCGAACAAGGCCGTGAGCGAAGCGGTCTCAAGGGAAGCCGTCGGCAGTTCGCCGTGGGCGATCACCCGGCGGCCGTCGACGACGCCCCAGTGCGCGTGCGTGTTACCGACATCGAGACAGAAGAGGGACACGTGGAAGGGGTAAGACGGAAGCAGGCGCGGGGCAAGCGCTCAGGGTTTGCGCAGCGTGACCTCGCCGGAAGAGACGATGGTCTTGCGACCGCCACCCGTGCGGAGGATGAGCGACCCCTCGTCATCGATGCCGTCGACGATGCCGGCGATCGGGTCGCCACGCAGGCCGACGCGCACGGACTTGCCGGCGAGCACGTCGTAGGACTGCCAGAGCTTGCGGAACGATCGCGACCACGTGCCCTCCTCGAACTGCTCCCAGGCGCGGAAGAGCGCGGCGATGACGGCGGCGGCCTCGCGATTGACGTCAATCGGCTCGCCCAGCGCGGCTTCGAGCGACCCGGCGGTCGCACGGATCTCGGCGGGGAAATCCTTGGACTGACCCGTGAGGTTGAGGCCGAGTCCGAAGACGAGCTCGCGGACCGAGTCGGCGTCGAGGCGGGCCTCGGTGAGCATGCCGGCGACCTTGCGCCCGTCCGGCGACTGGAGGTCGTTGGGCCATTTCAAGCCGAGCTTCAGGCCGAGGGATTTCTCGAGGTGGGAGCAAAGCGCGAGACCCATCCAAAGCGTGAACGGCTTCAGCCGTTCGGGCGGGATGAACGGACGGAACGCCAGGGACAGGTAAAGATTGCCGGACTGCGCGCTGTGCCACTTGCGTCCGAGACGGCCGCGGCCGGCGCGCTGCGAGCGGGCGAGCACCGCGAAGGGCGCCTCCTGCCCAGCGGCGAGGCGACGCTCGGCCTCGGAATTGGTGCTGTCGACCTCGGCGAGCAGCTCGACGTCGGCGGAGACCTTCAGCAGGCGGAGGTGCGCGTCGAGCAACGCGGCGTTGATCTCGCGCGGCACCGACTTCAGCTCGTAACCCTTGCGGGTCGAAGCCTTGAAGGCGAAGCCGGCGGCGCGCAGGCGTTCGAGCCGGCTCCAGATCGCGACGCGCGAGACCCCGAGCTCCTTCGCGAGACGATCGCCGCTGACCGGTTCGCCGCGGGCTTCGAGGAAGGCGAGCAGGATACTGCTGTCGAGGGCGGGCATGGCGTCAGAGCCAGTCGAGGCCGAGGTCGCACCACGGCGCGGCGTGGGTGAGGGCGCCGCTTGAGACGAAGTCGGGCGCGAGCGCGCCGATGAGCGGAAGGGATTCGAGGCTGACGCCCCCGCTGACCTCGGACCAGGCCTTGCCGCGGAGCAGAGGGATGGCCTCGCGGAGGTCGGCGACCGGGAAATTATCGAGCAGGACGATGTCCGCGCCGGCCTTGAGCACCGGAGCGATCTGGTCGAGCCGGTCGACCTCCACTTCGACGAGCAGGTCGGGACGGCTTTCCCGGGCGGCGCGGACCATCTTCGTGATGCGTTCGCCGGCCGTGGCGCCGCCGGCCGCGAGATGGTTGTCCTTCACCATGATGCGGTCGAAGAGCCCGAGCCGGTGGTTATAGCCGCCGCCCTGGCCGACCGCGTATTTCTCGAGCATACGGAAACCCGGCGTCGTCTTGCGCGTGTCGAGCAGCTTCGTGGGCGAAGAGCCCAGTGCGAGGACGTGCTCACGGGTATGGGTGGCGACACCGCAGAGACGCTGGAGGAAGTTCAGGAGGATGCGTTCGGCGGAAAGCAGCTCGGCGGCGGGCCCTTCGACCTCGGCGACCGCGGTGCCCGCCGGGACGAACTGGCCGTCGTAGGCGAGCGGCTTGGCATGACAGCGACCGCCGTAAGCCGCGAACACGACATCGAGGAGGCCGAGGCCGGCGAGGACGATCGGACGGCGGGCGACGATCCGGGCGCGGGCGCGTTCGGCGCCGGCGAGCAAAGCCGCGGAAGGATCGCCCGTGCGTAGCGGACGCTCGGCGAGACCGAGGCCGGCGAGATCCTCCTCGCGCGCGAACTCCGCGAAGCGGAGCAACCACGACCGATCCAGCTCCTCCCAGCGGAGACGGCGGATGAGTCGTTCGGTCTGGCCCGGATCGCGCGGCATGGGTTCACCTTACGACCCGACCCCCGTCGGGCAAGGGGGTTAACGGAAGAACTCCTTGAACTTCGCCCGCCAGGATTCGGAGACCGGCGCGGCTTCGTCGCCGCAGGCGGCGGCGTAGGCCTTGAGGGCTTCCTTTTCCTTGTCGGTCATCTTCTTCGGGACGTCGATATCGACGCGCACGAGGAGGTCGCCGGGCGTCGAGCCGCGGAGCGGAGGCATGCCTTCGCCGCGGAGGCGGAAGGTCGTGCCGCCCTGGGTGCCGGCGGGGATGTTGAGGTTGGTCTTACCCTTCAGCTTCGGGACGACGATCTTGCCGCCGAGCGCGGCGATCGAGAACTTCACCGGCACGCTGCAGGCGAGGTCGTCGCCGTCGCGTTCGAAGAGTTCGTGTTCCGACACCGTGATGTAGACGTAGAGGTCGCCGGCGGCGGCGCCGCGGCGGCCGGCCGACCCGTTGCCGCTGGAGCGAAGCTTCGTGCCCGTGTCGACGCCGGGAGGAATGCGCAGGGTGACGGTGGACTCGGCGACCGTGCGGCCTTCGCCGGAACAGGGCTTGCAAGGCTTGTCGATGCGTTCGCCTTGGCCGCCGCAGGACGGGCAGACCTGGCGCATCTGGAAGAAACCGTTCGAGCGGACGACCTGGCCCTGGCCGCCGCAGGTCGGGCAACGGGTCTTCTTCGAGCCGGCTTCGGCGCCGGAGCCGGAGCACTTCGCGCAGGCGACGTGCTTGCGATAGGGGATCTTGCGTTCGACGCCTTCGGCGGCCTCTTCGAGAGTGATCTTGAGGTCCACGCGCAGGTCTTCGCCATCGTTCTCCTGCGTCTGACCGCCGCCGCCGAACATGTCGCCGAACCCGCCGCCACCGCCGCCGCCGAACATCTGCTCGAAGATGTCGCGCGGGTCGGCGCCGCGGAAACCGCCGCCCGCCTGGCCGCGGCCGGCGCCGGCGCCCATGTTGGGATCGAAGGCGGCTTCGCCGTGCTGGTCGTAAAGCTTACGCTTGGATTCGTCGCCGAGGATCTCGTATGCGCGGGAGACCTTCTTGAATTTCTCCTCGGCTTCCTTGTTGCCCGGGTTGCGGTCCGGGTGGAACTCCATCGCCTTCTTGCGATAGGCCTTCTTCAGCTCGTCGGCGGACGCGGACTTCGCGACGCCCAGGAGGGTGTAATAATCGTCGGCCATCGGGAAAGATTACTTGGCGGCGCCGGAGGACACGAAGACCGCGGCCGGACGGAGCACGCGATCATGGAGCAGCCAGCCGGAGCGGGCGACGCGCAGCACCGTGCCTTCGGCGGCGTCGGCGCTGGCCTCGGAGCCGACGGCCTCATGGCGCGAAGGATCGAAGGGCTGACCGACCGGGCTGACCTCGACGAGGCCTTGGGAGGAAAGGATCGAGCGGAGCTGGCCGACCGCCATGCGGAAGCCTTCGGCGACGGCGCGGCCGTCGGTCTGCTTCGCCGCAGACTCGAGTCCCAGGTTGAGCGAATCGAGCGCGGGGAGCAGGTCTTCGAGCAGACCGGACGTGGCGTACTTGCGGAGCTCTTCGCGCTCGCGCTGATGGCGGCGCTGCTGGTTCTGCTGGTCGGCGTTGCTGCGCAACACCGTGTCCTTGAGCATGGCGACCTGGCCTTCGAGCTCGGCGATGCGGGTCGCGGCGTCAGGCTGGGCGGATTCGGGAGAAGGGGCGGGTTCGGTCATGAGATTATTTTTCGGTGAGCAGCTTTTCGGTGACGGAGCGGCGGACGCGCTCGCGGGCGAGGTCGAGGAGGAACTCCGGCTGCTTCTGGGCGGCCGTCTGCACGGCCTGCGTGCCCATCGGACGGGAGACCTTCTCGTCGAAGTTGCGCTCCGTGATGTCGCGGGCCTCGAAGACGTAGTCGAAGGACTGGTCGACGACCACCTTGCGCTCCGCGGTGCCGTCGCCGGAGATGACCGTGATGCGGTCGATGCGCACGCGCAGGTGCTTGATCAGGAAAGGCTGCTTGTGGTCGGACGGAGCGGAGGGCCTGGGGGAAGGAGCGCCGGCAGGGGTCTTCAGTCCGTTGAAGATATCCTTCGCGTTGTTGTCCGCCAAGAAGTCGGCTTTGCCGACGATCGTCAGATGATCGATGTCGAGTTCGGCGTCATTGACCGTCTGGCTGCCGCCTTCGAAGAACGTGAACGGATCGAGGTCGATGGCGATCCGGCGCACCTTGAGGAACTCGCGCTCGGTCCAGCGGGTCGGGTTCGTGATCGTCAGGCCGGAATAGGCGAGACGGCCGGCGAACAGGTTCGTGTCGTTGGTCTCGACCGCCAGGTGGGCCCCGGATTTCGTCGAGAGGGAGGAATCGATGAGCTTGGGAGAGAACCGACCCATGGCCCAGATGCCGAGCAGGCCGACCACCACCAAGAACAGCGCCACGCCGCAAAGCATCGTGAGGAGCTTGCGCAGGGCGGACCCTAGGCGGGTGCTTTTGGAGGAAGCGGACATCGACGGACGCTGAAATCGAGCAGTAGGCATGCCACCGAGCAGGGTCAACGGCGGAGGCAAAAAGCGGGGTGTTGGGCGATTTTCCGGGCTAGCGGACAAGAAAAAGACCCGCTGCCAGGGGCAAGCGGGTCCTTCTGTCTCGGGGTGTGACGCCCGAGGGGCCGTTACAGGGCAAGGACGGCGAGGGTATCGCCGACGCGGACTTCGGGCACGGAGCCCTGACCGGCCAGGATGGCGACCACGGCGGACTTGTCGTCGGACTTGATGATTTCGGCGGCGAAGGTCTTGCCGGCCTTGGTCAGCTGGAGGCGGGCGCCGGGATCGCGCTTCTCGAGCGGGGAGAGTTCGATCAGGGCGTACTCCGGACGAACCGCGCGGACGGTCGCACGGGAATGGTCGACGGCGGCTTCCGGGGCATCCTTCTGCCAAGAGTAGCGGACGGATCCACCTGCGGCGGTGCCGGAGGACGAGACGGTTTTGCAACCCACGATGGAAGCGGCGAGAGCGAGGAGGAACAGGGAGCGCGACATGAGTTTTGGGTGAAAATATGGTCTTTTACTGAGGTTTCTTAGTCAAACCCTTAATGCTTGCGGAGGGGCTTAGGGTGGGCTTCCTCCATGGTCCAATGAGTCAGGAAGCCGCCAAACTGATGCTCGGTCTGCCCAAGGGAAGCCTGGAAGAGGCCACTCTCCAGCTCTTCGCCCGGGCCGGGTTCCCCGTCGCCAAGAGCAGCCGCTCTTATCGCCCCTCGTTCGATGACCCCGCCCTCGACGGACGTTTCATCCGCGCGCAGGAAGTGGCCCGCTACGTCGAGCACGGCTTCTTCGACTGCGGCCTCACCGGCCAGGACTGGGTCCAGGAAAACAACGCCGATGTCGTCCAGGTCTGCGAGCTGATCTACAGCCGCGCCTCCGCGCAGAAATCCCGCTGGGTCCTGTGCGTGCCCGAAGCCTCTCCGGTCAAGACCGCCAAGGACCTCGCCGGCAAGCGCGTCGCCACCGAACTCGTCGAGACCACCCGCCGCTGGTTCAAGGCGCAGGGCGTCGAATGCGAAGTCGAATTCTCCTGGGGCGCCACCGAAGTGAAGGTGCCTGAGCTCGCCGACGCCATCGTCGACATCACCGAGACCGGCTCTTCCATCAAGGCCAACAAGCTGCGCATCGTCGCCCAGCTGATGGAGACCACCACCGTCCTCGTCGCGAACAAGGCCGCCTGGGCCAATCCCGCCAAGCGCGCCAAGATCGAGCAGATCGTCCTCATGCTGCAGGGCGCCCTCGCCGCGCAGCACATGGTCGGCCTCAAGTTCAACCTCCCGAAGGCCAAGCTCGAGCAAGTCGCCGCCGCCCTGCCCGCCCTGCGCAACCCGACCGTCTCCCCGCTGAGCAATCCCGAGTGGATCGCCGTCGAGACGATCATCGACGCCCGCCAGGCGCGCGAGTTCATCCCGACCCTCAAGGCCGCCGGCGCCGAGGGCATCGTGGAATACCCAATCAACAAGCTCGTCTACTGACGACCCCCGTCATGGCTGACTCCGTCCGCGTCGGTCTCATCCAGCTCACCGCCGAGGATACTCCGGCGGCGAACGTGCGCAAGACCCTGCCCCGCATCGAAGAAGCGGCGGCCAAGGGCGCCAAGATCATCGGCCTGCAGGAGATGTTCACGACGAAGTATTTCTGCATCACCCAGGACCCGAAGAACTTCGACCTCGCCGAGCCGATCGAGACCGGACCGTCCGTGACCGAGCTCGCCAAGGCCGCCAAGCGCCTCGGCGTCGTCATCGTCGCCCCGCTCTTCGAAGCGCGCGGCAGCGAAGTCTACCATAACACCGCGGCCGTCATCGACGCCGACGGCACCGTGCTCGGCAAGTACCGCAAGATGCACATCCCGCAGGATCCCGGCTTCGAGGAGAAGTTCTACTTCACGCCCGGCGACCTCGGCTTCCGCACGTGGAAGACCGCGCATGGCGACATCGGCGTGCTCATCTGCTGGGACCAGTGGTATCCGGAAGCCGCGCGGCTCACCGCGCTCGGCGGCGCGCAGATCCTCTTCTATCCGACCGCCATCGGCTGGCTGCCCGAAGAGAAGGCCGCCCTCGGCCGCGCCCAGCACAACGCCTGGGAGACCGTCCAGCGCGGCCACGGCGTCGCCAACGGTTGCTACGTCGCCGCGACCAACCGCGTCGGCACCGAAGGCCGCACCCAGTTCTGGGGCCAGAGCTTCGTCTCCGACCCGTACGGCGAGATCGTCGCCCGCGCGTCCGTCGAGAAGGAGGAAGTCCTGCTCGCCGACTGCGACCTCGTGAAGCAGCGCGAGTTCCGCCGCATCTGGCCGTTCTTCCGCGACCGCCGCATCGACGCCTATGGCGACCTGACGCGCCGACTGCGCGACTGACCTTCCGCATGTCCACGCCTCGCTCCCTCGGATTCCGCATGCCCGCGGAATGGGAAAAACAATCCGCCACCTGGCTCTCGTGGCCGTCGAACACCGCGCTGTGGCCCGGCCACTACGGCCTCATCCCGGCGAAGTTCGCCGAGTTCGCGGCCGCGATCTCGAAGTTCCAGCCGGTGAAGATCAACGCCGCCGGCAAGCTGCGCGCCGAAGCCGAGCGTGAGCTCAAGGCCGCCAAGGCCGACCTTTCCGTCATCGAGCTGACCGACATCGCCACGGACGACGTCTGGTGCCGCGACCACGGGCCGATCTTCGTGAAGAACGACCGGACCAAGGAGCTAGCGCTCACCGACTGGGAATTCCACGGCTGGGGCGGCAAGTTCGAGGCCTCGCTCGACAACCAGGTGCCCGGCAAGGTCGCCGCGAAACTGGGCGTGAAGAAATTCAGCTGCCCCTTCGAGCTCGAAGGCGGCGGCATCGAAGTCTCCGGCGACGGCCTGCTCCTCACCACCGAGGCCGTGCAGAACAACCCCAACCGCGCCGAAGGCCGCGACGACGCCGCGTTCCACGCCGCCATCCGCGACGGCCTCACGATCGACGAGCTCCTCTGGATCGGCGAAGGCCTGGCCAACGACGACACCGACGGGCACATCGACAACCTCGCCCGCTTCATCGCGCCGCGCACGATCCTCGCCGTCAGCGAAGCCGACAAGGCTTCGCCGAACTACGCGCCGATGCAGGAGAACCTCCGGCGCCTGCGCGAAATGCGTCCGCGCGGCCAGCGCCTCGACATCCTCGAGCTCCCGCTGCCGAAGCCGATCCGCCTCGCCGGCCGCGACCTGCCGCCGAGCCACGCCAACTTCCTGATCGTGAACGACGGCGTCCTCGTGCCCCTCTACGGCCAGGATTCCGACCAGGTCGCCATAGGCATCATCGGCGACTGCTTCCCGGGTCGTAAGATCGTGGGCATCGACTGCCGCGTGCTCCTGATCGAAGGCGGCGCGTTGCACTGCCTCAGCCAGCAGCAGCCGGCTTGAG
>CANGRI010000039.1 GCA_947456525.1 Opitutia bacterium
CGAGAAGGCCGGTTCCTTCGACGTGGATAAGGTCCGTGAAGCCTGGAAGTCCGGCGTGTCCTTCGACGGCCCCGGCGGCAAGGTCACGACCCAGCCCAACATGCACCTCACCAAGAACGTGTTCATCGGAGAGACCAAGGCGGACGGTCAGTTCAAGATCCTGAAGTCCTTCGACAACGTCTACGGCGAGCCGTGGCTGAAGGGTAAGTTCACGAAGTAAGCCGGATATTTGTCAGTCGTCGGTGCTTCATAGCGAGGGCGGACCTGAGGGGGTCCGCCCTCTTCCTTTTGGCACGGTAGTTGCTCACTACTCATCATCGTGCGGAAGACTTTCATCCTAATCTCGGCCTTTCTCGCAGGTTTCGTCGCGGTTTTCGCCGAAGCGCCTCAGGCCATCATCGCCCGCGCGGCGGTCGCGAAGTCGGAAAAGACGCAGGGAGAGATCCTGACCGAGCTCATGGGCAACGCGGATGAGTCCATCCTCCCGCTGCTCGATGCCTGGCGTAAAGATCGCCTCTTCCTCTACGAGGTCCCGGGCAAGTCCACGTCGGTCGTCCTGCTCGATGGCGCGAAGGATGCCCAGGGGGCGCAGCAGGCCACGGACATCATCACCGGCAAGCCCTTGGCCGTCCGCCTCGTCGCCGATGACCTGAATGCCGCCACTCATTCGGCCAACCTGCGCCGCATCATGAAGGCGGTGCTGGACTTGACCGACCTCTCCTCGGCTAATCCGGCCAAGAAGCTCGGGGCCATCGCCGCTATCGGCCAGGGCCAGCAGATCGAGAAGTTGCCGGCGCTCGAGAAACGGCTGGCCGTCGAGACCGACCCCAAGGCGATCAAAGCCCTGCGCGAGGCGCTCGCCTTGGTGCGTCTCCGCTCGCCGGATGCCACGGTCAAGCTCTCAGCGCTGAAGGAACTCGAAGCGCTCGAGTCGCTCGCCAGCACGGACTTCGTCAAGACGGTCATCAAGGACGCCGTCGCGGCGAAGGACGAGAGACTCCTGGCCGCCGCCCGCTCCGCTTTGCAGGCCGTGGAGCGACATCGCACGGTGGTCGACTTCGGGGGCACGCTCTTCCGCAGCCTGAGCCTCGGCAGCATCCTGATCATCGTCGCCCTCGGCCTGGCGATCACCTTCGGCCTGATGGGCGTCATCAACATGGCCCATGGCGAGATGATCGCCATCGGGGCCTACACGACCTACGTGGTGCAGAACCTCTTTGCCAACGGATTGGCTCTCTCGCCTTTCGGCTTCTCGATCGGCCTGCCGGGCCTGCACGCGACCGGCTGGTGGCGCGAATCGTATTTCTTGTTCGCGTTGCCGCTGAGCTTCCTTGTCGCCGCCGGCGCCGGCATCCTCCTTGAACGCGGCGTCATCCGCTTCCTTTACCGTCGCCCGCTGGAAAGCCTGCTGGCCACCTGGGGCGTCTCGTTGCTCCTGCAGCAGCTCCTCCGCCTGACCTTCGGCGCCAACAACGTCCAGGTCGGCAGCCCGGCCTACCTTAGCGGCAACTGGATCGTCGGCGACGTGCTCCTGGGCTGGAACCGCGTCTTTGTGATCGGCTTCGCGACGCTCATCGTGGTCGGCGTCTGGCTGGTGCTCACGCGCACTTCCGTCGGCCTGCTGATCCGCAGCGTCACGCAGAACCGTTCGATGGCCGCCTGCATGGGCGTGCGCACCGAGCGGGTCAACATGCTGACCTTCGCCCTGGGCAGCGGACTCGCCGGACTCGCCGGCGCCTTCCTCAGCCAGATCGGGAACGTCGGCCCGTCGCTCGGCCAGTCGTATGTCGTCGACAGCTTCATGGTCGTGGTCGTCGGCGGCGTGGGCGACCTCGTGGGCACCGTCATCAGCGGCCTGGGCATCGGATCGTTCGACCAGTTCACGCAGCAGTATTCGCCGACCGTCGCCGGCGCCCTCGCCAACGTGCCCTTCGTGGGCGGCGCCCTTCAGAACCTCGCGCAGGACTCGGCCGTCTTCGGCAAGATCCTGGTCCTATGCGTCATCATCCTCTTCCTCCAGTGGCGTCCGTCCGGCCTTTTCGCCGCCCGTTCCCGCAGCCTCGACTAACCCATGTCCTCTTCCGAAAAATACGCGCCTCCCGCTCCGCCGAGCGACACCGTCGCGGCCTTGCTGGCGTTCACCGTGCTCGCGGTGCTCATCATGCCGACGCTCGACGTGTTCGGGGTGATCGACCACTTCTCGCTCAACCTCTGGGGCAAGTACCTCTGCTACGCGCTGCTCGCGCTCTCGGTCAACCTGCTCTGGGGCGGCACCGGCCTCCTGTCGCTCGGCCAGGGCCTCTTCTTCGCCCTCGGCGGCTACATGCACGGGATGTACCTGATGCGCATGATCGGAGACCAGGGGCAGTACCATAAGCCCATCCCGGACTTCCTGGTCTTCCTCGGCTGGACGGAGCTGCCCGGATTCTGGAAGCCCTTCGAGAACTTCTCGTTCGCCATGCTGATGGTTTTCCTCCTGCCCGGGGTCATCGCCGGCATCTTCGGCTGGCTCGCCTTCCGCTCGCGCATCAAGGGCGTCTACTTCTCGATCCTGACGCAGGCGCTCACCTACGCCGGGGCGCTGATCTTCTTCCGCAACAACACGCTGATGGGCGGCAACAACGGGTTCACCGACTTCAAATATGAGCTCGGCTTCCCGTTGCGCGAGCCCGCCACGCAACGCGGGCTCTTCATCGCGACGGCGGCGGTCCTCATCGGCGTGGTGATCTTCCTCCGCTGGCTCGAGGGCACGAAGTTCGGCCTGGTCCAGCGCGCGATCCGCGACGGCGAGAACCGCACGCTGTTCAGCGGTTACGCGACGCCGGCGTTCAAGCTCTTCCTCTTCGTGCTGGCCGCCCTGATCGCCGCGATCGGCGGCGCCCTCTACGTCCCGCAGGTCGGCATCATCAATCCGAGCGACATGACCCCGGAGAAATCCCTCGAGGCGATCGTCTGGGTCGCCGTCGGCGGCCGCGGCACGCTGCTCGGCCCGATCCTGGGCGCGGTCTTCGTCAACCTGCTGAAAAGCTACGCGACGCGCGCGATCCCCGACCTCTGGCTGATCCTGCTCGGAGGCCTCTTCCTGCTGGTGGTGCTCTTCCTGCCGGGCGGGCTCGTCAGCCTGCCTGCCAAGCTGCGCGGCCTCTGGCAGAAACCCACCTCCAACCCGGCTACCGCCGCCTGAACGATGGCTCATCCGCTGCTCACGGTCGAAGACGTCTCGAAGACGTATGATGGCTTCAAGGCCATCTCGAACCTCAACTTCTATCTTTTTGAAGGCGAACTCCGCACGGTCATCGGACCGAACGGCGCCGGAAAATCCACGTTCTTCGACCTGCTCACGGGGCGCACCCAGCCCGACAAGGGAAAGATCGAGTTCGGGACCGATCCGGCCGACTCGTATGACCTGACGAAGCTCGACGAGGTCGCGATCAACCGTCTCGGCATCGGCCGCAAGTTCCAGACGCCCAGCGTCTACACGGAACACACCGTCCGCGAGAACATCATCCTATCGCTCCGCGGCACCCGCGGCGTCTTCGCCTCGCTCTTCCATCGGCTGAACTCGACCGACACCGATCGCATCGACGAGCTGCTCAAGCTGATCCGCCTCGACGCCAAGGGCGAATGGAAGGCCGGCCTCCTCGCCCACGGCGAGAAGCAGTGGCTCGAGATCGGCATGCTCCTCGCCCAGGAACCGCGCGTGCTGCTCGTCGATGAACCGGCCGCCGGGATGACCGACGAAGAGACCCACCGCACCGGCGAGCTGCTGCTCTCCCTTGCGGGCAAGCACAGCCTGGTGGTCGTCGAGCATGACATGACCTTCGTGAAACAGATCGCCGCCAACGGACGGGTGACCGTCCTCCACCAGGGTGCCTTGCTCTGCGAAGGCAAATTCGACGACGTCCAGGCCGACCAGCGCGTGCGCGAGGTCTACCTGGGTCGCGGCAAACACGGCACCCGATGAGCACGCTCCTGCATCTTCAGTCGGTCGAGGCCGACATCTCCGGCTCGCGCATCCTCCGTGGCGTCGAACTCGAGGTCCGGCCGGGAGAAGTCGTCGCGTTGATGGGGCGTAACGGCGTCGGCAAGACCACCACGCTCAAGACGATCACGGGCCTGCTGCCGGTCCGGACTGGTACCATCGTCTTCGACGGCCAGCCGATCCATCGCCTCGCGACCGACGTCCGGGCTCGGCTTGGCATCGGCTACGTTCCTCAGGGGCGCGACATCTTCCCTCACATGACGGTCGAGGAGAACCTTCGCATCGGCCTCGTGGTCCATGGGCGCAAAGGGCCCGAAGCCGCCGCGGCCCTGGAGCGGGTCTACGAGCTCTTCCCGGTCCTGAAGGAGATGCTCGGCCGCAAGGGCGGGGTGCTCTCCGGCGGCCAGCAGCAGCAGCTCGCCATCGGTCGCGCCCTGTTGCTCGACCCGAAGTTGCTCATCCTCGATGAGCCGACCGAAGGCATCCAGCCGTCGATCATCGAGCAGATCGGCGACACGCTCCGACGCCTCCGCACGATCCCGCGCTCCGATGGCACGGGCCTGGCGATCCTGCTCGTCGAGCAGTACGTCGACTTCTGCCGCGCGGTCGCGGACCGCTACTACGCACTCGACCGCGGCGCGGTCGTCTCCTCCGGCGCCATCGCCGACCTCACCGACGAGGTCGTCCGCGTACACCTTCAGGTCTGAAACCATGCACCTCCTCCCTCGCGAACGCGAAAAACTCCTGGTCGTCGTCGCCGCCGACCTCGCCCGACGCCGCCAGGCGCGCGGATTGAAGCTCAATTACCCCGAGACAATCGCCATCATCACGTATGAGATCATGGAAGGCGCCCGCGATGGCCGCACCGTGGCCGAGCTGATGTCCTACGGCACCACGATCCTCAAGGAGTCCGACGTCATGGAGGGCGTCGGATCGATGATCCACGACGTACAGGTGGAGGCGACTTTCCCCGACGGCACGAAGCTCGTCACGGTCCACAATCCCATCCGTCCATGAAACCCGGAGAAATCATCCCCGCCAAGGCGCCTGACCTGGACGCCAACGTCGGCCTGAAGGAGATCACGCTCGAGGTCGCCAACACGGGCGATCGTCCGGTGCAGGTCGGGTCGCACTTCCACTTCGCCGAAGCCAACGAGCTCCTCAAGTTCGACCGTGCCGCCGCCCGCGGCTTCCGCCTCAACATCGCCGCCGGCACGGCCGTCCGTTTCGAAGCCGGCGATACGCGCCGCGTCTCGCTCGTGGCCTTCGCCGGCCGACGCATGGTCTACGGCTTCAACGGCCACGTAAACGGACCCCTCTGACCATGAGCCTGCGACTTTCCCGACTCCAGTACGCCCAGATGTACGGCCCGACCGTCGGCGACCGCGTGCGCCTCGGCGACACCAACCTCTTCGCCGAAGTCGAAGCCGATCTCGTCGCCGGCGTCGGTGGCTACGGCAACGAGGTGAAGTTCGGCGGCGGCAAGGTGATCCGCGACGGCATGGGCCAGTCTTCGACGGCTTCCGATGCCGAATCGCTCGACCTCGTCGTCACCAACGCGCTCATCCTCGACCCCGTGCTGGGCGTCATCAAAGCCGACATCGGCGTGAAAGGCGGCCGCATCGTCGGCATCGGTCACGCGGGGAACCCCGGCATCCAGTCGGGACTGGGCTCCGCCTATCCCGACCCCGCCACCGGCAAGCCTAACCCGATGATCATCGGAGCCTGCACCGAAGTCCTCGCCGCCGAGGGCTGCATCGTCACCGCGGGCGGTATCGACACGCACATCCACTTCATCTGTCCGCAGCAGGTCGACGAGGCCATCAGCTCCGGCGTCACGACCCTTATCGGCGGCGGCACGGGCCCCGCCCACGGCACGCTCGCCACCACCTGCACGCCCGGCGCCTGGAACCTCCATCGCATGCTCGAGGCGGCGGAATCCTACCCGGTCCACTTCGGCTTCCTTGGCAAAGGCAACTGCTCGACGCCTGACCCGCTCCGCGAACAGGTCCGCGCGGGCGCCATCGGCCTGAAGCTCCATGAAGACTGGGGCACGACGCCCGCGGCCATCGACACCTGTCTCGGCGTCGCCGACGAACTTGACGTCCAGGTGGCGATCCACACGGACACCCTCAACGAGGCGGGCTTCGTCGAGACGACCCTCGCGGCCTTCAAGGGGCGCGCGATCCACACCTATCATTCCGAAGGCGCCGGCGGCGGCCATGCCCCCGACATCATTCGCGTCTGCGGCGAGCCGAACGTACTGCCTTCGTCCACGAATCCGACCCGTCCGTTCACGGTCAACACGATCGACGAGCATCTGGATATGCTGATGGTCTGCCATCACCTCGACGCGCGGATCCCGGAGGACGTCTCGTTCGCGGAATCACGGATCCGCCCCGAGACCATCGCCGCGGAAGACCGCCTGCATGACCTCGGCGCGATTTCGATGATGTCGTCAGACTCCCAGGCGATGGGTCGCATCGGCGAAGTGGTCTGCCGCACCTGGCAGACTGCCCACAAGATGAAGGAGCAGTTCGGCGCGCTTGCCGGCGGCTCCCATCCCGCCGCCGATAACTTCCGCATCCTGCGCTATCTCGCGAAGTATACCATCAACCCGGCCATCACGCATGGTATCGCCCACGTGGTCGGTTCGCTCGAGGTCGGCAAGGCCGCCGACTTCGTGGTGTTCAAGCCGGCCCTGTTCGGCGCCAAGCCGGAGATGGTCCTGCGAGGCGGCTTCATCGCCTGGGCCAACATGGGCGACCCCAACGCTTCCATCCCGACGCCGCAGCCGACGTTCTACCGTCCGCAATGGGGCGGCACAGGCAAGGCGATGAACCGCACGAGCATGACGTTCGTCAGCGCCGCTTCCCTTGCCGACCCGCTCGGCCCCGCCTCGATCGGGCTTTCCCGCCGCCTCGAAGCCGTCCGCCATTGCCGCAAGATCGGCAAGGCGGACATGGTGCATAACGCCGCCATGCCGCGCATCGTGGTCGATCCGGAGACTTACCGGGTCACCGCCGACGGGGTCCATCTCACCTGCGAACCCGCCAAGGTACTCCCGCTCGCGCAGCGCTACCACCTTTTCTGAGATGACCATCCTCTGCCTCGTCCGCGGCCCCGTCCTTTCGCCCGATCTTTCTCTCACGGAAGTTCCGGTCCGCGCGGAGCGTCGCGACGTGGCGAAGCGGATTTGGCGGACGACGGCCGAAGACGGCACGCCTTTCGGCTTCGAGCTCGAGAAGCCATTCAAGCACGGCGACACCATCTTGCAGGCCGCCGAGGTCCGTTATGTGATCCGACAGATTCCCGAGCCCGTGCTCTGCGTCTCGCTCGACATGGCCGGTTCCGCCGCCACCGGTCTCGGCTGGGCGTTCGGCAATCTCCACCTGGAAGCTTCGACCGAACCAGGCCGCCTCATCGTCGCCGACTCGCCGGTCGCCCGTCGTCTGCTCGAGAAGCTCGGACTTCCGTTCGCGGCCGACATGTTGGTCTTCCGCCCCGGGCATTTCGCCCGCGGCCCACTTCCCGCCCATGAGTTCGGCCCCAGCCACCAGCATTGATACCGGCTGGCTTCTCGGCCTGCTGCAGGCTTCCGATTCGCTCTACCCTACGGGCTCCTATGCGCATTCGTTCGGACTCGAGGGCATGATCGACGCCGGCGCCGTCCGCGATCGCGCGACGCTGAGGACTTTCCTGCTGAACTCCGTGCTGCCGTCGCTCCGCAACGTCGACCTACCGCTGGCCGCCCATGCGTGGAAGGCCTTCGGCGCCCGCGACTGGAACGTCGTCGGCGAAGTCTGCGCGCTGGCGTCCGCCTTGCGTGCCCCGCGCGAACTCCGCTCCGCGGCCGAAGCCATCGGCCGGCAGCGCGCGGAGCTCCTGGCGAACGTCCACGAGGCCGAGCTCGCCCGTGAATTCCTGCGCCGTGCCGCTGAAGGTCGCTGGCCGCACTGCACCGCCGTCGCCTCGGCCCTCGAGGCCCGTGTCCATGGCGCGCCTTTGGCCGCCGTGCTCGCAGCGGTCTGCTATTCGGCCGTCGCCGGCGTCATCGCGGCCGCCACCAAGCTCCTCCGCCTCGGACAGAACGCCGCGCAAGGCCTCCTCACCGAGATGGTGGCGCTCTGCCCGGCGATGGTCGGACCGGCCTGCGAACTGCCGCTCGACGAGATCGGCTGGTTCAATCCTTGGCTCGACGCGGCTTCGGCCCGCCACGAGACGGCCAACGCCCGACTTTTCATTTCCTAAAGACCATGATGCCCAAACGCTCTCCTCGCATCGGCATCGGCGGCCCGGTCGGTTCCGGCAAGACGATGCTCTGCCTCCGCCTCTGCCAGGCCCTCCGCGAACGCTACTCGATGGCGGTCGTGACGAATGACATCTATTGCTCCGAAGACGCCGAGTTCCTGCGCAAGCATGCGGCTCTCCCGGAAGGCCGCATCCTCGGCGTCGAGACCGGCGGCTGCCCGCATACCGCCATCCGCGACGACACGACGATGAACGAGCAGGCGTGCCAGCAGCTCGAGGCCGCCATCCCCGACCTGCAGCTCCTGCTGGTCGAAAGCGGCGGCGACAACCTCACCGCCACTTTCTCCCCCGAACTTGTCGATTCCTTCATCTACGTGATCGACGTCGCCGAAGGGGAGAAGATCCCCCGCAAGGGCGGTCCGGCCATCCGTCACAGCGACCTCCTCATCATCAATAAGATCGACCTCGCTCCGCTCGTCGGCGCCGACCTCTCGGTGATGGACCGCGATGCCAAGGTCCAGCGCGGCGAAAGGCCGTTCGTCTTCTGCGACCTGAAGCGGCACCACAACCTCGACCAGGTCATCGCCTGGATCGAACGCGAAGTGCTCTTCGCCCGCCAGGCCCGCGCCTCGTGAACGCGCTCGACGGACATCTCCGCCTGCGCGCCGTCCGGGCATCGGACGGCAGCACGGCATTGTCCGCCCAGTCGTTTCGCGCCCCGTTCCATCTCAGCAAGCCCAACTGGGATCCGGAGGCGGAGGTCCTGCACGTCCAGGTCGTCAATCCGACCGCGGGGATCCTCGAGGGAGATCGCCTGGAGTCGTCCATCGCCGCGGAGGCCGGAGCGGCTTTGCTGGTCACCACGCCGAGCGCGAGCCGGCTTTTCCGGATGACGGAAGGAGGGCATGCCACGGGCCGCCAGCATTTCGAGGTCGCCCGCGACGCCACATTGGAAGTCTTCCCTGAGCCGATCGTGCCGCACCGTGGCTCGACGTACTTTCAGGAAACCACGATCGACGCCGCCGAAGGCTCGACGCTCCTCTTCATCGATCAGCTCATGCCCGGCCGGCTCGCCCACGGCGAGGCCTGGGCTTGGGATCGCCTCGTGCTCGGCTTGACCGTGCGTCGCGCCGGCGAACTCATCCTGCGCGAACGGTTCGATCAGTCGGGCGCCTCGCTTCGATCGTTGGCCGAGTTTTCCGGCACCGGCGCTGGGTCTTGTTTCGCTAACATCATCCTGCTTCCTCCGACAGACGAGGCTTCGCCCGTCTGGCGAAATGAGATCGCCGCGCTGCATCGGGACGGCGTCTGGCTCGGAGTCAGCCGACTCCGTAGCATCGGCTGGAGCATCCGTATCGTCTCGCCCGACCCGATCCGCCTGCGCGACACACTGGCGGACCTTCGGTCGACACTTAGGCTGTCTTATCCGCGACTTGGTTGCGGGCTGCGGCGGCCTTGAGTTGGCGTTGGGTCGCGGAGAAGACTCGGTAAGCGACCCAGGCGGTCAGAACGATGGCCGCCAGAATCGCCAAAGTGGCGCCGGGATGGCGGGCGAGGTGGTCGGCAGTCCAGACGAACTCATCGCCATCGTGGCCGCCTTCATGCCCCGGGTGAGCCTGGGCCGTGATGCACGTCAAAACGCAGACCAAGACGATGAACCAGAAGCGGAGCATCGGGAGGATGGTTGGTAGGTTCGTACCCATGCCTTAACTTAGCATTTCGTGTGCCGACCGCGGTTATTCACATCACTTGCACAAAAATAGGCTAAGACAACCCGCCGCTGGCCTAGTCTGTCCAAGTTTAGGCATCGGCTTGCGATTAAAGGTTAAACGGGGTGCATTACAGACACCACATGCCCGAACTCGCCGAAGTTGAATATTTCCGCCGCCGCTGGAATCCCGGTATCGGACGGAAGGTCGCGAAGGTATCTTTGAATCCCAAGGCACGGGTCGGTCGAGGCGTCGATGAGAAGGCGATGACCAAGGCGCTCCTCGGGGCGAAGCTGATCGAGTCTTTCGCCGCCGCGAAGCAGATGGCCTTTCGTTTTTCAGGGAACGTCTGGATCGGCGTACACCTCGGGATGACGGGACGGCTGGAGGCCGGGAGCGACGAACGCGAGCCGACTCCTTATGACCATTTCAAGCTCACGATGTCCGGCGGCAAGGAACTCGTCTTCGTCGACCCGCGGCAGTTCGGGCGCATCCAGTTCTGGCAAGGCGCCGGCGTGCCGCCCTGGTGGGAGAAGATTCCGCCTGCGATCCTTTCGCCCGAGTTTTCCGTCGGCACCGTGGAAGTCTTCCTCCGTCGACGCGCCCGGACGGCGATCAAGCCGGTGTTGCTCATGCAGGAGCGCTTTCCCGGCATAGGCAATTGGATGGCCGACGAAGTGCTTTGGCGGGCCGGCTTCCACCCGCAGGCGAAGGCGGGTTCATTCGGGCCGAAGTCGGTGCGCAAGTTGCACGCAACGTTGCGCGAGGTCTGCGCCGAGGCGATGGAAGTCATCGGCAAGGATTGGTCCGACCCTCCCGACACCTGGCTCTTCAATCATCGGTGGAAAGACGGCGGCCGTTGCCCGTGTTCGAAAAAACCGTTGGTCCGCGAAGACATCGGCGGCCGGACGACTTGTTGGTCTCCCGAGCGGCAGGTGCCCGGCGCCGAACGCCGTTGACCTTCCGCGCGTCCGCGCGAATTTGAAACCATGCGCGTCACCGGCGGCATCGCCCGAGGTATCCAGCTCCGCGTCCCCACGCAGGGCGGCGTGCGTCCGGCCACGGATTATATCCGCGAGGCCGTCTTCAATTCGCTCGCCGCATTCGTGCCGGGCACGGCCGTGCTCGACCTCTTCGCCGGCACCGGCGCCTACGGTCTCGAATCGCTGAGCCGCGGCGCGTTGCGCGCGACGTGCGTCGACCAGCGCATCGGCGCCGAACTGACGGCCAACGCCGCCGCGGTCGCGAAGTCCATGAAGCTTGCGGAACTTCCTTTCACCAAGATCACGGGCGACGCGACTAAGCCGGGCGTGGCCGAAGGTCGCTTCGACCTCGTCTTCGCAGATCCGCCCTGGGAGCTATGGCAGACCAAAGGCGCGGAGATCGCCGCGACCGCCGTCAGTTATGCCGAAGAAGGCGCGCATGTGCGCGTGATCCTCGAGGCGCCCGGCGGTTATGAAGTTCCGGTGCCCGAAGGCTGGAAGCTGCGCAAGGTCATCGGCAAAGGCAAAGGCCAGCCGGCCGCGTCGGTGCTGGTCCGCCAGGCGGCCGAGTGATCAGCCGCCGACCGGCCTATGTTTTTCCCAGACGCGCAGGTGCGCGAGCATGAGCGCGCCGCCGACGAGCGCGGCGGCTTCGACGCGCAGGATGCGGTCGCCGAGGTGCGCGAAGACGAATCCTGCCTTGCGCAGCGCCTCGCGCTCGCCGTCGCCGAAACCGCGTTCGGGGCCGATCGCGAGCACGGCGGCGGACGCCGGCGCAGAGAGTTCCGGAGCGCCGGCCGCTTCGTAAGGATCGAGGGCGAGCTTCCAGGCGGGGCCATCGACGAGCGCAATCGCTTCCGCGAGAGATCCCACGCGCGTCACTTCGGGTACGAGCGTCGAGCAGGCTTGCTCGGTTCCCTTGAGGACGTGCTCGCGCCACTCGCCGTCTTTCCAAAGCGAACTGGTGAGATAGCCCGGGTCGCCTTTCTCCGACTCGAAGAAGATGAGGCGCGCGGCGCCGAGGCTGGCGAGATCGTGCAGGACCTTCTTCGCGGTCTGCGGACGGGGCAGGCCGATGAGCACCGTCAGCGGGAGACGGGCCTGCGGAGTTTTTTCCCACGCGACCACGAACGTCAGCTCAGGCTCCAGCGATGTGATCGTCGCGATGCCGCGCCGTCCGTTCTCGATGCCCACATGGAAAGATCCGCCCACGGGGAGCCCGACGGTGTCTCGCAGGTGACGGGCGCGGGCGTCGGCGGGTGGCAGCCCGGACGCGGCTTCGTCGGCGGTTATGAGCACCAGATTCACTTCTTCTAAGGTGAGCCGGGAGAGAAGGCTGGCGAGAGGGAAGGGTGCTAACGCTTGCAGGTCCCGCTGCCTCTTTTATTGTCGAGGCATGGACCTTTCGGATTTCCGCAAAGAGTACGCGGCCCACGGTATCGACCGTCATGAGCTACACGCCGAGCCCTTGGCCCAATTCAAGGCCTGGTTCGATCAGGCGAAGACCGCCGGGGTGGTCGAGCCTAACGCCATGGTCCTTTCGACCCTGGGGCTTGATGGGTTTCCTTCCTCTCGGACCGTCCTGCTTAAGGCCGCCGATGAGCGCGGGTTCTCCTTCTTTACTAACTATGATAGCAAGAAGGGGGAAGAAATCGCCGCCAACCCCCGGGTGACCCTGCTTTTCCCTTGGTTTTCGCTTGAGCGACAGATTCACATAACTGGCTCATTGATAAAGACTTCTGATGAAGAATCGGTGGCCTATTTCGCCCGTCGGCCCTATGGTAGCCAGTTGGGCGCCCTGGCCTCCGATCAGAGTGACGTGATCGCGGACCGAAAGGTGCTGGAAGCGCGCTTGGCCGACCTAAAGGCCAAATACCCGGAGGGCCAGGTGCCCAAGCCCCCTCATTGGGGTGGCTATCGCCTCGTTCCCACTAGCTTCGAGTTCTGGCAGGGGCGGACCAATCGATTGCACGATCGCTTCCATTACTCTCTTAATAAGGGGGTTTGGGATATCGTCCGCCTGTCCCCCTGAGCGACGCCTCAGGATTAGTTAGCCTAATAGGGGGTCCCTAGGGGTGCTTACTCTGGGGCAGGGGGTGCTCGCAGGGTTGACCATCTTGCTGGGAATCGTTCACCAATGCTTTCCTGCGTCTAAATGCGCCCTCTTTCCCTCATTGGTCTCCTGTCTCCGGCCTTCGTTTTCGCCAACTCCGAAGGCGTGAAGCAGTCCGCCACCGACCTTTTCAGCATCGGAGGCGTCCCGATCTCCAACTCGATCCTGACCACCTGGATCATCGCCATCCTGATCATCGTCGGCGTGCGCCTTGCGGTGGGAACCCCGAAGCTCATCCCGGGCAAGGGTCAGGGCGTCGTCGAAGGCATGGCCCAGGGCCTGCGCGACGCGCTCGAGCCGATCGTCGGCAAGAAGATGATCGGTAAGACCTTCCCGCTCCTCTGCGGCTTCTTCGTCTTCATCCTGCTGATGAACTGGAGCGGCCTCCTGCCCGGAGTCGGCACCATCAAGTTTAACCACGACGGCCACTGGCTTGACGCCATTCGTCCGGCCAACTCCGACCTCAACACCACGCTCGCCCTCTCGGTCCTGTCCTTTGTCGCGTGGACCTACTTCGTGCTGCGCTACGCCGGCTTCAGCGTCCTGATCTTCGACCTCTTCGGCAACAAGGCCAACAAGAAGGAAGTCGGCATGCTGATGTGGGTGCTGCTCATCCCGATCTTCTTCGCCGTCGGCGGCATCGAAGTCGTCTCGATCTCCTTCCGTCTGCTCTCCCTCTCGTTCCGTCTCTTCGGCAACGTCTTCGGCGGCGAGAACCTCATCCACGCGCTTTCGGACAAGAACACCCTGGGCGTCTTCGCGACCTATGTCGTCCCGGCCCTCGCCGGCATGCTCGAAGTCCTCGTCGGCGTCATCCAGGCGTTCGTCTTCACGCTGCTTTCGGCCGTCTACATCGGCCTGATCTGCAACCATGAAGGCGGCCACGACGACGAACACGCCCACTGACCTTTCGCTTTCGAGGCGCGTGACAGGCCGGGAATCCCCCGACGGCGCGCCGAGGAAAAACCAAAAACAAAACACACACATGATCATCGCTGAAATCACCGGATCCCTCCCCGCCGCCGTCGGCTGCTTCGCCGCCGCCATCGGCGTAGGTCTCGTCGGTGCCAAGGCCGTCGAGTCCGTGGGTCGCAATCCCGACGCCTCCGCCAAGATCCTCGTCCAGTCCATCCTGGGCATGGCTCTTGCCGAAGCCGTCGCGTTCTACGCGATCTTCCTCGCCAAGTAACCGGTCTCGTGGCGCGGCCCCGCAAGGGGCCCGCCACTTCTCTTTCCCAGCGCTGATCCCAACCCTCCCTTTCAAAGTCCTCATCATGACCTTCCTCTCCGCCCTCCTCGCCGCCGAACCTGCGCACGAAGCCGCCCACGCCGCCGCTCCGGCCGCCCATGGCGCCGCCGAATCCCACGGCCCTGTCCACGACATCATCCAGCTCTTCGGCAGCTTCGGCGTCGATGGCCCGCACCTAATCGTCCAGCTCGTCAATTTCTCGATCCTCGCGTTCATCCTCTATCGCTTCGCCATCAAGCCGGCCCTCGGCCAGATGGAAGAACGCAACCGTCTCATCGAGAAGGGCCTCGCCGATGCCCAGGCCGCGACCGCGCGCCTCGCCGAAGCCCAGAAGGCTTCCGAAGCCAAGCTCAACGCCGCTTCCGTCGAAGCCGCCAAGATCCTCGCCGACGCTCGCAACTCCGCCAAGGCCGCCGTCGAAGCCGCCAAGGCCGAAGCCTCCGCCGCCCAGGCCGAAGTCGTCGCCAAGGCGAAGGCCGCCATCGAGGCCGACCGCGTGAAGATGCTCGCCGAAGTCCGCGGCGAAGTTTCCCGCCTCGTCGTCGAGACCGCCGCCAAGGTGCTCGAACAGAATCTCGACGACGCCACGCGCGGCCGCCTCAACGAGGCCGCCGTCAAGCAGCTCGCCCGCTAAGCCCGCCTTCTTCCGATGTCC
>CANGRI010000040.1 GCA_947456525.1 Opitutia bacterium
AGCGGATCACGGAATCCGGCAGGATGTCTTTCTCGATGAGGGTATCGATCAGCGGCATGGCGTCACCTTGTACGGCGTCGGCCCCGCTGGCAATCCGCCGCGGCGGAAAATCAGCCGCGGGGCGGGCGGGGCCAGAAGGCCGGCACGCGCGCCTGGTAGTCGGCGTAGGCGGGGCCTTTGGACGTCAGGAGCTGCTGCTCCGTGAGCGGGATGCCCGTCACGCGGGTCAGGAAGTAATACATCACGCCGACGCAGAGCAGGCCGGGGACGCCGCGGTAGGCGCTGTTATAGCTCATCAGCAGGAACCCGACCCAGACGAGCCATTCGCCGAAGTAGTTCGGGTGGCGGCTCCAGGCCCAGAGCCCGCGCTCGCAGACCTTCCCCTTGTTGGCTGGATCCTTCTTGAAGGCCGCCAGTTGGGAGTCGGCGATCGTCTCGATGAGCAGGGCGAGGCCGACCACGCCCAGGCCGATCCAGTGGATGGCCTTGGCCGGGCCGGAAGCGCCGTCGGGGTTCGAGGACAGCAGCGGGAGGCAGAGCACCGTGAGCGCCACGGCCTGCACGAAATAGAAATACGCCATCTGCGCCGGCATGCGGTCGCCGTGCTCGGCGCGCATCTTCAGGTAGCGTCCGTCTTCCTGGTCGAGGTGCCCGAGCACGCGGACGGCGAGGTGCGTGCCGAGACGAAGGCTCCAGAGCACCGTCGCGACGGCCATGAGCAGGCCTTGGCCGCCGAGCGGCTGGACCCAGCAGTGGACGGCGAGGATCTGCAGGCCCACGAGCGCGAAGCCGTACGACCACGCGACGTCGACGATCGACCAGTTGTCGATCTTCTTGGCGATGACCCAGCAGAGCGCGAAGAAGAGGCAGGCCTCGCCGAAGAGGATGAGGAAATCAAGACCGAGGGCGGCGAGGGGATTCATGGGGCGGAAGGCTTGGGGAGGACGCGGCGGAAGACCGCGCGGAGCGCGAAGTTCAGGAGCCACGCGGCGGCCGGGACGACGATCAGCCAGCCGATGATGCCGTGCACGTAGGCCATCCCGAACTTCTGCAGGAAGCCGCCGAACGAACGGCTGAACTCATCGATGATCGCCGAGGGCGAAAGCGGGACATGCTCGGCGCCGGTGACCGTCTCGCCAAGGCGGACGAACGGCACGATCAGGATGATCTGCAACGGGTAGCTGACATGGTTGACCACCTGCATCACCACGTGGTTGAGGCGGAAGAGCCGGCCGGCGACGATGCAGCCGACGGTCGTCGTGCCGATGATCGGGTTGATCGCGATGGCCAGGCTGACCGTCACCGCCGCGGCCACGGCCTCCGGGGTCGCGCCTTGGCGGAGTTCCGCCATGAGCGGATCACGCACCTTGCGGCGAAGCCAATCGGAGACACGTCCCATTCAGGCGACCTTACGCGTGAAGAAGACCTTGCCAAGGTCGGTCTCGCCCTTGGCGCCGAAGAGGCAGAGCAGGGCGTAGCCCGCGATCGCGAAGTTGCCGAGGAGCATCAGCGCCACGAACCAGCCCAGGCGGGCGGCGACGGTACGTTCGCGCCAGGCCACGTAGAGCCAGAAGGCGAGGAAGCCGAAGTAGGCGTCGAACATCGTGGCGAGGCCCCACGGCTCGGAGCAGACGGTCACGTAGCCGCCGAGGACGTTGAGCCCTTTGCCCGCATATTGCTTCAGCGAGGTGATCGACGGCGCCGTGCACGCGTACCAAGACACCCAGGTCATGGCGACGAGCACGAGGATGAAGTAGACGGTCAGGGCGCGGCGGAGAGGCATGGGAATGAGAGTATGGAGTATTGAGTATGGTGTATAGGCCAGACTGTTGGGTTCAGGGTTGGGGGAAGGAGGCGGAAGGCAAACGCGAGAGGTAGGGACAGCACCACGTGCTGTCCTAAGTGCAAAGGTGCAAATCGGCCGATGGCCTGTGCAAAGGTGCAAACGTGGGAGATGGAGGGCAGAGTCGATGACTGCGTTGAGGACTGAACTGAGGACTGAATGGAAGATGCAACCGAAGGAAACCGGAGACCGGATTCCTAGCTGGGCCATGCAGTTTCAGGTCTCGGGTGCAGTTTCGTGCGCGGGCGTGGGAGTCAGGCCCGGCACCTGTGCCCGAACCTGAACACCTGAACCTGATAACCGAAGGCCGGGACCTGGGACCTGAAAATATATCCCCGCAGCAACTTATCCGGTTTCCGGTCTCCCTTGGATTGATTCCGCTGTCCTTGTCCCCATGCCCACGTGTCCCCTCGCGAAGCGAAGCTTCGCGCTTAGAACGCGCGACGGACGCTGAGGGCGGCGGAGAAGTCGGACGAAGGGCCGACGCCCGCGACGTGGAGCGAGAGGTTAAGCAGCGTGTCGGCGGACAACTTGTGATCCACGTCGAAGCCGAAGCGGGCCTGGTTGGCGGTCGGCGCGATGCCGGGGGCCGTCAGCGTGCCTAACGTCGAACTGGTGGCGGTCAGGCCGGCGCCGGCTCCGTCGAAGCGGTGGATCCACTCGGCGGTGAAGAGCAGGGTGGTGCTCGGCGAGGCCACGTGCTTCGCGGTGAGGCCGAGGCGGCCTTCCTGCGCGGTGTGCGCCTGGTCGGCGAAGCTGGCCGGGAAGGTGCCGCCGCTTTCGGCATAGGCGTCGGCGGTCGTGCGCGTGAGCGTGAAGGAAGCGAAGGGCGCGACGGCGACGGGGCTGACGAACTTCTGGGCCGGTCCGTCGTAACGGAGGCGGACGCTCGAGGTCTTCACGCCGGTGCTGCCGCCGGAGTAGGCGACGCCGCTGCCGGTGTCGTAGCCGCGGCGGGTGTCGGCGTTGTAGTCGCCGTGCATCAGGACGAGCGACACGATGCTTTCCTTGTCGGGGAGGCGATAGTCGCCTTCGGCGAGGAGGTAATCGCCGGAGATGCTGGCGGAACCGCCCAAGGACAGGTCCTGGTTGAGCGAGGCGTGGCCGGCGGCGAAGCCGAAGACGAAGTCTCCATACGCGTGGCTTACGCCGATCTCGCCCGAGGTGAGGTGGCTTTCGGTCTGGCGCGATGACGTGCCGAAATCGCCGGTGGCCCAGGCCTGGCTCTGCTTGCCCATGCTGTCATACGACATCAGCGGGCGGTGGTGGGCGCCTTCGAGCGGCTGGGCGCTGAGGCCGGTGGTCATCGCCAGCACGGCGCCCGGTCCGTTGAGCGAGCCGAGCCACACTTGAGCATCGAGCATCGTCAGGTTGGCGTAGGCGAAGGCATGCGTATAGCCACCCGTGACCGTGCTGAAGCCGACGATCACCTTGCCGTCATCCGAGACGCCGGTGGCGTCCGAACTCGTGCCGCCTGGCAGCGTGCCGAGGTCGGTCATCGTGCCGGACTGATAGACGAAGGCATGGTATTGCGAGCCGGCCGTCACGCTCTGGCCGACGATCACCGAGCCGTCGAAGGATGCGGCGCGCGCCACGGAGGAGAAGCCTCCGAGGCTGCCGAGGGAGACGAGGCCGCCGGCGACGGTGTGCTTGAACGCCAAGGTGTAGCCCGAGGCGTCGTCGAACTGCCCGACCGTCACGAGTCCGTTGCCGGAAACGGCGAAGGCCCTGGTGAACGTCCCGCCGGCGACTGGCAGGATCGGGGTCAGGGTCGTGCCGACGTAACGGAAGCCCTGCACATTGCCGCTGGCGTCCGTCATCCAGCCCACGATGACGCCGCCATCCTGCGAGACGCCCGTGGCGAACGAATCCTGGTAGGCGTTCACCGGCAGAGGCGTGATGGCGACCATGCCGCCTCCGCTGGTCCACTTGAAGGCCACTTCGGCGACGGTGTCGAAGCTGTTGCCGACGATGGTGGAGCCGTCGCGGGAGATCGCGAGGGCGTTCGAGGTGCCGAAGCCGAAGTCGCCGAGCCGGGCGGCGGCGCCGCCTGAGAACTTGAACGCTTGGTCGGGTCCGCCGCCGAATGTCGCCGTCCCGACAATCGTGCCGTTGGCGGAGATGCCCGTGGCATAAGAGCCGGCGCCGAGACCGAGGTCGTGGTATCCCGTCGCGTCGAAGGAGCAGGCCGACCCCAGATTACTGACGATGTCCGAGGAGCCGACTCCCGTGAGTCCGTCGGCCGCGATGGCGAAAGCGTGGGTGTTCTTAAGGGAGTTTCCCGAGGGATGGGCGTCGAGCAGGTCGGCGGCGTGGAGGGAGACGGTGGCCGCGGCGAGGAGGGTGAGTTTGGAGAGGGTGCGCATGGAAGAGGTGTGGCGGTAGGGAAAAGGGAGTTCGGGGTAGGGATATTCTTTACCATCGGGACGCACGAGCAAGCCGTAAGCCCCCGCTTCAGCGCTCATAAGCCTGGTAGCGGGAGAGGCCCGGCCCGGTCGTGCTGGCTGGCGGTTTCAGATTATTATAAAACACCGCCAAAGGATTCGAATCGACTCTCAGCGAGAGGGTGAACTGCCCTATTCTCTCAGAATCGAAACGCTCAATCTAAACCGACACGCCTCAGTAGCCAAAACCAAGCCTTAGTGAACCAACGTCTGACTACCTTATGCCACCGCTGACCATCGATGGCAGCATATCCGATGTCGTCGCCACGGAGAATAAAAGGGCCAACGTGCTTCTTCCATAGTTTAAGGGAATTGAATTCAGATAGTAACCGATCGCCTTTCACGGTCAGAGATGCGACCGCCAATCCAACGCCGACATCGGATACTTCGAGCAGACCCTGCTTGGCCAAATAGGTGAGCCAACGCTGCTGCGTTGGCTCTTTGAATATTTCACCATGCCGCCCAGCCTGTGCCACTTCCATAAACTGCCAAGTAAGTCCCAAAACCTCGTCATTAGAGAGTGATTTCATTTGAAACAAATAGTGAACTATTGTTCAGTTAAGTCAATAATTGGGGGTTTGATCTTTCCAAGATTGATCCCCAAGATACACCCCAACTAAGATTTCCAGATGCGTATCAAGATGGCAGAGCTCTTCGCCGGCGTCGGCGGCTTCCGGGAGGCTGTAGAACACAGTTCTCTTAAGAATCACTTCGAGGTCACGTGGTCCAACCAGTGGGAGCCCAGCGAGTCGGCCAAGCATGGTGACCTGCAGAACGCCAATCGCGTCTACATTGCCAAGTTCGGTAAGCACGGTCACTACACGGACGACATCCACCTTATTACGGACTCCGAGAAGAAACTGCCGAAGGATATCGCCGACATACAGATGCTGGTCGGCGGCTTCCCTTGCCAGGACTACTCCGTCGCCAAACCCAAGAACGCCGCGAAGGGCATTCGTGGTCCTAAGGGCGTCCTCTGGTGGAGCATCGAGCGCATCCTGCGCGACGTCCGTCCGAACTACGTGCTGCTCGAGAACGTCGATCGTCTCATCAACTCTCCTTCCGCTAATCGCGGCCGAGACTTCGCCGTCATCCTCAAAGGTCTTGATAGTCTGGGCTACATCGTCGAATGGCGCATCGTCAACGCGGCAGACTACGGCTTCGCACAGAAGCGCCGTCGCATCTTCATCCTGGCCTACCAGAAGGACTCTCCAGCCGCGAAGAAGATCGGTGCATCGAAGCTCAACGTCGATGAAGCCATTGATTCCAAAGGCCTGATGGCGCAGGGCCTACCCTGCCGTCCGGACTCTGAAAAGAGCTGCTTCGACCTCAGCGAGTATGAGTCAGACAATGAACTCGGCGCCAAGTACAAGGCTCCTGCCGGCAAGTCGCCGTTCTTCACCGCCGGCTTTGTCATCAACGGCAAGGCCTGGACTAAGGTCGTCAAAGCCATCCTCCCCAAGAAGACCACGTCCCTCGGCCAGATTCTCCTTAGTGCTGACAAGGATACGGTGCCCGCCAACAGCGCCAGCTTCCGCGTCTCCCCTGACGTCCTACCTAAATGGGCCTACGCCAAGGGCCGTAAAAATGAGCCTCGTCGCAAGGCCGCCGCGATTGCTGCCTTCATCAAGTCGGAGCTAGGAAGCGCTGGCTTGGCCAAGACCGACATCGCCAAAACCGCCAAGCAACTGCCCATCGACCTCAAGATGGACAGGGCGTTCGACTTCACCTTCAACGATAAGACTGTTCGCGTAAGTCTGGCCCGCGAAGAGGTTAACTACCGCATCGCAGTAGCCCTTAACCTTAAGGGCGCTACCTTCGACCGTCCCAACGCCATCACGCGTGCCCAGATTGAACAGGCGCAGGCCAGCAAAGAGACCTGGAGTAAGGTCGAGGCCAGCGCCGTAGCCATCGCCACGGACCGCGCCTTCTCCCTGCTCGGGCTCAAGGGCAAAGAATTCCTTGGCCAGGTCGCCACCAAGATTCGCCCTCAAGTCGTCAAGGCCGTGGACGACCTCACCAAGAAGGATAAGGCCATCGAGTTCTCCGTCTACGGCAAGACCCTCAAGATCGACCGCGATACCCTTGCCGCCAACAGCTTCGCCTATGGCTACAAAGAAGGTGGCCTCCCCTTCCCGGATCGAGTCGACGGCCCAGGCCGCACCATCATCACCTCCGAAGGCGGAGCCTCCGTCTCCCGCTTTAAGCACGTCATTTGCGAGGCCTGTGCCGGCGGCAAGGGGCAGCACAAGACCGGGGCTGACTGCGTCAAGGCCGGAAAACTCCGTCGCCTTTATCCGGAAGAACTCGAGCGCATGAACGGTTTTTCTGCCGAACATTCCAAGATCTGTCGCGAGCTTAAGATTAGCGACGGCAAGCGCGCCTTCTTCATGGGCAACGCTTTGGTAGTTGGCGTCGTCCGACAGGTTCTCGATACGCTTGTGAGGCCGTAAAATTATTTACGCTGAATTCGGCCGTAGTTGTGCCGACCATTATTCTCTTCTTCGACAGTGAAGCTTTCTGGAGCTTCAAGGCCGACAAGTATGATTGGAGTAACAACTATTCCGTGCATCGAAGCTAGGTAGTCTTGGGCTAGTTCGAATGTTCCAACGGTGTCATCAAAGCAGCCTTTATCCTTTAGGTTTGCAGTCGCGAATACCACGATTCCCGCTTGTGTCTGTATTGCCTTTGCTACGTGGTTTAGTTCCGAGGCTAAAACTGGCTTAATTAGATTCCAAGCCATCGAGCCTGCATTATTGAATGCCACTTCTACGGAGAATGTGCCTTCAGTTTTATTCGTGGGTGAGGTTTTTGCGAAATCGAGAGTCCACTTCTTGTCATTAAACTTCGGGTCGCCAAAAATAGGCGACTGTCTGGTCCAGCCTTTTTGCGTGAGACCTCGGTCGATTAGCGTGTTAATTGCGCGAGACAGGCTCATCGCCTTGCGCCTCGATTTTCCTTCACCGTCGCCAGCTTCTTTCGCTTCGTTAAATTTTTCGAATTCAGCGATGAGCATGTCGTCGGTTATGCCAATGATGACGTCGCAAAAGTCTTTCCAGTCTTGCTGAAATTTCGGCTCCGTAATTACGGATAGCGCGTGACGGTGGCTGTGGAGTTTGTATTTCATAATAAAGTTACTTTTAACTTATAGACCTTTATCAGGGCCCGGGCTTAATGGAATACGTATTTCTGAACGTAAGTACCTGGGCGTTTGGGCTGGGTGCATTCACTTAAATGCGATGGTAAAAAACACCTAAAACGAGGCGTTTGATGAACGGCTTCGGGCGGCTAAGTTGTTGTCATGGACTGGAAATCAAATGTACGCTACTCGGAGGAGTGGAATGTCGTAATAACAAACGAGGGAGTGGTTGCTGTTGTCGCTCACGAGGATCTCGGCGATTTGCAGAAACGAATCACGCTTGTTTTTCAGGCTAAGATAGAGATGTCGGAGGCTCAGAGTGTCTCTGACTCGCTTGGCAGGGCTGGCTATATGTCCGTGACCTGTCGAATAAAGGCGGGCGAAAGCGGCGGGGCCGGTTGACCCAGCAACCGACGGGGTTATCTGATGTCTTATGCGCATGCCCCGCCGCACCTTGTCCCTGGCCGCCCTCTGTCTGGCGGCGGTCGCCAGCGCGCAGATCGGCGACAAGGCCGGCGAGCCGCAGATGCAGATCGTGCCGGATGGCCTGATCCCGCCTGCGCCCGCCCGGACGCCGCAGGAAGAAATGAAGACGTTCGCGCTCGCGAAGGGCTACCGGATCTCGCTCGTGGCGAGCGATCCGCAGATCGGCGATCCGGTGGCCGCGCAGTTCGGGCCCGACGGACGGCTCTGGGTGGTCGAGATGCAGGGCTACATGCCCGACCTCGACGGTACCACGGAAGACCAGCCGCGCGGCCGCATCTCGGTCCTCGAGGACACCGATGGCGACGGGGTCTTCGACAAGGCCACGGTCTTCCTCGATCACATCGTGATGCCGCGCGCCATCGCCCTCCATCGCGACGGCGTGCTGGTCGGCGCGCCGCCCCACCTCTGGTTCTGCCGCGATACGAAGGGTACCGGCAAGTGCGACGAGAAGACCGAGATCGCGACGGACTTCGGCGTGCGCGTCGATCCGTCGCGTCCGGCGCTCGCCAATCCCGAGCGCGCCCCGAACGCCTTGCTCTGGGGGCATGACAACTGGCTCTACGTCGGCGCCTACACGGCCCGCTTCAAGTTCAAGGACGGACGCTGGGTGCGCGGGCTGAGCAACTTCCGCGGCCAGTGGGGTCTCTCGCAGGACGACTTCGGCCATCTCTTCCATAACAGCAACAGCGACGCCCTCCGCGCGGACGTCATCCCGTCGTCCTATCTGAACCGCAACCCGAACCTCAACCGCGTTACGGGCCTGAACTGGAAGGTCGCGAAGGAGCAGTTCGTCTGGCCGGCGCGCGTCAACCCGGGCATCAACCGTGGCTATCGCCCGGAGATGCTCCGCGAGTTCAAGCTCAAGGAGTACACCGCGGCCTGTGCGCCCTGGGTGTACCGCGCCGACCTCTTCCCGGCCGATGCCTACGGCAACGTGTTCGTCTGCGAGCCCGCCGGCAACCTGATCTCCCGCGACGTGGTGAAGTCGGTCGGCGGTGCGCTCGAGGCGCAGCCGTATTACGACAAGGCGGAGTTCCTGACCTCGACCGATGAACGCTTCCGTCCGGTCAACCTGCTCACCGGCCCCGACGGCGCGCTCTACGTCATCGACCTCTACCGCGGCATCATCCAGCACCGCATCTCGCTGACCACCTACCTGCGCGAGCAGATCGTGAAGCGGGGTCTCGACAAGCCCCTCGCGCTCGGGCGCGTGTGGCGCATCGCGCCCGAAGGCGCCGCCGTCGCCCCGGCCAAGAAACTCTCCGCGATGACCCCGGCCGAGCTCGTCGCCGAACTCGCCAGCGGCAACGCCTGGCGTCGCGAGACCGCCCAGCGCCTGCTCGTCGAAGCCGCTCCGGACGCCGCGATCGACGCCGCGTTGGTCGCGCTCGCCAAGGAGTCCGCCGCGCCCATGGGCCGCGTGCATGCGCTCTGGACGCTCGAAGGCCGCGGCGTCGTGAAGGCCGAGGCCGTCCTCGCCGGCATGGCCCACGCCGATCCGCGCGTGCGGGCCGCCGCCATCCGCGTGTCGGAGGCCCTGATGGCCACGCCGGACCGCGAAGCGATCGTCGCCCGCTGGACCGAACTCGCCGCGACCGAGGCCGTCGCCGAAGTGCAGCAGCAGCTCGCGCTCTCGATCGGCGAAGCCAAGTCCCTCGCGTCCGACCTCGCCGGCGCCGCGCTCATCACCCGCGCGGCCGACGTCGCCTTCATCCAGGACGCCTTCATCAGCGGGCTGGAAGGGCGGGAGATCGATGTCTTCGAGGCCGTGATGAAGAAGCCCGCGGATTATCCCAAGACCATGCCCGCCGCCTTGCTGCGTTGCGTGTTCTCGACGCGCAAGCCCGCGCAGGTCGAGAAGGCCTTGGCGATCATCGCCGCGTTGCCGCTCAAGTCGCAGCAGCTGACGTTGCTCGGTTCGCTGGCCACGCACCCGACCGTCACCGCCAAGCGCCCCGTGAAGCTCGCCGCCGAGCCGGCGTCGCTGGCCAAGCTTTCGAAGAGCAAGGACGCCGCGATGGTCAAGGCCCTCGCCTGGTTCAAGAGCACCGTCGTCTGGCCGGGCAAGCCTGGCGTCGTCGTCCCGGTCGTGAAGCCGCTCACCAACGAGGAGCAGGCGCTTTTCGACAACGGCAGGCAGACCTTCGCCGGCCTGTGCGCCGCGTGCCACCAGACCACCGGCAAGGGCCTCGACGGCCTCGCTCCGCCGCTGGCCGATTCCGAGTGGGTCAACGGCGACCCCGAGCGCATCGTCAAGGTCGTCATGCACGGCCTGCGCGGGCCCATCAAGGTGAAGGGTAATAATTACAGCTACGACATGCCCGCCGCGGGTTTCCTCTCCGACGAGCAGATCGCCGGCGTCCTGACATATATCCGCCGCGAGTGGGACCACGAGTCCGCGCCTGTGCCGCTCGACCTCGTGAAGAAGGTCCGCGCCGAGACCAAGGGCCGGACCGATGCGTGGACGGAAGCGGAGTTGATCAAGGCCAAATAGAGGGCTGAATCGAGGACTGAATGGATGAGACGCCCTCGGTAGGGCCGGAGACGCGTCACGACATAATTGAAGCGAGGTGGACTTGAGGAGCCGTTACTTCCCGCCCTTCCGACTCACGCTTACTTGGCTTCTTCCGGCACGAAGCGTTCGAGGCAACGCCAGATCCAGGGCAGGAGCGTCAGCGCCATGATGGCCGCCGAGAGATTGAAGGCGGAATGCACCAGCGCGACCTGCAGGCCTGGTTCCGGCATGAGCGCGAGCAAAGGCCGGATGGCGAACTGCAGCACGGCGACGAAGAGCGCGAGGCCGCAGAGGTCGAGCCCGGCGTTGAACAGCGCGAGGCGGCGCGCGGTGGGGCCGAAGGTCGATGAGTTGAAGAGCGAGACCCAGCCGGTGCCGAGGTTCGCGCCGACGACCATCCAGATCGAGAGCGCGGGGTCGATGAGCCCGCCCGCGACGGAGAGCACGGTGAGGCCGACCACGACCGACGAAGATTGAACCAGCATGGTCAGCAGGGCGCCAAAGGCCAAGGCGCGCAGGGGCGTGGAGACGGCTTCAAGCCAATGCATGACCTCGGGCGAACGCGCGAGCGGCAGGAGGGTCGAGCTGATGAGGCTGAGCGCCAGGAAGATCAGGCCGAAGTGGAAGACGGGGTGTCCGTAGGTACGCCAGCGCCGCGGGCCGAAGAGCGACCAGAGGCCGCCGACCGAGACGAAGATCGGTCCCATGCCGGTGAACTTATAGGCGATGAGCCAGGCGGTGAGGGTGGTGCCGACGTTGGCGCCGATCATGACCGTCCAGGCCGCGCGCATGGGCAGGACCTTCTGCTCGGTCAGGCCCATGGTGATGAAGTTCACCACCGAGGATGACTGCACCAAGGCCGCGCTGAACGCGCCCGCGAGCGCGCCGCCGAAGCGGTTGGCCGTCACGCGCTGCAGGACATGCCGCAGGTGCGACCCGCCGAGGCGCGTCACCTCGCGGGCGAAATCCCGGAGGCTGTGCAGGTAGAGCATGACCGCCGCAACGGCGGTGAAGAAGAGGTCCACGGCGGGAAGGTAGGGGAGGGGGTGCGGAGTATCGAGGATGGAGTGCGGCGGCCACTCAGAGGACTGAGTCGATGACTGCATTGAGGGCTGAATCGAGGACTGAATGGAAGATGCTGCCTTGGGTAGGGTCGGGACCGCGTCACGACATAGCTGCATCGGGGTAGGGACAGCACCACGTGCTGTCCTAAGTGCAAAAGTGCAAATCGGCCTGCGGCCTGTGTAATCATGAGAGGGCTGAATTGATGACTGAATGGAGGGCTGCGTAGAGGACTGAATGGATGAGGCATCGATACAGGTGGTGGGATGGGTAGGGCGGCGATTGCTATCGCCGCCGTTCGAGTCCGCAGGCAGGGAGCCAGCGGGTCTTGGCTTGCGGCGATGATATTCTATGTCCCTTGGCGAACGGACGTGATGGTAATCACGTCCCTGCTGGGCGTCTGGCTTCGGTCGATTAGGGTATTCTGCTCACGCTTCCGGCTGCTCGGCGGATTGACCGGGCCCATGGCGTTTTATATATTATTGTTATGCCCCTCCCTGCCCCTCGGTCTTGGCTGCTCGCGGTTTCGTGCGGCGTCCTGGCGCTCCTGCCTTCGGTTACTTCCGCGGGCATGACGCCACTGGAAGTGCGGGAATTCAATAGCCACATGGCGCTGATCAAGACGGGCCAAGCTGGAGAGCTATATAACGTCGGATGTTGCTATGCCGATGGTGTCGGTGTGGCAAAGGATGAGATCGAGGCCTATGCCTACTGGAGCCTTCGGGGAGTTTCCGGGCGGGATGATGCCAAATACGGCCTCTACGTTCTTCGGCATGAGCTGTCGCCTGCGGACATCTTGCGCGGAGAAAGGCGGACTAAGTCGCTCCAGGCGGAGGTAGATGCCCTGGTGGCCGCCGGAAAGTCAGATAAGGACGACGGCTCCTCGGAGTCCCCGCCCGACGTGAGGTCGCACTACTACGCCGCGGCGATTCGCTGCTTAGACCGGAAGGATTATGTCGAAACAGTCGCTTATCTTAGCCTAAGGGGCATGGACGATCGCTATGACGCTACTTACGCGCTTTCCATTTTGAAAAACGAAATATCACCCGAAGTGATTTCTAAGGGTCAGCAGCGAGCGAGGGAACTGCAGAAGGAAATCGACTCGAAGTCCTCGGCCAGCAAGTCCAGCCGGAAGGATAATTAGTAATTATAGGCCGAGCAGGTATGCTCGTCCCTTTCTGCTTTACGTCCCCTCACGGCGGCTGTGTTCCCAGCCGCTAACCGCGAACCGCTTACACCTAGGCCGCGCTTACTTCTTCTCGACGGGCTTCGCCGGCGCCATCGGCTTGTTCTGGGCGGCGATGACGGCGCGCGTCATGGGCCAGTCGGCGTTCGGCTTGGCTTCCCAGAGATGGAGGTCGCGGATCGAGCCTTCGGGGCCGGTGACGACCATGAAGCTCTGCTTAAGCTGGCCGATCGCGGCGTGCTGGCCGGAGATCGTGTGGCCGTCGACGGTCGCGACGTATTCGTCGCCCATGATCTCGATGAGGACGGTGTGCCACTCGCCGAGCGCGAGCGCTTTCTTATGCGTGGCGAGGACCTCGAGTTTGTCCGGGCCGTCGCGGTCGTTGTCGTCCTTGTTGATCTGGAAGCCGCCCTGGTTGAGGTTGAGGCTGCAGAGGTAGGAACGCTCGTTCGTCGCGCGCAGCTGGATGTAGCGATACTTGCGGCCGTGGGCCGGGTCCTTGTCGAGCTCGACGTCCTCGAGGCGCAGCTGGCACTGGAGGATGATGTTCTGGAACTTGATGCCGTACGAAGCCGTGGCGGGGTGCTTCACCTGCGGGTTCTCGGAACCCTGGAATCGTCCGTCGACCTGCTTCCACTGGCCTCCGCGGGATTCCGGACCAGTGCCATGGATGAGCCAGCCTTCGAAGCCGCTGGCGTAGCCGTTGGGCTTGCCGGTGTATTTCGCGAGCGGCTTGGTGAAGTCCTCATGGTAGAGTTCCTTGCCACGCGTGGTCATCTGCGTGGGGACGTCTTCGGCGAGGGCGGAGACGCAGGTGAGGGCGAGCAAGGCGGCGAGACGGAGGGGTGACATGGGGAGAGGGTACGCCTTCATCGAGGACGTGGCAACCTTCATGCCCATCCGCGGTAGGTATTGGCGGTTAGCGGTTGGCGGTTGGAAAAGGCATTTCAGGTGACGGGTGACGGCCATCGGGGCATCGGCCTCTCCGGGGTCGGCTTTTCAGCCATCGGCCATCGGCTTCGGGTTCCCGCGGCTGAAAGCCGAAATGAGTTCCTAACCGCCAACCGCTTCCACCTGATACATGTCTTCCCCTTGTCACCGTGTCACCTTGCCCACGTGTCCCCTCGCTTCGGCTTCGCCGAAGCGCCGCTCAGATCTCGAAATCCGTGCCGGACTCCGAGAGCGCGAGCTGCGCGACCGTGAAACCGGCCAGGGACTTGTCGAAGCGCTTCGACACTTCGCGCCAGAGCGCCGCGACATGGGGTCCGGACGCGCCCTTGAGCGTGATCTTGGTCTCCACGAGCTCGGGTTCCACGACCGCGAGCACCTGCTTCAAGGTGATGTCTTCGGCGTCCTTCGCCAGGCGGTAGCCGCCGGTCTTGCCGCGCTTCGAGACGACCAGTCCGCCTTCGCGGAGTTCGTTGAGCAACTGGACGAGGTAATTGGCCGGGATGTCCTCGAGTCGGGCGAGTTCTTCGATGCGCGTGACGGCCGTGCCGCGGTGGCGGCGGGCGAGCTGGGAGAGGACGCGGAGGGAGTACTCGAGCTTGAGGGAGGCTTTCATGCGCTGTGCTTAGGACCCTGGGGAGGGGCTTTCGGTTCCGACCCTACGAGGATGAAGGTGCGTTCCGCAACCTCATCTGGGAGGATCGGGGCCTTCGGACGCGCGAAATAGGAAGTACCGAGGAAGCAGATGCCACGGTTCTGCACCACCTGGATGGCGCGGTCGTCCCAGAGCTCGATCATCCCGAAGTCCTTCTTGTCGGTGACCTCCAGTTCCGGGAGCCCGTTGGCCTTCAGCCAAGCCTGCGTGGCGGCGAGACCTTCGGGGTCGCCGGCGCGGGCCGTCATGATCTTAACGCGGAGGCCCTTCTGGAGCCAAAGTTGGACTCGGCGCATCATCAGCGGCACCGGTGGTCCGATATGGCTCATGCCCTGCCAAGGCGTCGCTTCGGCCAAAGTGCCATCCAGGTCGACGCCGATCCAGCCCTGCTGGTTAGAAGGGCGGGTGGACGGGGCGCGTTCAGCCGGCACGGGTTCGTCCGGCGCCTGGCTGAGGTCAGGCGCGGGCGTCTTCGGAGCGAAGAGGGAACGTAACCACGCGAGCATGGCCTGACGGTAGAGACGGAAAGGTCAGGGGCAAGAGCGGACGCGACGCCGTCGCGCCCCTACCTAAGGCCCGCAGCAAACATTCCGGTTTCCGGTCTCCCTTTGGGATGGGCGTCTCTGCGCGAGGCAGGGCGGAC
>CANGRI010000041.1 GCA_947456525.1 Opitutia bacterium
GACCCCGGGGTCGCCGGGGTCGTGTCTTGCTTTTGGTGCTCAGGAAGGGACTTGAACCCTTACGCTTTAGGGGCACTGGAACCTGAATCCAGCGTGTCTGCCATTCCACCACCTGAGCATTAAAGCGGATAGGTGAGCAAAGGGTTAGCGCTCCCCCTGTCAAGGTCAGGGCTGGCGCAACGTCTTCAGCATGTAGACACAATCGAGTTTCTGGCCGAATTTGTGCCCGACGCCGCGAAGGAGCCCTGCTTGTTCGAAGCCCAAGGAGGCGTGCAGGCGCAGACTGGGGGTCTGTTCGCCCGAGATTCGGGCGATGACCGAGCTATGCCCGATGGCTTCCGCCCGTCGCAGCAGTTCCTTCAACATCAGGGTCCCGAGGCCTTTGCCTTGCTGGGCCTGGTCGATGAAGATCGAGTCCTCGACCGTGGCGGACCATCCCTGGCGGGTGTTATAGGTCGAAAGGGAGCCCCAACCGACCACTTTGCCGTCCGTTTCGATGACCAAGGCGGGGTGGGCCGGCCCGCGATGCCTGAGCCAGGCCAGCCGGCCTTCATCGGTTTCCTCGGTAAGGTGCCAGGTGCAGGTGCTGGTCCGGACGTAGTGGTTATAGATGGCGTTGATCGCCCGGATATCGGCCGGCAGGGCGGGGCGGACGCGTGTTTCCATGGGTCCTAGTCAAAGCCCGGACGAAAGCTTAAACAAGCATAGGAAATCCCGTTGACAGTCGGTGCCAGGTTACCTTTGTTGGCCGACCTGCCGTTACTAAAACGGCTCTCCCGACCATGAAAGTCTCCTCCTCCCTCAAGTCGCTGAAGAAGCGTCACCCGAATTGCCAGGTAGTTCGCCGCAAGGGCCGTATCTACGTGATCAACAAGACGCACCCCCGCTACAAGGCGCGTCAGGGCTAACCCCTAGTAAACCCCTTATTTTATGAAGAAGGAAGGCCATCCTGAATATAACAACGTCGTCTTCGTGGATGTATCCACGAACCGCGAGTTCCCGGCTCGTTCGACCATGAAGTCGAAGGAGACCAAGGTGATCGACGGCGTCGAACATTTCGTCATCCGCCGTGAAGTCACCATGGACTCGCACCCCGCCTACACCGGCGAGAAGCGCTTCGTGGACTCCGCCGGTCGCGTCGAGAAGTTCAACTCGAAGTTCCGCCGCAAGTAAGCCTCACACGAGGCCTGCCCAAAACCCGCCAGGTTCGCCTAGCGGGTTTTTTGTTACCCGAGCTTCTTAAGCCCCCCTCAGTCAGGCCAGATCTCCTGTCGGGCGTCTGGCAGTGCGTGGCGGGCCATACCATGTAAGCCGGCTATAAGCTTGGGCAGGGGAGGGGTCGGACCTAACCCAGATGAGGGCAATTTTGAGGTTTTCCTGTTAAAACAGGAAAAAGCCCTATTTTCACTGTTTAAGTGTCCAGCTACCCTGGGGTGGGATGGGCTTAGGTGGGAGTAAGTCGCGCCAGTCATACCTCGGGCCCTCTCCTTAGTGAAAACCCTAACCCTTGATCATCAATGACCCCCAGCTTTATTCACAGGGGGTTGTGAATAGAGGTGAGTAAAACAAACGTTAAAACGGGGGTAGGGCGATTTTGGGCAAAACTTGCTTGATTTTGTTCCCGACCTGTCGCAATAGTAACAGCGCTATGAAGCATATCCTCCCGATCCTCACCCTCACGACCCTCGCTGCCGCTGCCTCTGCCCAGGCTGCTGCCTCGTCCGGTCTCTCCTACAACCGCGTTGGTCTCGGCTACAACACCGACACCAAGGGCTACTCCCTCTCGGCCTCTGCCCTGATCGGTGGCTCGAACTACCTCGTTGGTGCCTCGACCACCATCGGCGGCAACAGCACCGGTAACGGCGCTGACTCCGTGTCCCTCGGCTACGTCTTCAAGAACGTCGCCCTCGGCGCTGACGCCACCGTCTCCATCGCCTCCAACGAATCCTACGGCCTCAACGTCCGTAAGGACCTCGGCAACAACATCGAAGGCGCCCTCTCCTACAACCGCGCTCAGAAGAACGATGTCTGGGGTGTTGAGCTCGCCTACAACGTGAGCAAGCAGGTCCAGCTCGCCGTCGGCTACTCCGACAGCAACGCTGCCGGCAAGTCGGGCGAGACCACGATCTCTGCCCGCTACAACTTCTAATCTTCGGATTAGAGGCTGATCACAAGGGCCCCGGCAACGGGGCCCTTTTTGTTTGTTTTTAAAATCGGCTTCGGGGCGATTGTGACGGGCTGATGACAAAACGCACTTTTTTGTTGTTTAACGCTCATTCATGCCTACAACCAACCACGCATATGAAGCACATCCTCCCGATCCTCACCCTCACGACCCTCGCTGCCGCTGCCTCCGCCCAGGCTGCTGCTCCGGCCGGTCTCTCCTACAACCGCGTTGGTCTCGGCTACAACACCGACACCAAGGGCTACTCCCTCGCCGCTACCGCCGTTCTCGGCAGCTCCAACTTCTTCGTTGGCGCCAACACCTCCATCGGTGGTGCTAACGGTGCTGCTGCCTCCAACGGCACTGACTCCGTCTCCCTCGGCTACCTCTTCAAGAACGTTGCCTACGGTATCGACGCCACCATCGCTCTCGGTTCGAACGAAGTGAAGACCCTCGGCCTCCGCAAGGACCTCGGTAACAACTTCGAAGCCGCCGCCTCCTTCGGTCGCAACGCCGCTCACAACAACGCTTGGAGCGTCGAAGCCGCTTACAACGTGAGCAAGCAGATCCAGCTCGCCGTCGGTTACTCCGACGCCCAGGCTGCCTCTGGCACGACCGACCTCACCGTTCGCTACAACTTCTAATCTTCGGATTAGAGGCTGATCACAAGGGCCCCGGCAACGGGGCCCTTTTTGTTTTCCGGGCTTATCGCGCCGACAGACCCTTCGCGACCGCTTCCTGCAGCTGGTCGAAGAGCGCATACCGACGGGCGTAAAGCGGACGTTTGTTCGCCTTGATCTCCTCGCGGGTACGGCGCACCTCGCGTAAGGGCAGTTCGAACCAGCCATCCTCCGCCGCCTTGCCGTCCGCTTCGGCCCACATTCCGTCGTAATTGAAGGAGATCTTGTTCCAGGGCACATGGATCATGTGCTTGGCGTTGCTCATCTGGATCGAATTGCCGGCGCCGAGCAGCCGGGCGAAGCCTAAGGTGCTGACGAGTTCCTGCAGGGCGAAGATGGCCATGGCCTTGGCCCGGACGCCGTGCATCGCCTTGGCGGAGGCCTTGATGGTGACCTCGTTGGCGCCGCTGCCCCCTTGGATGGCGCCGGCGTAAGCGACCCATTTGCCGTCGATTTCCTCGACCGAGAAGGCGATGGAGCACAGTTCGCCGCCGATCTGGTCACAGGATACCCGGAGGGTCCATTCGCCCTCGCGGCGAAAGCGATCATCTGAAATCAGCGCGAAACGGATGTTGCCCGACTCTTCGCCCAGAGGGACTTCGGCGAAAGTGAAGCCTTGGGGCTTCTTTTCGAGCAGGCTATCCAGCAAAGGTCCCGGATGGGCTTCGGCGAAGCGGTAGCTATCCCGAAGAACCTTGAGCTTCTTATGGCCGTCCCAGCGGGTGGAGAGGTAGCCCAACAGGGTGCGATGCCAGAGCATCGGGTTAGCTTCGGCAAAACGGCGGTTCTCAGATCGGAGCAGGAAGTCGACCCAGGGGGAGAAGGAGCCGTGCGTCGCCATCGCCGTGAAGGAACGCCCGACGCATTTGGTCAGCGAACTCCGCCAAGAGCTGCCCGCATGGATTTGGCGGGAAAGCTTCCAGGCGCAGGCGAACGAGCCGAAAGGAGAGGAAGGGGCCTGGGAGGGAGCGAGCAGAGGCATGAGGACGGACCGCGATAGAGGGGAGCCTGCATCCTCGGGCAGGCTTGGGCGATACTAGAAAGCCAACCGGCCTACTTTGCTTCGACGTGCACCGTCACGCGCATCTCCCGGTCGCCACCGCCCCAGTAGCTTCCGCTCACCGGCGTGGCGTCCCGGTAATCCCGACCGACCGCGGAGGCGACATAAGCCTCGTGGATGACCTTCTTGTTCGTCGGATCGACGCCGAGCCAGCCGTAGCCCGGGATCCACAGCTCGCACCACGCATGCGAAGCGTGGCTGCCGATGACGTCACCGCGCTTGGCATCATAGACGTAGCCGCAGACGTAGCGGGCGGGGATCCCGATGGAACGGCAGAGGGCGAGCAGCAGGTGGGCGTAATCTTGGCAGACCCCTTGGGGCTTGGCGAAGAACTCCTCGGTATTGGTGCCGATATGCGTCGCGCCCGGGACGTATTTGCAAGTGGTATGGATGTAGTCCATCAGCCCGATGACCACCGAGAAAAGGTCGCCCCGGTCCTTCTCGACGTCGACGGCGGCGCGCCAGATCTCGGGCGTGATGCGGATGGGGCCGTCCGACAGCAGGTAGGGCTGGAAACTTTCGATGACTTCCTCCGAGCGTACCGCCGTGATCGGCACGTCGGTCGGGATGGCGGAGACCGGTGTTGCGATCGTCTCCACCATGCTCGAGACATCGATGACCAGCTCGCGGTGCGTCTCTTCGACTTCGAAAAGATGCACCTGGTTGCGATAGAGGTCGGGGTACCGACGCATCCGCACCGCGGGCAGGACGCGCACCAGGTGGAGGCCGAGCTTCTGCCGCAGGTTGGTGAGGGGCGTGACGCGGAGCTCGTTGGTGTTATTGCGGACGGGAAGGGCGTAGCGGTATTCGGTCCGGTGGAGGATGCGGAGCTTCATGGGCGCGCGGCGTCCTTATTGCTGCTGCTGTTGCTGCTGCTGTTCGCGCTGCCAGTCCGAGAGGGATTCCGGACGGGTGCCTCGAGGGAAGTGGCGATCCACCTCGCCTGGGAGCAGCACGTAGTTCTCGAAGACCGCCTGCCCGGCGGCGTTGAGCTGTACCTGCAGCTCGTCGATGTAGGCGTGCATCCCGCGCGCCATCACTTCGGGCGGTCCGGCGAAGCTGAGCCGGGCCAGGAGAGCGCCGGTGATCTTCTCACAGCTGTTGGAATAGCGGCCGGTCGGCGTGCCGGAGATGTCGTGGAGGACCTCGTCGGCGCGGCGGATGCAATGGCGGACCGAGCGGGGGAACTCGTTCGAAAAGAGCAGGAGATCCACGACCCCTTCGACGCTGATCTCGCCGCCATGGACCCGCCGGTAGCCGGCGTGCGCGCTGCAGGCGCGCAGCACCGCTCCCCATTGGAGCGATTCAAGGGCCGAATCCCCGTCGGCGAGTAAGGTCTGGGAGCGGATGTCGAGGAAGCGGCTCGTCATGTCGGCGCGCTCGAGGAGCCGGCCCAGCTGGAGGAAGTTCCAGCCCTCGTCGCGGGTCAGCGTGGCGTCGGTGATGCCGTCGAAGAGCATCGAGGAGGAGATGATTTTCTCGTAGTAGGCCTGCGGGAAGCGTTCGAGCAGTTCGAGGCCTTCGGGCGAGGTCACGAAAAGGTTCAGCGCGTTGATCTCGGACCACATCTCGTCGGAGATCTTGTCGCGGACCGAGCGGGCGTTCTCGCGGGCGAGCCGGATGCACGAAAGGATTGAGTCGGGGTTGCGCAGGTCGAGGGTGAGGAAGCGGGCGACGTCGCCCTGCTTGGGCTCGGGGTAGAGGACGCGGAACGAGCTTTCCATGGCTGTGGCGGCGAGGACGGGCGTCCAGTATTCCTGCGCCGTGCCGCGACCGAGCGACTCGTCGTCGAGGAGCATCTCCTCGGAGACGCGCACGAGGCGAGCGAGGTTCTCGGCCCGCTCCATCTGGCGGGCCATCCAGTACTGGTGGTCGGCGACTCGGGAAAGCATCATGGCCGTGAGGTCAGGCCGCGAGGACCCACGTGTCTTTGCTGCCGCCGCCCTGCGACGAATTGACGACCAGGGAGCCGCGCGTGAGGGCGACGCGGGTGAGGCCGCCGGGGAGGACCTTGACCGTATCGCCCCAGAGGACGAACGGGCGCAGGTCCACGTGGCGTCCTTCCAGGCCGCCGTCGACGAGGGTGGGGTGCTGCGAGAAGTTCACGACCGGCTGGGCGATGTAGTTGCGCGGGTGGTTGGTCACCTTCTGACGGAACTCCTCGATCTGGGCCGCGGTCGCGGCCGGGCCGATGAGCATGCCGTAGCCGCCGCTCTCGTTGGCCGCCTTGACGACGAGCTTGGGCAGGTTCTCGAGGATATATTTCTTATCGCTGTCGCGCCAGGCCAGGTAGGTAGGGACCTGGTCGAGGATGGGTTCCTGGCAGAGGTAATATCGGATCATGTCCGGCACGTAGGCGTAGGTGACCTTATCGTCGGCCACGCCGGTGCCGATGGCGTTGGCGAGGGCGACGTTGCCGCGGCGGACGGCGTCGACGAGTCCCGGGACGCCGAGGCAGGAATCCTTGCGGAAGACCTGGGGGTCGAGGAAATCGTCGTCGATGCGGCGGTAGATGACATCGACCTGCCGGAGGCCGCGCGTGGTGCGCATGTAGACGAAGCCGTCGAGGGCGATCAGGTCGCGGCCTTCGACGATCTCGATGCTCATCTGGCGGGCCAGGAAGGAATGCTCGAAGTAGGCGCTGTTATGGACGCCCGGGGTCAGCAGGACGACGTTAGGGTTGGGGTTCTCGCGCGGAGCCACGTGACGGAGCGTGGCAAGGAGGTCGGCCGGATAGGTGTCGACCGGGCGGACGCCGCTGGCGCCGAAGAGCTGCGGAAAGACGCGTTTCATCGCGGCACGGTTCTCGAGCACGTAAGAGACGCCGGAAGGGCAGCGGCCGTTGTCTTCAAGGACCAGGTACCGCCCGTCCCGATCGCGGATCAGGTCCGTGCCGCACACGTGGATGTAGGCGTCTTTTGGGACGGAGACGCCGACGAACTCCGGCCGATAATGCGAGGCGCCGAAGACCACTTCCGGCGGGATGATGCCGTCCTTGATGATCCGCTGTTCGTGGTAGACGTCGTACAGGAAGAGGTTCAACGCCGTGATGCGCTGCACCAGGCCCGCTTCGATGTGTTCCCATTCGCCGGCGGGGACCACGCGGGGGAAAGGGTCGAAGGGAAAGACGCGTTCCGTACCCTTCTCGTCGCCGTAGACCGTGAAGGTGATACCCTGCTTCAGGAAGAGCAGTTCGAGGCTGCGGAGCTTCTGGCTGAGTTCCTCATTGCCGAGGCTGGTGAGCTTGTCGGCGACGTTACGATAGTACGGGCGGATCTTGCCCGAGGCGTCGACGAGTTCGTCGAAGAGGTTCGCCCCCTTGTAGTCGGTGAGGATCATGCTCATAAGTAAGCAAGACCCCTGCCATCCTCCCGCCGGGGCCCAGATGGTCAAAAACCTCGGAAGCCGAGTGCTAACTTAGGCAATCCGTACCAAAAACAGGCAGGTCAGAGACCTTCGCGGCCGCCCCGGCCTTTGGGCGGGACGGTGATGCCCTTGGAGCGGAAGAACTCGCTCAGCACCTCGGAGCGAGCCTCGGCCAGCTTGTTCTTCTTCACGTCTTCCGGCGTCAGGAGTTTCTGGCGTTCGGTCATGATGCGGCGGAGCTGCATGAGGGCGGACTGCTGGAGCTGGCGGACGCGTTCGCGGGTGAGCTTGAAGAGTTCGCCGACCTCCTCGAGCGTCAGCGGGCTCTCGCCATTGAGGCCGAAGCGGTGCGTCAGGATCTCGGCTTCCCGCGGGTCGAGGGCGGTGAGCATCTCGGCGATCTCGTCGTTGTCGGATTTGCCGCGCAGCGTCTCGAAGGGCGTGCGTTCGGATTCGTCCTTCACCAGGTCGCCGAGCGTCGCGTCGCCTTCTTCGCCGACCGGCTGGTCGAGGGAGGCAGCGCGATTGGCGATGGACTTCATGTGGACGACCTTCGAAAGCGGAATCTCCATCGCCTGGGCGATCTCCTCGTTGTGCGGCTCGCGGCCGATCTCGGCGGTGAGGCGAGCGGTGATGCGGCGCATCTGGGCGATACGGTCCACCATGTGGACCGGCAGGCGGATCGTCTTCCCGTTCGAAGCCAGCGCGCGCTTGATGGCCTGCTTGATCCACCACGAGGCGTAGGTGCTCAGCTTGCCGCCCTTGTCGGGGTCGAAGCGCTCGACGGCCTTGATCAGGCCGAAGTTGCCTTCGCTGATGAGATCCATGAGCGAGAGGCCGAAATTATCGTAGTCCTTCGCGATGCGTACGACCAGCCGCAGGTTCGACTGGATCATCTTCTGGCGGGCGGCTTCGTCGCCCTTGAGGACGCGACGGGCCAGCGCGGTCTCTTCTTCCAGCGTCAGCAGCGGCGTCTTGCCGATCTGATCGAGGTAGTAGCGGATCGGCGAACGCTCTTCCGTGGAGAGTTCTTCCCAAGGCAGGCCCGGTTCGGTGGGGTCCGTGTCAGGTTCAGGGGCAGGGACCGGACGAAGCGCCGGTGCGGGAGCGGGTTTGGTCGGGACGGGCTTCGCCGTGGCGATCGGCGTCGCCTTGCTCGGGACCGGCAGCTTCTTCGCTTCCTTCTTAGGCCGCTTCGACGGCTTGGCCGCAGGGCTCGCCTTCTTGTGGGCGCTCTTCTGGGGCTTGGACTTGGGCACGCGCGTGCGTTTAGGAGCGGAGGCCTGCGGCAAGGCCGAGGGCGCGGAGGACGCTCTTGGACTTGTTGATGGTCTCTTCGTATTCGGAAGTCGGCACGGAGTCGGCGACGACGCCGGCGCCGGCCTGGATGCTCGCGACGCCGTCGCGGAGCGAGGCGGTGCGGATGACGATGCACGAATCGTGACCGCCATCGAAGCCGAAGTAGCCGACGGCGCCGCCGTAGATGCCGCGGCGCTCGCCTTCGAGTTCGGAGATGACCTGCATGGCGCGCACCTTGGGCGCGCCGGAGAGGGTGCCGGCGGGGAACGTCGCGCGGAAGAGGTCGAACGCGTCCTTCTCGGGCGAGAGCTGGCCTTCGACCTGCGAGACGATGTGCATCACGTGCGAGTAGCGTTCGACGATCGCGTAGTCGGGGACCTTGACGGAGCCGGGGACGCAGACGCGGCCGAGGTCGTTGCGGGCGAGGTCGACGAGCATCAGGTGTTCGGAGCGTTCCTTCGGGTCGGCGAGCAGTTCGGCCTCGAGCTGGCGGTCGCCGGCTTCGTCGGCGCCGCGGGGGCGCGTGCCCGCGATCGGCCGGATCTCGCAAAGGCGCCCGGTGAGGCGGACGTTCACTTCCGGTGACGCGCCCACGACGTCGAAGCCGCGGCCGGTCTCCATGACGAACATGTACGGCGAAGGATTCACGTGGCGCAGCACGCGATAGAGGTCGAGCGGGTCGCCCTTGAAGGCGACGTCGGTCCGGCGTGAAAGCACGACCTGCACGCAGTCGCCGGCGCGGATATATTCCTGCGTCTTGCGGATGGCGGCCTCGAAGTCGGCTTGGCTGAAGTTGGCCTGACCGGTGGCGAATTCCGCGACGGCCGGGAGTTCGGCGGCGACGGCTGCCCGGGGGCCGGTGACGACGGCGCGCAGGGCTTCCAGTTCCTTTTTCGCGGCGGCCCAGGCGGCATCGGCGTCGGCCGGCGACTTCACGCGGGCGTTGACGATGAGGCGGAGGGTCTGGCGGGCGTTGTCGAAGGCGACGACGCGGTCGACGAGCATGAAGTGGAGCAGGGGCGTGCCGGCCGGATCCTTGGCGGCCTTCGGCACGGTGGGCTCGACGCGGTGGACGTATTCGTAACCGACCATGCCGACCATGCCGCCGACGAAGGGAGGCAGGCCCGGGACCTTGGCCACGCGCAGGCCGGAGAGTTCCTTCTTCACCAGCGTCAGCGGATCAGCCGGGGTCGGGATGGTCTCCTTGGAGCCGTCGCGTCGGGTGATCTCGGTACGGTCTTCCCAGGCGGTGAGGGTCATCGCCGGGGCGGCGCCGCAGAAGCTGTAGCGGCCGAGTTTGTCGCCGCCGGTGACGGACTCGAAAAGGAAGGGCGAGCCGAGGGCGCGGAGGCGGGCGTAGACCGAGACCGGCGTCTCCAGGTCCGCCATCATGTCCAGACACACCGGGATGAGGTCGGACTGCTGGGCCAACTGGCGGAAGGTAGCTTGGTCAGGGACTAGGCTCACACCGACATTTAGATGCCTAAACCCGCGGTTTGGAAACCAATTAAAGCAATCCGGCCAGATTGAAGCCGGTCTGATGCCTTAACCTTGCTTGCCTGACGTCCAGCGACCCCACAGCGACAGCGGGAGGAGGCGGCCGGTTTCTTCCTGCTTGAGAGCCAGTTCGCCGATGTCGACCTTGCCGCCGAGTCCGCGGGTGACTTCTTCGAGCAGGTTATGGCAGAGGATCGAAGAGGCGTCGATGGTGTAGACCGTCAGGATCATGAACTGGGCCTGAGGTGAAAGCAGTTCGCGGCAGGCGCGGAGCAGCGGGGCGAGGTCGCGTTCGACCTTCCAGAACTCGCCGGTCGGGCCGCGGCCGAAGGCGGGCGGGTCGAGCATGATGGCCTCGTACTTGTTGCCGCGCTTCACCTCGCGCTTCACGAACGTCATCGCGTCCTCGATGATCCAGCGGATCGGTTCCTGGGCCATCCCGGAGAGTTCCTGGTTACGGCGGCCCCAGGCCACCGCGGGCTTGGAGGCGTCGACGTGGGTCACGTGCCAGCCCGCTTGGGCGGCGACGAGCGAAGCGGCGCCGGTGTAGCCGAAGAGGTTGAGCAGGCGAGGGCGTGGTTCGAGCTTCTGCGGGCGCGAGGCGACCCACTTCCAATGCGGCGACTGTTCGGCGAAGACGCCGAACTGCTTGGAATTATCCATGAACCGGAGCTGGAAGCGGAGTTTGCCGAGCTTGGTCTCCCATTCCTTGGGGCAGTTGCCCTTGAGTTTCCAGCGCCCTTCGCGGCCGCCTTCTTCGTGCTCCGCGACGGCGCGCGCCCATTCGGCGGCGGGGAGGGTCTTGCTCCACCAGGCCTTGGGCTCGCTGCGGATCATGCGGACGCCGCCGATCTCCTCGAGTTTGAACCCGTCGCCGGAATCGAGGAGGCGGTGTCCCTCCCAGTCGCTGACTAGTACGCTTATTTCCACGCAGGCATCGTGGGGAAGCCTCGGCCGGGAGGGAAGCCCGCTTTTGCTCGCCAAAACTTTTTCCGCCCTTCCTCTTGGCGTTGATGACGAGAGAGCTGGCCAGCGCGCGCTGGGAGACGAAGGTCTCCGGTCTCGTCATGCTCACGAGCGACTGGACCGCTCCGGGTCTTCCGCCGCTCGCCTTGAATCCGCCCGCCCGACTGACGTTGCTCGAGCCCGCCGATGTCCGCGCGTGGTCGTTGCGCTCGGGGCATTGGCTGGAAGCCTGCCGCGTGCATTTCTTTTTCTGGAAGGCCCTGTGCCCTGAGGTCGCGGATGGGACGGTCAGCGTGGCCGGTCCGTTCAACGACTGGGGGCGCGCCGTCGACATGGAGCGCTGGGTCCTGAGCCCCGTATGCGTCGCCGGGGCCGAAGGCTTCGAGCTGAGCGTCCCCGCGGACGAGGTCCTCGGTGCCGCCGGAGAGGTCGAATTCAAGTTCCTTCGCGACGGCGGCCGCTGGGTCGAGCCGCCGCACGACGCCGACAACATCCGGCGTTCCGCCGACAACCACCGAAACCTGCTCGTCTCTCGACGCCGTACGGACCGGCACGTGTTCCGTTTCCATGCGGCCGACGCCGATCCGGCCGCCGCGCCGGTACGAATGATCTTCGAGACCGACGAACTGCTCGAACTCGGCGACATCCTTGCCTCCGATCCGCTCGACCTCCTCGAGCCGCCCGGCAATTTCGGCGCGATCGTCGGCCCGCGTTCGACGCAGTTCCGCGTCTTCGCCCCGCGGGCCCGCGCGGTCGAGGTCAGCTGGAGCCAGCCCTCGGGCGGAGCCCATCATCTGCTCGCGCTCAAGCCCGAAGGGCAGGGCGCGTGGTCGGGCATGCATCCCGAGAATCTCACCGGCGCGCATTATTGGATCTCCGTCGCCTCGAGCGACGCCGGCACCCGGGAGCGCTTCGGCGAGACGCAGCTCGTCGACCCTTGGGCGCGCGCGGTCGTCGGCCCGAAGCAGGCCGCGGGTGTCATCGTAGGCCCTGAAACATTGGTTCCTTTCGATGACGGCTTCGCGCCTCCGCCCGTCGAGGACCTCGTCATCCTGGAGGGGCACCTGCGCGATCTGCTCGGCCTGGCCGAAGGCGCGCCCGCCGCCGGCGGCTACCGCGACCTCGCCCGTTACGTGCGTTCGCATGGCAACTACCTGCGCTCGCTCGGCGTGAACGCGATCGAGCTGCTGCCCTGCGCGGAATTCGAGCATGCGGACAAGGAGGAGTACCATTGGGGCTACATGCCCGTGAGCGCGTTCGGCGTCGCGAACCAATACGCGTCCGCGCCGGGCGCCATCGCCATCGAGGAATTCCGCGAACTTGTGCGCGCCTGCCATGAGGCCGGGCTCACCGTCATCATGGACGTGGTGCTCAATCATTTCGGTTCGCCCAACGGTCTCGGGGCGATCGATGCCCCTTATTATTACCGCGTTGATCCGCAGGGCGAACTCACCAACTGGAGCGGCTGCGGCAACGACGTCCGGGCCGAGGCGCCGATGTTCAAGCGCCTCGTGCATGCGGCTCTTTATCACTGGACCGAGACGTTGGGCGTCGACGGCGTCCGCCTCGACCTCGCCGAACTGCTCGGCACGCCGCTGCTGCGCGAGATCGAAGCCGATTTCCGGGTACGCTCGCCGCACAAGATCCTCATCGCCGAGCCATGGAGCTTCCGCGGCCATGCGGCCCGCGACCTCGACGACACCACCTGGACCAGCTGGGACGACGCTTTCCGCGAGTTCCTGCCGGCCTACGTACGCGGCCATGCGAAGGCTTCCGACCTGCTCCACCACGTCGCCGCCTGCGCCTTCCGCCCTTCGGCCCGCCTGCGTTATGCGCAGTCGCACGACGACATGGCGTGGCTGGACCGTATCACCGAACGCGCGGCTTCCGACGCCTTGGATCCGGCGCCTGACGACGTCCTGCGGACGCGCATGATGCATGTCATCCTCCTGTGTGCCGCCGGTGTGCCGATGCTCTGCGCCGGCCAGGACTTCCTCATGACCAAGCGGGGCGTCAGCAATACCTGGCGTCGCGGGGACCTCAATCGCCTCGACGGCGTGCGGCTGGACCGTTTCCGGGCCGAGCACGAGTTCGTCGCCCGGCTGATCCATTTCCGCCTGTCGGCGGCCGGGGCCGTCATGCGCCCGCGCCTGGCCGTCTCGCCGGGCTGGATGCAGGTCACCCATCAGGAAGGCGGCGAGGCCTTCGTGGCGGTCCTGAACGCCGACGGGGCCCTCGGGTCTTCCCGCGTCCTCATCGCCTGCAATCCGCATGATCATGAGGTCAGCCTGGCGTTGCCGCGTGCCGGCAACTGGACGCCCGTGGTCGTGTCGCCTTTCCCGTCTTGCCTCCATGCGCCCGGTCCCGTGCCGCGGATCGAGGCGGGCAGGGTGGTTTTGCCCCCTTTGGCCTCCGCCGTCTGGTCCGCCGGGGCCTGATTCGCATTCTCGCTTGCCAATGCGGGTCGGCAGGGCCTTTTTCATCCCTTTCCCGCTCCCGCAGGAACCCACTCTTCTACACACCATACCATGGCCACCAAAGTAGCTATCAACGGATTCGGCCGCATCGGCCGTCTCGTCTTCCGCGCCCTCGTCGAACAGGGCCACCTCGGCACGACCTTCGACGTCGTCGCCGTCGGCGACATCGTCCCTGCGGACAACCTCGCCTACCTCCTGAAGTACGACTCCACCCAGGGTCGCTTCAACGGCACCGTCTCCTCCAAGAAGTCCTCCCCGGACAAGCTCGAAGACGACGTCCTCGTCGTGAACGGTAAGGAAATCCTAGTGGTTTCCGCCAAGACCCCGGCCGAACTCCCCTGGGGTAAGCTCGGCGTCCAGGTCGTCATCGAGTCCACCGGCCTCTTCACCGAAGCCGCCAAGGCCAAGGGCCACCTCGAAGCCGGCGCCAAGAAGGTCATCATCTCCGCTCCGGCCAAGGATGAAGACATCACCGTCGTCATCGGCGTCAACGACGACAAGTACGACGCTTCCAAGCACCACATCATCTCCAACGCCTCCTGCACGACGAACTGCCTCGCGCCGCTCGTCCACGTGCTGCTGAAGGAAGGTTTCGGCGTCGCCGAAGGCCTGATGACCACCGTCCACGCTTACACCGCCACGCAGAAGACCGTGGATGGTCCGTCCAAGAAGGACTGGAAGGGTGGCCGTTCCGCCGCGATCAACATCATCCCGTCCGCCACCGGTGCCGCCCGCGCCGTCGCCCTCGTCCTCCCGGAAGTGAAGGGTAAGCTGACTGGCATGGCCTTCCGCGTGCCGACCCCGACCGTCTCCGTCGTCGACCTCACCGTCAAGACCACCAAGGACACCTCCCTCGCCGAGATCAAGGCCGCCCTCAAGAAGGCGTCCGAGACCTACATGAAGGGCATCCTGGCCTACACCGACGAAGAAGTGGTCTCCTCCGACTTCATCCACGACAAGAGCTCGTCGATCTTCGACGCCGGCTCCTCGATCGAGCTGAACAAGAACTTCTTCAAGCTCATCAGCTGGTACGACAACGAGTGGGGCTACTCCAACCGCGTCGTCGAGCTCCTAGGCAAGGTCACGGCCAAGCTCTAAGCCTCGCTTAGATTCCACCGCGACAGGCGGCCCATCCGGGCCGCCTGTCTTGTTTTGGGCTCCTGGCGGGGCGGGGGAGGGCGGTTACGACGGTTTGCGAGGCCGCGGGCGGTTTGTTCTTCCCACCCTTGGGCTTACGCCTTTCTGTGCTGCCTTTCACCACCATGCCTGCTCCTACCCTCCGCGAACTCGGCTCCGTCAAGGGCCAGCGTGTCCTCGTCCGTGTCGACTTCAACGTCCCCCAGGACAAGAAGACCGGCGCCATCACGAATACCCAGCGTATCGCCGCGGCCCTGCCGACGATCAA
>CANGRI010000042.1 GCA_947456525.1 Opitutia bacterium
ACCTTGCCTTGATTGAACTCCTTTCGCACTGCCTGGTAGCTCAGCGGTAGAGCAGGTGACTGTTAATCACTTGGTCGTAGGTTCGATCCCTACCCAGGCAGCCAGAAAGGACTCTTTCCTCGCCCAGGCCCTCCGGGGTAGGTCCGTAAACCTTCTCCTTGACCATCCAAGGGGTTGCGGGAGGATGCACACACTATGGGCCAACAGAGCAATAAAGTCATCAAGCGTCGCCGTCGCCGCGCCTACCTCGAGCGCAAGAAGGCTCGCGTCAAGGTCGCCCGCGCCGCCGCGAGCAAGAAGAAGGCGAAGAAGTGAGCCGAGCGGTGAGCCAGGCCTCCGTGTGGGCCGCGCTCGCCGCGCTGCTCCTTTCGGGTTGCGATACCCCCGTGGCGTCCAATGACGACGTCCCGGGCATCGCCTACGTCAACGAACGCCGCCGGAGCGAGGCCGACGTGGCCCGCGCTTCGGAGGCTTTCCGCGCCAAGGAGCATCATGGCTCCGACGTGGTCTTCCGCACGGAGGAGGACGCCCGTCCCGGCTATTACTTCTTCGTGAAGCTGGATGTGGCCCCGCCGGCCGACGGTCGGTTGGTCCTTGAAGTGGTCCGCAAGGAAAACACGCCCCCCGAGCGTTATGATTTCGCGGTTAACCTGAAGCCGGGCTTCCCGTTCGGCGAGTATGTCATCGGCCTGACGGGCAAGCAGTCCGGCGATGACAAGTGGCGTCCGATCGCGTGGCGCGTCTCGCTGGTCGACGCGAAGGGCAAGTTCCTCGCGTCGAAGCACAGCTTCCTCTGGGGCACGCCTTCGGACCTCGCCCGCCGCTGAGCCCGATGGCCTCGGCGGAGTGGACATCCTGGCGGCCTTTGCGGCTCGCGGAGGATATCCCTGCGGGCCTGCTGGCTGAGCAGCTCGACGGCGGCCAGTCCTTCCGTTGGCAGCGTGAGCCGGATGGCATCTGGGTCGGCGTCTTCGGCGTCACGCTCGCCTCGTTGCGCCATGGGCCGCAGGGACTCGAGTGGCGCGGCCTGAAGGGCTCCGCGCACACCGAAGCCGCCCTGCGTGATTATCTCGACGCGGAAGGTGCCCAGGCGCGTCTCGCCGAGGCGTTGCCGTGGCGCTCCGACCCCGTGCTGCGCGTCGCCCGCGAGGCGTATCCCGGCCTGCGCATCCTCCGTCAGGATCCTCACGAGACGCTGATCGGCTTTCTCTGCAGTTCGAACAAGCGCATCCTGCAGATCCGCGTGATGGTCGCCGCGTTGGCCGAGAAACTAGGCGAGCCTTTGGGCGGAGGTTTCCATGCGATGCCGACCTGGGAGGCGATTGCCGCAGCGGACGACGCCGTGCTGCGCGCCTGTTCGTTGGGCTATCGCGCGGCCTATCTTCGTGGCACCGCCAAGAAGCTCATCGCCCGTCGACGGTGGGCCGAGGAGTTCGCCGCGCTACCGACCCCGGAGTTATTGGAAGAGCTGCAGGCCCTTCCAGGTGTCGGGCCGAAAGTGGCGTCCTGCGTCACGCTCTTCGGCTTCGGTCGTCTGGAAAGTTTCCCGGTAGACACCTGGGTGCTCCAGGCGCTGGCCGATACCTATGGTCTACGCGGATGGAAGCCCGCCCAGCTCGAGCAATTCGGGAAGGCGCACTTCGGCGAAGCCGCCGGCTTGGCGCAGCAGTTCCTGTTTTCGGCCGCCCGTCATGGCAAGCTGCCGCAGGCGGCGCTCACGAAACCGTCGAAGCCGATGCGCCCCAGACCTCGGAAATGACCTTCGGGGTCAAGGTCGACGCGGGTTCGCCTGCGGCGATGAGACGGCCCTCCGAGAGCACCAAGATAAGGTCGCAACGCCTCGCGAAGGAGAGATCGTGCGTCGCGATGACGCAGGCCGCGCCAGCTTGCGCGAACGCCACGATGGCCTGCCGGACGGCTTCTTGACGGCTCAGGTCGAGGGCCGACGCGGGTTCGTCGAGCAGCAGCGCGCCGCCGAAGGGTTCGGCCAGCGAGGCGAAGGCCATCGCGAGGTGCGCGCCTTTTTGCTCTCCTCCGGACAGTTCGGAAAGACGACGGCCCGCGCAGTCGCCGAGCCGGAGTTTTTCAAGCCAGGCGTCGTAGCCGACGGGGTCGCCGACGATCTCGCCCAGATCGCTCACGCGATAATCCCAGGCGCTGACCGGTTTCTGCGCGCAGTAAGCGCGGTTCTGGGCGCAGGTCGCGACGTCGACGATGCTCGGGTCATGGCCGGCGACCTTCAGTTCGCCGTCGTGAGGGAGCAGTCCGGCCAAGGCGCGTAGCAACGTCGTCTTGCCTGCGCCGTTCGGTCCCACGACCGCTACGGTCTGCCCGCCGGCGGCGGATAGGGATACGCCGTCGATGATGCGACGGCGGTCGATCTCGACGCCGAGTCCGAGGGCCTCGATCAGGCCTTCACTCATGGCGCCCCCCTTGCGATCCAGATGAAGAGCGGCGCGCCGATGACCGCGCTCACCGCGGCGGCGGAAAGCGGCGCCTGAGGCCATAGCCCGCGCCCGGCGGTGTCGGCTCCGAGGAGCAGGATGGCGCCGAGCAACGCGGAGAGCGGCAGGACCTTGGCGTGCCGGGGGCCGACCAAGGCGCGCGCAAGGTGCGGTGCGAGCAGGCCGATGAAGGCGACCTGACCGACGAGACAGGTCGCGGCCGCCGCTGCCAGCGCGGTCAGAAGTATCGCCTTGCGCCGGACGGTGCCGACTTCGCAGCCGAAGCCACGGGCGGCGTCTTCGCCGAACGAGAGCAGGTCGAGCGAACGGGCTGTCGGAATCAGCAGGATCGCCGCCGTTGCGCAGAGCAGGACCGGCAGCCAAGTCAGCTCGATGGTGGCCATGCCCAGCCAGTCGCCGTAGGCGCCGTTCGTCAGCAGCTCGCGTGATTCGCCGCTGCGCGAGGCGATGACGAGCGTGCCAGCGGCGGTGAAGGCATTGAGTCCCAGTCCGGTCAGCAGGAGCCGGGCGGTCGAGCCGCCGCTTCCACAGAGCACGAGCAGGGCCGAAGTGCCGAGCGCGCCGCCGAAGGCCGCGGCTGGGATGAACCAAGCGCGCTGCCATGCTGATTCAGGCGAAAGCCCGAGGAGCAGGGCGATCCCGAAGAGCGCGCCGCCGAAGACGCCGGTGAGGCCCGGATCGGCGAGCGGATTGCGGAAGACTCCCTGTTGGGCGGCGCCGCCGATGCCGAGGGCGAGCCCGGCGGCGAGGGCGGCCAGCACGCGCGGCGAGCGGAGCATGATGAGGGTGCCCCCGTCGCCCCAGCCGAAGCCTTGGGGGCCGACCGAAAGGGAGAGCGCGACGAGGACGGCCAGCAGGAACGTTCCCGCCAAGAATGCCTTCGTCGCCGTCATCACTTTCCGAGCACGTTGAAGAGGTCGTTGAGCGGATTACGCTTCTTGGCCGGCGTGTCGGTCGCGGGCGTCTTTCCGGAAGGCGCGGCCTTCGTGCCCGAAGTTCCCGTGGCCGGCGCCGCGGCGGCGTTCGAGCTCGCGCGGACGTTGTCCACGGCTTGCTGAAGTTTCTCGACCAGGTCGGTCTTCACCTGATTCACCGAGCCGGAGACGTTGACGCCGGGGCCGTCGGTAAAGCCGTCCTTGGAGGGGCCGGTAGCGAAGCCGAGCGCTTGGAAGAATTGGGCGAACTCGCCCGCGCCGCGCATCTGGGTGCTGAGGGCGAGCGGCCAGTCCGTGAAGCCGACCTTAGGGTCGACGGTGATGCCGCCCTTGGCCGTGAGGTGGAGGGTCTCGTTCCGGATGTCGGCCTGATCCAGCTTGATCGTACCGGAGGCCAGACGGGTCGCCTTGATCGTGGCGTCGGTGTATTGGAAGTCGGCGACGGCTTTCTGCAGCTTGGCCGCCGCGGTCATGGCGGCGCCGATCTTGGCGATCTTGGGGTTGTTGTTCGCGCCGATGAGCATCGCGAGGCCGCCGACCACTTCGGTCACGTCGCCGGCCTTGTTCGCGGAGAGGGACATGCTGCTGTTCTTGTCGCCGAAGGCCCGGAGTCGGCCGCCCTTCGAAGTCAGCTGCGTGTCGACTTGCAGCTTGCCGGCGAGTTCGCCGGGCGTGCCGCAGACGCTCGTCAAGGAGGCCGTGGCGTCGGCCTTTCCTTGCACGAATTCCTTCATCGAAGGAACCGCCTGGGCAACGCTGCTGAACTCGAACTGGTTCAGGGCCACCGTCGCCGAGAGAGAGTAGGGTCCGTTGCTGATCGTCGGCTGGAACGCCAGCTGGCCACGGCCGCTGAGCGTCCCCTCGGCGAGCTTGCCGCTGAGCTGCGTGAGGCGGATGGCTTTCTCCTCCGCTTCGGCGCGGAGGATCACCTTCTCGGCGCGGACACCATAAGCCTTGGCGGTGCCGATGGTAAGCTGCAGCGAGCCGCTCTGGTTGGCCCAGAAAGGGGCGCGGTCCGGCTTGGGCGCAGGCGATGCGCCCGTCTCGGCCGCTTCCTCGTTCTTGGGGAGGAGCGAGAGGAAGTCGTCGACGTCCACGTTATCGATCGAGATGACGGCTTGCCAGTCGGTCTTCGGTCCGGAGGTCGCCTGGGTCAGCGTGAACTTGCCGGCGCTGAGGTTGGCGGCCTGCATCCTGAAGGAGCCTTCGGCGCTGAGGCCGTTGGCGGCGGGGGCGTACTTGGCGCTGATGACGGCCGTCTTGATGCGACCTTCGCTCTGCTTGAGGCCGACTTCGTCGACCTGCAGCGTGACGTCGATCGCCCCGTTCTGGGCACGTTCGGCGTTCGCGCGGTATTGTCCGCCGGTGACGATGTTGAGCGGCCCGGCGAAAGGTTGCTCCGCGAGGGCGCCGAGGTCGCCGGCGAGCCGGAGCGTGGTGCCGGCCTCGCCGAGGCCGACCTTGATGTCGCCGGCGGCGAGCACGCGGTTGCGGCTCTTGAGTTCGGCCTGATTGAAGCCGATCACCGTGGACTTGTCGCCGACCAGGAGGTCGAGGCTGGCGGCCAGGTCGCAATCCTTGACCCATGTCTTGCCGGTCCAGCTCACGCTCGTGCGCGTGAAGGCGAGCGGTGCTCCTTCGGTGCGGACGAACAGGCCTTCGCGGCTGAAGCCGGCGACCAGGTCGGCGCGCTTCAGGTCGCCGGTGAGCTTCAGTCCCGGGACGACGGCCGCGAGGGATTCCAGCGGCAGGTCTCGCGCGGAGGCTTCGACGAGCACGCCGGTCGGCTTGCTGCCGTCGAGCGCGAGCGGCTGGCGGAGCTTGAGCGCAAGCAGGTTGAGGCCTTGGCGGAAGATGCGGGCTTCGGCGGAGGCCACGACGGGAGGCTTGCCCGCGGCGCGGTCGACGGCCACCTGCGCGCTCACGCGGATACCTTTGAGCTTATCGACCGGCAGGTCTTCCCAGTTCGGTTGCGATGCGAGTTCCACGATGCCCACGTTGACGTTGGCGAGGGCGGACCAGGCGCCGTCGGCGCCGGGGCGGAGCGTCAGCGAGCCGTTGGCGATGTTGCCGGCGGCGCAGCTGAGGCTGAAGGGCGCCAGCGAGATCGCGCCGTCTTCGGACTTCACCGGGAGTTCGGCGTCGATCTCGCGCATGAGCACCTTGCCGCCGCGCTCGAGGGTGACGCCGCGCAGGCTGTGCGTCCGGATGCTCGTGACGACAGGTTTGCCATCCTTGAAGGAGACGGAAGCTTCGCCCGTCCAGCGGCCGGCCGTCGCGATGATGTCCGCCGCGGCGAAGAAAGGATTAAGCGCCATGAGGTCGGCGTCGTTGGCCGCGATGGTCACCGTCGCGTCGTTCGCGTTCTCCGGCAGCAGGCCGCCTTTCCAGGTGAGCGTCTGGGGGATCGCGATCGTCACGCCGTTGCCGGTCACGGCCAGGCTGTTGACGGCGAAGCCGGTGGCGGAGCCTTGGGCGTTGGCCGCCAGTTTCCATTCCGAGCGGCTATCCTTGGCGAGCGACTTCGAGAACTTGCTCAGGTCGGCCCAGAGCGCCTTGAGGTCCGCGCTGGCCTGCCAGCGAGAGGCTTCGATTTCGCCGCTCGCCTTGCCCGTGAGGCGGACATCCGGGAGCTGCTGGCTGAGGATCCCGAAGCGGGTCGGGTCGATGTCGAGCTGCGCTTCGACCGTCGTCCGTCCGGCGAGATGCAGTCCTGACAGCTTCATCGCCGGACGGCTCGCGGAGTCGCTGAGCGTGCCGGAGAAGTTGAGGCCGGGTTTGCCGGCTTGGCTGGCCGCATCCAGGACGAAGCCGACGGAGCCGGCGGCGAGCGGGCTGGCGTCCTTGGCGGCGAGCTCGAGCCGCAGGTTGCCGATATCGGCGAGCAGGTCTTCGAGGCCGACGCCTTCGGCGCCGAGCGGGCGACGGAAGTCGGCCTTCAGCGTGACTTCGCCGCGAGGGTCGGTCAGCTGCTTGCCTACGGCGAAGCCCGGCCAGGCTACGCCGGCGCGGAAGTCGGCCTTACCGCGGGAATCGAATTCGTCGCCGCGGACGCTGAACCGTAGCAGCGTGCCGTCGGCGAGCTTCACCCGTCCGGAGACGGCGTAAGGTCCGAGCACGAAGGGCGGCAAGGTCGTCTTCGCCGGAGTCGTCGAACCGGCGGCCGGGCCGGCGGTCGCGACCTGCTTGCGTCCGCTGAGATCGACGTCGAGCGTCTTGATCTCAAGGCTGCTTAAGGCGTAGGTGCCCTTCATGATCGAGAAGAGCTGAGCCTCGCCCTTCAGGGACGCCGCCGCGATCTTGGTGCCGTCGGCCAACGTGAGGTCGATGCCTTCGGCGGAGAATCTGCCGTCCAGCGAGGCTTCGATGCGGACGATGCCGCCCTTGATCTTGGCGTCGGCAAGGATGCCTTTGACGCGGGCGCCAAGGGGTTCGGGGCGGAGCTGGGATTCGACCCAGAAAAGAGTGGCACCGAGGACGACGGCAAGGATGCCGACGCTCCAGAGGGTAATGCGGAGAACGCGGGACATAGGGACGGGCGGTCATCTTGCCCCGCGGATTTCACCGGGCAACAAAAAGCCCGGTGGAATTACTTCCACCGGGCGAATTCAGGCGTTTGGCCCGCTTAGGCCTGCGGAGTCTGGCCGCCCTGAGGGGGCTTCGGCTTGGAGGCCTGGCCGTCGGCGCGTTTGCGACGCAGGTAGGACGGTTTGGCCGCCTCGACCGCTTCGTCCACCGACATGCTGTAGCTGGCCGTCGCCGCCATCTTCGACTGGCTCATCATGCGGCCTCGGCCGTAGCGCATCTCCTTCGCCGCCATGATGGCGTCTTCGTCGAGGAGCTGCTTGAGGTATTGGATCTTCTGCTTGGCCCAATCCGAGAGGCCGGGGCGCTTCAGGAGTTCCTCGAAGGCCTGCTTGGCTTCCGCGAACTTGTGGCCGCGGGTCAGCGCCTCGATGGCTTCGATCTTCTCCGCGACGATCGCTTCGTCGATCAGGGCGGCGACATCGGGGTCGACCGTCAGGACGGAGAAGGCGGCGAGATCGACTTCCGGGAGCGCGATCAGTTCCGGGCCGAATTTGACCGCTTCGCCTTCCTTCGTGACCGCCTCGAAGTTTACCGCCGCGAGCGCGTCGGCTTTGGCCAGCGCGCCGATCTTCATCTCGACCACCGCGACGAGCGAGGCGTCCCAAGGGAGGGTGCCGAGCTTACGGCTGCGGGTCGCGCCGTTCTCGAGGATCTCACCGACCAGGCGGACCTGCACGTCGCTGCCGCCCTGCACGCTCACTTTGACCTGGCGGAGGAAGCTGTTGGAGATGATGGCGAACTGCTCTTCGAAGGCTTCGTCGAGGTCATCGGCCGTCTGGCCGAAGTTGGCCACGCCTTCGCCGGCGGCGGCCATGCCCGTCATCAGCGATTCGTTGAAGCCGTGGCCGAGGCCGACGGTGGAGGTCGTGATGCCGGCGCCTGCGGCCTTGGTGACGCGAGCGAAGATCTCCTGTTCGTTGACGAGTCCCTGGTTGGCCTGGCCGTCGCTGAGCAGGATGACGCGGGCGATACGATCCTTGCGGGTGAAGGGCGCGAGCTGCTTCACGCCTTCTTCCCAGCCTCCGAAGAGGTCCGTCGAACCGCGGTCGTCAATCGACTTGATGCGCGCCACGATGGCTTCGCGGTCGGTCACCTGCGTCAGCGGTTGGACGACTTCGATGGTGGAGTCGAAGGCCACGATGGCGACGCGGTCATCGGCCCGGAGGCCGCGGACGATGCGAGCCGCGCTTTCACGCGCGGCTTCGAGGGGGGTGCCGCCCATCGAGCCGGAACGGTCGATGACCAAGGCGAGGTCGAGGGGGGCGCGAGGGGTTTCGGTCACGCCGGCGGGCTGGGCCGGAGCGACGAGACGGACGAGGACGTGCGCCGCATCGGAGGCGGCACGGAGGAAGCCCTTCTTCAGGGGCAGGATTTCGATCTTGGGTTGGTTCATGGGAGGAATCATCGCCTCCTATTTACCCCAAGACCCTTATAATGTCAACACCGACAAAGGTTCTTTTTTGTCATTATCACCCAGTTGTTACTGTCATAATTACAAGTACTTGTTCATCAATGCTTTGCTGAAATTGTCCACAATTTCCTGTAATTCTTCCTTCGTGGGAGTGATGCGACTGTCGATATTGAAGTGGGCTTCGCACCAATGGGCTAGGCGGAGTTTGGTCCACCTTTCGCTCTTGGGTTCGTCGCCTCGGGAGGTCGGATTGAAGGCCAGGAGCTGTTCGAAGAGATTCCGCGCGGCGGGGGTGAGATCGTCGCGCATCATCTCCTTTTTTATCATCAGGCGCAGGGCGTCGGCCGGGCTTTCGTCGGAGTCGGCGATCTGGCGGAGTTGCTGGACGGTGGCGTAACTCGATTTGCGGGGGGATTTCGGGGACGACAGGGGGGCGTGCGGTTCGTCGCGCTGCGAGTAGATGGGGGAGGCGCTCCGGGCCGGTTTATAGTTCATCACGGGCTCCGACATCGAGTCGAGGTCGCTGGCGCGGGTCCGGAAGAAGAGCTTTTCCGCCTCGGTGGGCGTGGCTAATTCGTCGATGAGCTTGTTGAGCTGCGGGATCATCCGATTCTCGTGTAGCAGGGTGCGGATGCGGTCGAGATCCCAGCCGCGTTCGGCCAGGAGGCGGGCCAGGAGCAGTTGTCTGACCTGGAGCGGACCGAAGTTGGCCTTGCGGCGATCGTCCGGGGCGCGCTCGGGCTTGGAGAGCAGGCCTTCGTAAGCGTAGAAGCGCACGAGGCGTTCGGTCGAGCGGTGGCGGTCGCCGAAGCCGAGCGAGGAGAGCTTATCCGAGACGAAGGCGGCCAGGTCCTCGGCGGTGCCAAGGAATTCCTCGTCGTTCAGTTGGGCGGATATTTTCAACATAGGCTTAGAATAGAGACATTTTGCTGTCAGCATCTCGGAAAGGGCAATGAAATTGTGGGATCAGCACTGTCAGGATACCCCTAAAAAGAAGCAGGCCGTCCGAAATCGGACGGCCTGCGAGCCGGCTCCCTCTGGGGGAAGCTTAGGAGTTGTGGCTGTAACCTTCTTCGCCGTGGTCCGAGATGTCCAGGCCGCGGGCTTCTTCTTCTTCGGTCGGGCGGAGGCCGATGAGGGCCTTCACCACGTAGGCGAGGATGAGGGTCGCGACCAGGGAGATGACCAGCGTCACGCCGATCGCCTTGAACTGTTCGGTCACGAGGGACTTGCCCACGATGTCCTTGAGGTTGGTGGTCAGGTTGCTGTTGGCGTCGGCCGTGGCGCACACACCGGTCACGATGGCGCCGAGGGTGCCGCCGACCGCGTGGACACCGAAGGTGTCGAGAGCGTCGTCGTAGCCGAGCTTGGCCTTCAGGTAGACGACCGCCAGGAAGGGCACCACACCGGCGAGGACGCCGATCAGGACCGCGGAGTTGGCGGACACGAAGCCCGCGGCAGGGGTGATCACGACGAGGCCGGCGACGGCGCCCGAGCAGAAGCCGAGGACGCTGGCGTGCTTACGGATGATCCACTCGAGGGTGGCCCAGGTGAAGGCACCGACCGCAGCGGCGAGCGTGGTGGTGGTGAAAGCCTGAGCGGCGACGCCGTCGGCGGCGAGGGCGGAACCGGCGTTGAAGCCGTACCAGCCGACCCAGAGCATGCCGGTGCCGACCGCGCAGAGCACCATGCTGTGGGGCGTCATGGCCTTCTTGCCGAAGCCGATGCGAGGTCCGAGGATGATGCAGAGGAGGAGGGCGGACCAACCGGAGGTCATGTGGACCACGGTACCACCGGCGAAGTCGATCGCCTTGATGGAGGCCTTGGCGTTCCAGACGCCGTTCATGTCACCGGTGATGCCCCAGATGGCGTGGGCCATCGGGAAGTAGACCAGGAACATCCAGCCGAGCATGAAGAGGGCGACCGCGGAGAACTTCATGCGTTCGGCGATGGCGCCGACGATCAGGGCAGGGGTGATGATTGCGAACATGAGCTGGTACATCGAGAACACGTTCTGGGAGAGCCAGTAGGCGTAGTCGGTGTTCGGGGCCGAGTTCACTCCGTTGAGGAAGAAGAACTCGCTGCCGCCGAAGACGTGGCCGAGGAGCGTTCCGTCGAAGCTCTTACCGAAGACCAAGGAGTAACCCACGGCCCACCAGAGCACCGCGACGAGGCCGGCGAGGCCGAAGCACTGCGCGACGACGGAGAGGACGTTCTTAGCGCGGACCAGGCCGCCGTAGAAGAGGAAGAGGCCGGGGAGCGTCATGAAGAGCACCAAGGCGGCGCTGACCATCATGAAGGAGTTGTGGCCGGGGCCCGAGTTGGAAGCCGCGACGGTCGTGAGGCCGGCCGGGATCGTCGGGTTGCCGTCCTTGTCCTTGGGGCCGGTCTTCAGCGCGACGGTGGGATCACCGTTGGCGATGTAGGCCTCGAGGCCGGCGATGCGCTGTTCAAGCGAAGGAGCCGGAGGGGGCGGAGGGGTTTTGGCCGCTTCGACGGCCGGGGTGGCCGCCGGGGCGGGCGCGTTCTGCGCGGACGACAGATAGGGCACTGCCGCCAGAGCGAGGATGGTGAGAGTTCGTAGCAGGGAGTTCATGGCGAGTGCTCTTACGCAACCCCCGTGCCAACCGCCACCTTTCGAGCCGATGACCTAATTGTGCTTAAAAAACATCTTATCACGCCCGCGGGCCTGCTCGAAAAAAGGCATACCTGCGGAAGCCTGCCCCGAAAAAGCCCCTTAATTGTGGTAATATCCCTCTTCGCCGTGGTCAGCGATATCCAAGCCTTGGGCTTCGGCCTCCTCCGTCGCGCGTAGTCCGATGGTCGCGGCGACGACCTTGGCGATGATCCAGGTCATGGTAAGCGAGAGCAGGATACAGAGCAGCATGGCAAGGAGCTGTCCCTTGAGCAGTCCTTTGGAAACGAGGGCGCCGCCGGCCGCATTGGCCTGTGCGTCCATCAGCAGCGCGGTGGCGAGCGCGCCGATCGTGCCGCCGACGCCGTGCACGCCGAACGTATCGAGCGCGTCGTCGTAGCCGAACTTGGGTTTAAGCATCGAGCACGCCCAGTAGGAGATGGCGCCGGCGAGCAGGCCGATCACGACGGCGGAACCGCCCGAGACGAAGCCCGCGGCATTGGTCACGGTGGCGAGGCCGGCGATGGCGCCGGAGCAAAGTCCGAGGACGGAGATCTTGCCGCGATGCAGCTTTTCGATGGTCGCCCAGGAGAGCGTGGCGGTCGCGGCGCCCAGCGTCGTGGTGAGGAAGGCCTGGATGGCCACGCTGTCCGCGGCCAGCGCCGAACCGGCGTTGAAGCCATACCAGCCGGCCCAAAGCAAGCCCGTGCCGACGACGCAAAGCACCATGCTGTGCGGGGTCATCGGCCGCTTGCCGAAGCCGGCGCGCGGGCCGACCAGGATGCACAGGAGGAGGGCCGACCATCCCGAAGTCATGTGCACCACGATGCCGCCGGCGAAGTCCGCGGCCTTGAAGGAGGCCTCCGGATTCGCGAGGCCGGAGAAGGCGCCCGTCGCCCCCCAGACCGCGTGCGCGACCGGATAATAGACGAGTATGGTCCAGAGGAAGGAGAAGACCATCACGGCGGAGAACTTCATGCGCTCGGCGACGGCGCCGATGATCAGGGCCGGCGTGATGGCCGCGAACATCGCCTGGAAGAGCGCGAACGTCGCCGAAGAGATCCGTGATTCATAAGGGCTGGACTCGGCCCCGAGGCCGGCGAAGCCGAAGTGCTCACCGCCGCCGAAGATCTGCCCGAGGAATCCGCCGGCATAGCTTTTGCCGAAGACGAGGCTGTAGCCGAAGGCCCACCACATCACGATGCCCATGGCGGTCAGCGCGAGGCATTGGGCGGCGATGGAGAGCACGTTCTTGCCGCGGACGAGGCCCCCGTAGAAAAGAAAGAGGCCTGGGATGCACATCATCAGGACCAAGGCGGTGCTGACCAAGACCCAGACGTTATCTCCGGTGGAGGGGGCGGAAGTCGCAGAAATAAGCATATTGCTTTTTAATAAGCAAATTTCGTGCCATAAAATAATCACAGCGGGCTACTCGCTTGCTTTCGCGGGTTTTTAAGGTAATCATGCTTTTAATCATGAAAACTCTGCTTAAAGTTAAGCAACGTGCTTTATTTTGCGCAATTCTTTCCGCGCAACTTTCTGCAGCTGACCAGTCTCCTGCTAAGAACTGGATTCTGGCAGCCGATTACCAATACCGCGGTTCGGATGCGGTCAGTCATTCGGCAGGCGTGACCGGCGAGTTCGGCCGATCCCGCACCGGCGCCGAGCTGATCTATCAGACCCCGGACCGGGCCATCGATCTCGAGTGGTACAACTACGTCAACCGTTTCAGCGGCGCGATCGCCGGGACGGACCGTTCGTATGGTGATACGAGGGACGTGATGGTCACGGGTTTCCGCCAGTGGGACTGGAATCAGAAGTACGGAGTCCAGCTGATCTACGCCTTGGAGTTCGCCGCCGAAGAGGGCGTGAGCTTGGGCAGCTCGCATCGCTGGGGCCTGGGTGGCGCCGCGCGCTGGCGCCCTGATGCGGAGACGGATATCGCCTTGGGCTTCATGCTCGAAGACCGCTTCGAGGCTTCGATCCTGCCCATCCCTTACGTCAAGGCCGTGTGGCGTCCGTGCAAGTATGCCGAGGTCGAACTGCGCGCGACCGGCCTGCAGAACGGCGTCATTGTCCGTAATTTCCTGACCGAAGACCACGCGACCACGCTGGATTTCACCGTCGCCTACGAGACCCTGAGTTTCGTGCTGTCGGACGCCAGCTACGGTTCGCGCGCCGTCGCCATCGGCGAAGTGCCGATCCGCATCGGCGTGACGCAGTTCCTCGAGAAGTCGGGGACCTGGTTCGTGCGCGGTTCGGCTGAGTGGATCGCCTACTCGCGTCAGAGCTTCAAGCATGACGGCCTGACGGAAGCCTCCTTCCAGCCTGGTGCGAACTGGGGCCTGGCCGCCCGGATCGGCGCGCGCTTCTGATCAGCGCCCGCGCGCCGCGAGCGCGTGGAAGGCGATGACCGCCAGGAGCCAGGCCAGGTTCATGGCGTCCGGGGCGCGTTCGTCCGCAGCCAGGCGTCGCGCCGGGCGATGGCGAGTTCGAGGTCATGCGTGCGGAGCGAGCGTCGCACGCGTCGCTTGGTGAAGTCCGCGAGGTGCTCGGTGTAATGCAACCACCACGTCCCGTTGTTGTTCCAGAGGTGGTGCAGGCGGTTGGCCTCGCTGACGCGGATGGACAGCTTGGCGGGAGCCGCGAGGGCGGCGGTGTCGTGGGTGTTGATCATGGTGGGCGTCGGTGAAGGAGGCGCGCGTCACGATCAATCCGCAGGGGGACTGGTTTTTAGCCTTTCGGCTCTCATCTCGGTTTCCTTTCGGTTCCGATGACCACCGCGGCCTTGTGGGCTCGGTTGGTGCAGGTTCGGCTTTCGCCCGTCCTGCTCGTGATGCGTCTGTTGATGAACTGCGGTCACTATGGCCGGGCCGACCCGGGATGGCAAGCGCGGCTTGGATCTTAGAGTGTCATAAGAAGCGCTCCCGGCCGGCCGCCTCATGCCCGGGCTTGCCGCGGCCCGTCCCGGCCCTAGTTTTCTCGCCGATGGGTTTCTTCCGTTTCCGCAAAACGATCCCGCTCGGGAAATTCTTCCGGATCAACGTCTCGAAGACGGGCGCATCGTTGTCCGCCGGCCGGCCGGGCGCGACGATCAACGTCCGCAAGGATCGTGTCGACGGTACGGTCGGAATCCCCGGCAGCGGGCTTTCTTACAAGGAGCGTCTTTCGAACCGCGGGTGCGCGTCGGTCTTCGTCTTCGCGTTCGCGCTCGGGGCTTCGCTCGCCGCCGCGGTCGCCTGGGCGCGCTGAGTGCGGAGCCGCCGGAGGCGTCGTGCGTCTCCGGCGATCGTCGCCGCAAGTGCCCGGGAAAGGACTCGAACCTTCATGCCTTTAGAGGGCGGCGGATTTTGAGTCCGCTGCGGCTGCCATTTCGCCACCCGGGCGGATTGCGGACATGCATTCATTCCGCGAGCGTCTGCGCGTGCAAGAAAAACCGTGCCGATCGCGCGCGCGTGAGGCGGAAATCCGGACAACAAAAAAGGCGCTCCTTGCGGAGCGCCTTTTGGCGTGAATCTCGCGAGAGATTACTTGGCGCCGAGGATCGCGTCCTTGTCGGCCTTGGCCACGCGGAACTTCACGACCTTCTTGGCCTTGATCTGGATGGTTTCGCCGGTGGCAGGGTTGCGACCGAGGCGAGCATTGC
>CANGRI010000043.1 GCA_947456525.1 Opitutia bacterium
GCACAACACCCTCAGTCAATTTCACTCAGGTAAGAGCCTCCCTTATAAAGGACGCATCAGTCGCGAGGGCGACTAACGGAATCAGGATTCAAACTCTCCGTACCCGACCCCAGAGTCCCGTAGCTAGGACTCTGGACTTATTTGTCCCGGAAACGGGCAGGCAGGCCGCACCACCCGTGCGGCCTGTTTCGTTGCGCCGTACCCAAGACCGGACTCGAACCGGTAAGCCTTTCGGCGGCAGATTTTAAGTCTGATGTGTATACCGTTCCACCACTTGGGCCGACGCCTCCAAGGTGCGGACGCGCCCCGGATTGGCAACCCGGGAAAGCAGGCGACGTTCGCCTTCGCCTTGCCCTCCCGACCAAACACCGCTTCCTTCCGCGCATGGATCGCTTAGCCCAGACGTTCGCCCGCTGCAAAGCCGAAGGCCGCCCGGCCTTCGTGAGCTACGTCTGCGCCGGCGACCCCGACGTCGAGACGTCCAAGGCCGTGCTGCTCTCCCTGGCGCAGAACGGCGCCGACGTGCTCGAGGTGGGCGTACCCTTCTCGGATCCGCTCGCCGACGGCCTCACGAACCAGCTCGCCGCCCAGCGCGCCCTCGAAAGCGGCATGACCTATGACGGCCTGCTCGACGTGCTCCGCGCGGTGCGCGCCTGCACGGACAAGCCGATCGTGCTCTATTGCTACTATAACCTGCTGTTCTCGTTCGGTCTGGAGAGCTACTGCGGAAAGGTCCGCGCCGCCGGCGCCGACGGTCTGCTGGTCCTCGACTGCCCGCCCGAGGAAGCCGACGAGCTGATCGCGGCCTCGAAGAAGCACGGTCTGGCCAACGTCTTCATCGTGGCCCCGACCACGCCCCCCGCCCGCATCGGCCTCATCGCGAAGCACGCCTCCGGCTTCATCTACTACGTCTCGCGCGAAGGCGTGACCGGCGAACGCTCCGAGCTGGCCGCCAATCTCTCCGCCTCGGTCGCGGAGATCCGCAAGCACACCTCCCTGCCGATCTGCGTCGGCTTCGGCGTCTCCACCGCCGCGCACGTCCAGGCGATCGCCAAGGTCGCCGACGGCGTGGTCGTCGGCAGCGCCCTCGTCAACGTCGTCGCCGCCCACAAGGACAAGAAGGGCGAAGTCGCCGCCGCCATCGGCGCGAAGGTGCGGGAGCTGCTCGCTAAGTAAGTCGCGAGGGCCAGCGCTTCGAGGACCCGAGGTCTCGAGGGCTTGAGGACCAGAGTAAGGGGGCGAAGGGCGACATGGTAGGTCACGCTGCGGTATTATCTCTCGCCCTCGGGCCAACCTGCCCTCCGGTCCTCGTATTATTGGGTCCCCTTGCCCACGTGTCACCATGCCCACGTGCCCCCATTTTCTCTAATCCCTTGACCAACGGCCTTCCCTCCACACTTTCCCCATGGTCCTAACCTCGTTAGGGCCACCGGAATCGCACCGCATGGCCCAACAAGACACCTGGACGAAAAAAGACCTGACCGGCATCGAGGAGCTTTCGCGCCCCGAGATCGAACTGCTCTTCCGCCAAGCGGACCAGTTCCTGCCAGCCCTCGCGCCGGGCAAGGGCCTCGACATGATGAAGGGCCGCACGGTGGTGAACCTCTTCCTCGAACCGAGCACGCGCACCCGCACGGCCTTCGAGATCTCGGCCAAGAAGCTCGGCGCCGAAGTCGTCTCGATCAACACGACGGCCTCCTCGCTCGTGAAGGGCGAGACCCTCCGCGACACGGCCATGAACATCCGCGCGATGGGCGTCGACGCGATCGTGATGCGCCACTCCTCCGCCGGATCCGCCCGCTACCTGGGCTCGGTCCTCGACATCTCGGTGGTCAACGCCGGCGACGGCGCGCACGAACACCCGACGCAGGCCCTGCTCGACGCCTTCACGCTGCGCCAGCGCTTCGGCAAGGTCGAAGGCCTCAAGGTCACGATCCTCGGCGACATCCTCTTCAGCCGCGTCGCCCGCTCCAACATCCTCTGCCTCTCCAAGCTCGGCGCACAGGTCACCCTCGCCGGCCCCGCGACCCTCGTCCCGGCGACGCTCAAGGAAGCCTTCCCGCAGGTCCGCATCGTGCACGACCTGAAGGAAGCCCTCAAGGACTGCGACGCGGTGATGCTACTGCGCATCCAGCACGAACGCCAGACGACCACGCACTTCCCCTCGCTCGGCGAATACACCTCGCAGTTCGGCCTCAACGCCGAACGCGCCGCCTGGCTCAAGCCCGAGGCGATCGTGATGCACCCGGGGCCCATCAACCGCGGCGTGGAGGTCGAAAGCGAGGTCGCCGACGGCCCCCGCTCGGTCATCCTTGAACAGGTGCGGAACGGCGTCGCCGTCCGCATGGCCGTCCTTCACCTCTGCACCGGAGCCATCAGCCGATGAATCCCGCCGACAACTCCCCTCTCTGGATCCGCGGCGCCCGCGTGATCGATCCCTCCGCGAAGCGCGACGAAGCCAAGGGCGACGTCTTCGCCCTCGACGGCAAGTTCGTCGACCAGCTCTCCGCCGCCGACCAAGCCAAGGCCCGCGTCATCGACGGCACCGGGCTCGTGGTCGCCCCGGGCTTCGTCGACCTGAACTGCCGCCTCGGCGAACCGGGCCGCACGGCCCGCGAGACCATCCGCACCGGCACCCGCGCGGCCGCCGCCGGCGGCTTCACGACCGTCGTCACGATGCCCGACTCGCTCCCGGCGGCGGACAACGTGGGCACGATCCAGCTCCTCCGCGAGATCTGCTCCCGCGACGCCGCGGTGCGCGTGCTCCCCACCGGCACCCTCACCAAAGGCCATGAAGGCAAGGCCCTCGCCCCGCTCGGCACGATGAAGAAGGCCGGCGTGGTCGCCGTCACCGACACGACCTCGGGCGTGCAGAACAACGAGATCATGCGTCGCGCGCTGGAATACGCCGCGATGTTCGACCTCGTGGTCCTCGACCATTGCCAGGACAGCAGCATGACCGAAGGCGGCCAGATGCACGAAGGCGCCTGGTCCCTCCGCCTCGGCCTCCGCGGCCTGCCCCGCGCCGCCGAGGAGATCGTGGTCTCCAGCGACTGCCTGCTCGCCGAACTCACCAAGGCCCGCATCCACCTGCAGCACCTTTCGTCCGGCGGTTCCGCCGACATCGTCCGCCGCGCCAAGGCGAAGCAGCTCTCGGTCACGGCCGAAGTCTCCGCCCTGCACCTGCTCCTCACGGACGCGGCGCTGGCCAACTACGGAACGAGCCTGAAGACGAATCCGCCCTTGCGCGAAGAAGCCGACCGCCTGGCGCTCATCGCCGCGCTCGTCGACGGCACGATCGACGCGATCTGCTCCGACCACTCGCCCTGCACGGCCACGGAAAAGGACTGCGAGTTCGACCTGGCTCCGTTCGGCGCCGCGACGCTCGAGACGGCCTTCGCGGCCGCCCACACGGCGCTCGTCGCCGGCGGCCACGCCGACCTCCCCCTGCTCGTAGCCCGCCTGACCCACGGTCCGGCCAAGGCCCTCGGCCTCGCCGCCGGTACGCTCAAGGCCGGCGCCCTCGCCGACCTGGTCGTCCTCGACCCGAAGTCCGCCTGGACACCCTCGCTTGCAGACCTCGCCTCGAAGTCCGGCAATAATCCGCTCGTCGGCCGCGCCCTCACGGGCCGCATCCGCGCGACGTTCGTCGGCGGTCGGCAGGTCTTCGGCGCCTAAGCGAAGATGGACGAGCTCGCGCAGTCCCTCGAAGCCTTCGGGCCGTGGGACTGGGCATGCGTGGTCGTCAATCTGCTCGTGGCGATCGTCGGCATCTTCGCCCTGAAATGCTGGCGTAATCTGCCGGGCAAGGTCGCCGGACCGACGACTTCCGTCGGCGACGCTGTCATGGGCCTCAGCACTGGGCTGCTCTCGTTCGGCATCATCTTCGGGGTGGTGACCCAGCTCGTCTCGCAGAGTTTCTCCACCTACTTCGGGATTTCGCAAGCGCACCTATTCACAGCGGCTTTCTGCGGCCAGCTCACCGCGGCGACGGCGATGCTCGCGATGGGCGCGATCGCGCCGCAGACCGTCGACTGGGCGCCTTCCGTGGAGACCGACGAAGCGAAGCCGGCAGGCTCGCCGTTCCGCCAGGCGCTGCGTGGCTTCGGCATCGCCCGCGTCCTGCTCGCGCTGCTTTCCCTCTTCGCCCTCGGCCTTGCGGCGACGCTCGCCTGGAAAGGCTTCCACGGTGCCTGGGAACAGCTCTTCCTCCGCGGCTGGGCCGGCCAGCCTCCGCCCGACGAACCTCAGGATATCGTCGACGCGGTGCTCAAGACCGACGCCGCCACGTGGCGCTTCGCGACCATCACCTTGGCGGTCGCGATCGGCGCGCCGATCATGGAAGAACTCGCCTTCCGTGGCATGATCTACCCGGCCCTACGTCGCATCAGCATCGGCTCGGAAAAGTACGGCCGCTGGATCGCCGTCGGCCTGACCGGCGCGCTCTTCAGCGCGGCGCACCTGAGCCATTCGGCCGCCATGCCCCTGTTCGCCTTCGGAGCCTTCATGTGCCTGGTACGCGACCGCTACGGGCTGCTGACCTGCATGGCCATCCACTGCAGCTTCAACCTGTGGAACTTAGTCTGGTTGAAACTGGCCCCGAACGCCTCCACGCTCTGAGGCCATGGGCGCCCTCACGACTCTTGCGGACCGCTCGGTCGCCAAGCTGACCGAAGAGGAGATCATCCGCCGCGTGGTGCAGTCGCTCGCCGACGCCGCGCCGGCGTTTCCCGAAGGCCCCGGCGGCGATTGCGCCCACCTGCCGACCACGGGCGGACGTTCGATCCGCGCGAGCACCATCGATTCGGTGCTGCTCGGCCGCCACTTCGACGCCGCCTGCGACGGCATCCGCGCGGGCGCCAAGCTGGTGAACCGCAACCTGAGCGACCTCGCCGCCGCCGGCGCCGTGCCGTCCGACGCCCTGCTTTCGCTGGTGATCGGTCCGGACGTCGACGCGACCTGGCTCACCGACTTCGCGCATGGCGCGGGACGAGCCGCCGCGAAGGCCGGACTGCGCATCGTCGGCGGAGACATCTGCCGCGGCGCCCACGGCTCGTTCCTCGGCACGCTCGCCGTCCAAGGCTTCGCCCACCGCATCCTGACGCGCAAGACCTGCGCCGCCGGCGATGTTCTTTTCGTCACGGGCCAGCTCGGCGGATCGCTCTACGGCCGGCACCTCGACTTCGCCCCTCGTCTCGCCGAAGGCGAATGGCTGTGCGGCCATGGCGAAGTCACCGCCTGCACCGACCTCTCCGACGGGCTCGCCAAGGACCTCCCGGGGCTGCTCGGTCCGAAGTTCGACGCACGCATCAATCTGGCGCACCTGCCTCTCTCCGATGCCGCGAAGTCGCTGGCTAAATCGGACGGCAAGCCGGCCCTGGAGCACGCCCTGCAGGACGGCGAGGATTACGAACTGCTTTTCGCGGTCAGCGCCGACCGCGCGGACCTGCTCGAAGCCTCGTTCCGCAAGGCGTTCCCGCTCACGCTGCTAACGCGCCTAGGCACGGTCGAAGCCGGTACCGGCCTCGCCCGCGACCTCGCCGACGGCGAACCGATCAAGGTCCGCGGCTTCGGCCACTTCGCCTGATCAGAGCGCCTGACGGCGGGCCAGACGGCCTTCGTCGACCTCGATGTAATCGAACATCGTATCCACGCCGGCCTCGGCGGTGAGGCCGTTTTCCTTCAGGCGACGGACGAGCACCTCGTTGGCTTCGTCGCGCCAGCCGCGCTTGGTCATGAAGCCGTTCCAGATCTCGATGTCGTTCGTGGAAAGCTTGCGGCCCTTGGTCTCGGCCCACGCCAGGATCTCCTCCTGCGTCGCGGCGGGATTCTGCAGCACCCAGACGCGGAGCTCGTCGTACTTGATACCGAGGTACTGGCAGCAACGGTCGTCGAAGGCCTTGCCGAGGTTGTTCACGAAGTCGGCGTGCAACTGGCCGGCGGCGTGCAGGCGGATCTTGGAAACGAGGCGAGGCAGATACACGAAGCCACGGACGGCTTCATAAGGGCTGAGGAGACCAGGGACGATGGGCATGGCGGTGAATTGAGGATAAAGATGACGGATGACCGATGGCAGGGAAAAGCCAAAACCCAAGATAGGTCTTAGCGGATAGCGGTTAGATGCATTTGGGCCGCCGAAGGGCGGCCTGAGGTAGGGGCGTGGCTACGCCGCGCCCTCCCCTGCGCAGGGCACGACGAATCGTGTCCCTACCTATTATTTGCCTCCCATCCTCAAGCCCTCCGCCCACAGGCTCCCATTGCTCTCTGGTTCTCCCAACCGCTTACCGCCAACCGCTCACCGCCTGCACCTCATTGGTTCTGTGCCTCTGGGCCTCCGAGCCTCCGGGCCTCTTATGTTTGCCCTCCCGCCCTCGGTGCCTTTCCTAACCCTACCCCTACCCCTGCCCCTTCTAACATGAAACTCCTCCTCGCCCTCCTCCTCGCCGTCACCGGCTTCGCGGCCGACGTCGCCAAGCCCCACGTCCCGCTCGCCGAGCAGCCGCTACGCATGGCCAAGGACATCGCCACCTTCGAGGCCGCCGACCAGGCCAACCCGCCGCCCCAGCACGCCCTGCTCTTCTCCGGCGCGAGCACCCTTCGCCTCTGGAAGAACGTCGCCGAAGAAATGAAGCCGTATCCGGTGATCAACCGCGGCTTCGGCGGTTCCTACACCACCGAAGTCCTCGGCTACATGGACCGCATCACGCTGCCCTACCACCCGCGCGTGGTCGTCTTCCAGTGCGGCGGCAATGACATCAACGCCGGCGATCCCGTCGAAGCCCCCATCGCCCGCATCCGCGAATACCTCGCCCGCCTCCGCAAGGAGAACCCGGATTGCGCCGTGGTCTTCGTGGCCACCACCCGCGCGCCTTCCCGCAAGGCTAAGTGGGAGCAGCTCGACGAGTACAACCGCCAGCTCCAGGAGATCGTGAAGGAAGGCAAGGGCCTCTGGTACGTGGACATCAACCCCGCCCTCAACCTGCCCAGCGGCGAAGGTAAGCCCGGCCATTATCTCAAAGACAACCTCCACCCCGACGTCGCCGGCTACAAGGCCATCGCCTCCGTCCTGAAGCCCGCCGTCGATGCCGCCTGGCAGGCGACCGAGGCCGCTTTTAAAGGAAAGTAAGCGGCCTATCGAGAGTCTGGAGTATCGAATATAGGGTTTCGGGGTAAACTGCCCCGCATTCTTTTCCTATACTCCATACTCGATACTCCATACTCTGATACCGATGCACGAACCCTCCGCCAATCCTGACGCACCGGCCTCGCGTTTCCCCAACGGCCCGTTCGTCCGGTATATGCTCGGCGAAGGCATCTCGATGACCGGCACCTGGATGCAAGCGATGGCCCAGGGCTGGGTCATGGCGGGACTCACGGCGAGCAGTTTCGCCCTTGCAGCCGTCAACTTCGCAGGCGGTCTGCCGATGCTGCTCCTGTTCCGCATCGGCGGCATGTATGCGGACAAATATGACAAGCGCTTCATCCTGCAGGCATGCCAGGTGGCCCAGATCGCCTTCGCCGTGGTGATGGGCACGCTCATCGCACAGCACCAGCTGCAGATGTGGCACGTCATCGTGTGCGCGACATTACTCGGCGTCTCCAGCTCGTTCGAGATGCCGGCCGCCGCGGCAATCGTGCCGGAACTCGTCGGCAAGGAGCATGTCGCCCGCGCCATCGCCGTCGACCGCGCGGTCTTCCACGGCACGCGCCTCGTCGGTCCCGCCATCGCCGGCTTCCTGGTCGGCTCGCTCGGAGCCCAGTGGGCATTCTACCTCAACGCCGTCTCGTTCCTCGCGCTGATGATCGCGCTGTCCACCCTCCCTCCCCGCCCGAAAGGCACCTTAGAGCAGGAAGAAAAGCGCCAAGGCGGCATGGGCGCGGGCTTCCAGCACCTGCGTCAGGACCCGACCAGCTTCGCGATGGTGACGCTGCTTGCGACCAACACCCTCTTCGTCTTCCCGACGATGATCATGCTCCTGCCGATCTACGGCCAGCATATCCTCAAGCTAGACGCCCAGCACATGGGGCTTTTGATGTTCAGTTCGGGCATCGGTTCGGTCATCGGCTCGGTCGGCATCATGTTCCTGCCGAAGACCGCCCGGCAGACGATGATCGCGCTGACGATGGTCATCATCTGCGGCGCCCTGATCAGCCTGAGCAAGGCCGACGTCTTCCTCTGGGCGGCGTGCACGCTGACCTGCCTAGCTTTCGGCGTCTCGACGCTGGTCGGACTCGCCAACACGATCGTTCAGGAACGCTCCCCGGAGGAGATCCGCGGCCGCGTCTCGGCCATCGCCGGCCTGAGCTTCTTCGGCTTCCTCCCCTTCGCCGGCCTCATCATGGGCTGGTTCGCCGACCACTTCGGAGTACGCAATGCGCTGTTCTACTCCGCTTGCGCCTACGCGGTGATCGGCTGCGCCGTGATCGTCTGGGGTCGCCGCGGCATGAGCAGCGAAGCGCAGGCCTGATCGGGCACAAACCAAAGAAACATCGGAGAGAAGGTTGCAGTCAGACACCCCAGCTTGCTATCTGCCCCCCGGTTTCCCTTTCAGTTCCGTGTCGGGCAGGGACGGCTCTCCGAGCCGTCCGTTCGCTATCGGAGATACGAATGTCATTCGGTTCAACGGCGGGCTCAGAGAGCCCGCCCTACCCGATAAGTTATAAGCTGATGCGGAAGGGCCATCCCCTGCCTTATCCCTCGCGAACTGGTTCGCGGAAAGTGGTGCTCCCGTTGGGAGTCGAACCCAAATCGCCGGCTTCGGAGGCTAGCATTCTATCCATTGAAATACAGGAGCGTGAGGTTCCAAAATCCCCTTTCACGCAGGTTAGTCAACCCTTCCCGAACCGCCGGCGGTACCAGCCTTATCTCGCAGGCAGCACCCGGTCGGCGAAATCGGCGTAGTTCTTCCAATCTTCGAGGAGGATGTCGTGCTTACCGGGACGGAGATGGTACCCGATGGTCCGGCCGACAGGCTTGCTGATGGGCGGGAATTCCTTGGTGCCGAGGCCGGGCTGACCGAGCAGATGGTAGACGGGATCGACATTCACGGCGCCGAGGAATTCGCCGAGGGGATCCGCCCAGCTGTCTTCCGAGGCGCTGGCGACGTAGAGCGGACGCGGCGCGGCAAGCGCGAGCAGGTAATGCGCGTCGAGCGGCAGCTGGTCTTCCCGTTCGGAGAAGGTCTCGAAGCGCGCGGTGAACCAATGCGGGAAACCACGGCCGGGATAATGCCCGGTGATGACGCCGACGGTCTCGCCGAAGATACGCTTGTTGAGCGCGGCGCCGCCGCAGCCGGAGTCGTTCGAGATCACGAACGCGAAGCGCCGGTCCTGCGCGCCGGCCCAGAGCGAAGCCTTGCCGAGCCGCGAATGGCCGTGCACCGCGGCCCGCGTGGCGTCGACGGACGGGACTTTCGCGAGCACGTCGAGCATGCGCGAGAGGCCCCAGGACCAGCAGCCGATGGCGGCCCAATCTCCGTCCTTCCACTTCGTGTTGACGCCGTCAGGTGAGATCGCCGCGCGAAAACCATCCTTCCAGCCTTCGGGATGATCGGGTTCGAAATCGCCGTAATAAACCGTGGCCGAAGCATAGCCGCGGTCGATGAGCATCTCAAATTCCCAGCGACGGGCCTGACCGCCGCGCAAGGCCGGGTCGGCCTGGGTCGTGCCCTTCAAGGCCCACTGCTTGGAGACCCAGCTCGAGGCGACGAAGACCGCGGGGTCTTCCGTGGTGGTATGGTTGCCGCCGAAGTTGAGCCCGACGAAGACCGGAGCCGGACGCTTCGCGGCGTTCGGCACGTAGAGCAGCATGTCGAACGACGGTCCCTTCTTGCCGATGGGCCAGACCTTGAACTGGGTGCGCGAGGCCTTGCCGCCGAAGGCGTCCTTGGACTGCTCACGGACCTCGACCACGGCGTCCGCCTGCGACTTTGACGTGTCGGGCGTGCGGCCGAACATGTTCTCCTCGACGAGCCGGAAGACTTCGGGGCGGCGGACCTCTTCCCACATCTTCGCGTCAGTCACCTTGCGTCCGTCGGCGCAGACGAGCGGATCCGGCAACGTATACGGCGGGACCTTCGCTTCGTCGGAAATGACCGGAGGCATCGCGGCCAGCAGGAGCAGGGGTAGCAGCATCACGCGACTATGGGCGCACGACGCGAGCGGGCAAGGGTTTCGCTGGCACGGGGACAAGGTAGGGTCGAGGACAGCGTCACGACTGTGCTGCATCGGGTAGGGTCGAGCATCCCTGCTCGACCGCGGCCGACCAAGGATGGTCAGCCCTACCTCGAGACAAAACTCAAAGGGAAACCGGAGACCGGATAATTAGCCGGGAAAATGTCCGCAGCATACATTCCGGTTTCCGGTCTCCCCTTGAGTTAAGCCTTCCCCTTGTCCCCGTGTCACCTTGCCCACGTGCCCCCCTCGCGGCGTCAGCCGCGCTCAACGCTCCCAGATTTCAAACGCATACCCCAACCCTTGATACTCGCCCCTCTTCGACGAGACCAGCTTCGTGAAGTGACGCTGCCAATCGGCGGGAAAGAAACGGTCGCCTTCGAAATCACGGTCGATGCGGGTGATGAGCAGGCGCTCGCAGAGCGGCGTGCCCTCGGCGTAGATGCGCTCGCCGCCGGTGATCCATGTCGGGCCCTGCCACTGATCCATGCGCTCGGCGATGACGAGGGCCTCGGCTAAAGAGGTCGCCTGCTCGGCGCCGGCGAAGGACTTGGACGGATCGCGGGAGACGACTACGGTGCCCCGGCCCGGCAAGGCCTTGCCCAATTCGGCGTAGCAAGCGGGCCCCTCGATCATCACGCCCCCGGCCGTCTGGTCCATGAACCAAGCCAGGTCCTCAGGAATATGCCATGGAAGCTTGCCAGCCTTGCCGATGACCCCGTTGCGGGCCACGGCGACGATGCACTGGAGGGGCTTGGCCACGGCCTAAGGGATGTTAATAACCCCGCCGGACGCAAGCGCCGGGGTGGCCTTGGACTGATTGACACCCGCCGAAAGACTGGGGTAGGTTGCCCGAATGATTACCTGGCTCCAGAACGCCACCGGCAAGCACCACCGCCTGATCTTCGGATTCCTGCTCGTGGTCATCGTGGTCTCCTTCGTCTTCTACGGATTCGCCGGACGCGGCGCCCTCCGTGGCTCGGGCTCCTACATGTACCAGGGCGTCGACCTCAACGACCCCGGCGTCCGCTCCCGCTTCCGTGACGCGACCTTCTTCGCCCAGATGACCGGCCAGCGCATGGACAATAACGGCCTCGTCCAGCGCGTCGCCGAACTCAGCCTCGCCGACTCCCTCGGCATCCCCTCCCCCTCCGACGTCGAAATCCGCCGCATCGCCCGCGAGATGACCACCTCGCCCGACGGCAAGAACGCCGACGGCCTCAACAAGTTCCTGGAGTTCGCCTCCAAGCAGCTCAGCGCCTCCGACCTCGAGACCCGCGCCCGCTTCGAGACCTATATCAAGGACACCTGGCGCATCCAGAAGGCAATCAGCACCCTCGCCGGCTCCGGCCACGCCACCGCCAGCCAGATCAAGCGCATCCTCGACCGCGAACGCGCCAAGTGGACCGTCGACGTCGCCACCTTCGCCGCCGCCGGCTTCAAGGCCGACATCAAGGTCGACGAAGCCAAGGTGAAGGAAGCCTTCACGGCCAACATCGAGAACTACCGTCTGCCGGCCCAGGTCGCCGTCACGGCGGTGACCATCGCGCCCTCCGTCGCCGACACCGCCCCGGTATCCGACGACGAGATCATCAACATGGGCTACAATCAGGCCGAGAAGTTCAAGTTCGAGACCGGCAAGGTCAAGGAACAGGCCCTCGCCAAGCGCGCCGAGCTCGAGAAGCTCGTCCGCGCCGAACGCGCCATCACCAACCTCGCCGGCCAGGTCTCCGACGAACTCGCCGAGAAGTTCGCCATCGATACCGCCAAGGCCGACAGCAAGGAACTCGCCGCGTGGATCAAGGCCAAGAACGCCAAGGTCACCGTGATCCCGTCCTTCGAGGTCACCAACCCGCCCTCCCTCGCCAAGATCCCCGCCGAAGCCCTGCGCGTCGCCGGCGAGCTGACCGACAAGGAATGGCGCACCGAAGTCTACCGCTCCGAAGAAGGCGCCACCTTCGTCTTCCTCAATAAGCGCACCCCCGACCGCCTCCCGACCTTCGACGAAGCCAAGGCCAAGGCCGTCGAGAACTGGAAGAAGTCCCAGTTCAACCGCGCGCTCGCCGAGGAAGTCGCCAAGGTCGGTAAGGCCATCCAGGCCGACGTCGCCGCCGGCAAGACCTTCACGGACAGCGCCAAGGCCCATAAGCTCGCGCTGACCTCGCCCGAAGCCTTCTCGGTCTACTCCGTCCCCGAGGCCCTCAACGGCGTCAACGAGAACACCGGTCTCCTCATCGAGGCCGCCGGCGTCGGCAAGATCACCTCGGCGATCCGCATCGCCAACGGCGACTTCATCTTCATCCGCCCGGCCAAGAAGGACCTCCCCGTCGACAAGACCGGCGCCGAGGAGGCTCGCCTGTTCATCCAGCGCGTCTCCCAGCGTAACGCCTACTTCACCGGCATCGGCCTCGTCCAGGACGTCGTCCCGGCCCCGGCCCAAGCCAAGTAAGGGATTCTCAAGGCCCACGGGAACCCCTCCGGAGGCCTCCTCCCGAGGGGTTCTTTATTTGGCCCCGATTCCGGCTTTACCACCCCCTCCCCGACCCCCTACCCCTTTCTCATCCAAATGTCCCAGGTCCGCGTCCGCTTCGCTCCCAGCCCCACTGGCTTCTTCCACATCGGAAGCGCCCGGACGGCCCTGTTCAACTGGCTCTACGCCCGCCACACGGGCGGCAAGTTCATCCTCCGCATCGAGGACACGGACAAGGAACGCAATTCTGACGCGTTCCTGAAGGTGATCTTCGACTCGATGCGCTGGCTCGGCATGGATTGGGACGAAGGCCCCGAGGTCGGCGGCGACTACGGCCCCTACTTCCAGTCGCAGCGCATCGAACTCTATAAGGCGAAGCTCCAGGAGCTCGCCGCCAAGGGTCGCGCCTACGAGAAGGACGGCGCCTGGTGGCTCCGCCTCGAAGGCGCCCGCACCGCCGCCTACGACGAACACCTGAAGAAGGACTACGAGAAGGTCGACGCCGCGCCGATGGTGCTGCACGACATGGTCCGCGGCCAGGTGGCCCGCGTCGAGGACCGCGACTTCGTGATCTTCCGCTCCAACGGCGAGCCGGTCTTCCACTTCGTCAACGTGGTCGACGATATCGAGATGAAGATCACGCACGTGATCCGCGGCGAAGACCATCTCTCCAACACCTCGAAGCACCTCGAGCTCTTCAAAGCCTTCGGCGTCGAACCGCCGAAGTACGCCCACATCCCGCTCATCCTCAAGACCGACGGCCCGGGCAAGATGTCGAAGCGCGACAAGGGCGCCCTCATCGAGGAATACCAGCAGCGCCGCTACCTGCCCTCCGCCGTGCGCAACTACCTCTGCCTGCTCGGCTGGACGCCGGCCGACGGCAAGGAAGTGCTGCCGATCGACGAGATCGTCCGCCAGTTCGAGATCTCCGCGGTCCACCAGTCCAACGCCCGCTTCGACGAACGGAAGATGTCGCACGTCAACGCGCAGACGCTCCGCAACCTGCCCCCAGCCGAATTCGCGACGCTCGCCCGCCCGATCCTGCTCGAGACCAAGGTCATCGACGCCTCCGTCTCCGACGCCCGCCTCGCCGAGGTCCTGGGCATCGTCCAGGAGAAGGTGATCTCGCTCGAGCACCTGCCTGAGTTCATGGGCTTCTTCTTCACCGCCGACTTCAAGAAGGACGAAGGCGCGAAAGCCAACCTCACCAAGAAGGGCGGCGACCCCGTGGCCCGCGTCCGCGAGCTCCTGCCCGCCCTCGAAGCCGCCGCATGGACCGAGCCCGCCCTCGAGGCGGCCTTCGCCGCCGTCGGCGCCGCCCACGAGCGCAAGCCAACCGACTACTTCGCGCCGGTCCGCTTCGCGACCTCCGGCCAAGGCGGCGGCGCCCACCTCCTCGGCGTCCTCCGCGTCCTCGGCCGTGATACCACCCTCGCCCGCCTGAAGGCCTTCATCGCTTAACCTCACCTTTGCACTTTTGCACAGGCGCTCGCGCCGATTCGCACTTTTGCACCTCTCCTGATTTTTCGTCCATGTCTTCCGAAACCCCTGCGCCGGCGGCCCACCGCCACTTCATCCAGCAGATCATCGATGCCGACCTCGCCGCGGGTAAGCACGCGTCCATCGCCACCCGCTTCCCGCCGGAGCCGAACGGCTACCTGCACGTCGGCCATGCGAAGTCGATCTGCCTGAACTTCGGCCTCGCCCTCGAATTCAAGGGCCGCTGCCACCTGCGCATGGACGACACGAATCCGACCAAGGAAGAGGTCGAATACGTCGACTCGATCAAGGAGGACGTCCGCTGGCTCGGCTTCGAGTGGAACGAGCACTACTACCAGGCGTCGAACTACTTCGAGCGCATGCATGCCGACGCCATCAAGCTGATCAAGCTCGGCAAGGCCTACGTCTGCTTCCTCTCGCAGGA
>CANGRI010000044.1 GCA_947456525.1 Opitutia bacterium
ACCGTGAGCGCCCTGCGCTGCATCCCGAACCTCGACGTGGTCCGCCCGGGCGACGCCGAAGAGACGGCCGCCGCCTTCGCCCATGCCGTCGCCCGCAAGGACGGCCCCGTCGCCCTCATCCTCTCCCGCCAGAACGTCCCCTCCCTCGACGCCATCCCGGTCGCCACGCGCCGCCAGGGCACGCTCAAGGGCGGCTACGTCCTCCGCAAGGAAACCGCCCCCCTCACCCACATCATCATCGGCACGGGCAGCGAGCTCTCGCTCGCCCTCGCGGCCGGCGAAGAACTCGGCGCGGGCGTCCGCGTGGTCTCGATGCCTTCGATGGAAGTCTTCGCGCGCCAGCCCAAGTCCTACCAGGAAGAAGTCCTGCCCGCCACCTGCACGAAGCGCGTCAGCATCGAAGCCGGCGTGACGATCTCGTGGGGCCGCTACGTCGGCACCGCCGGCAAGGCCATCGGCACCGACACCTTCGGCCTCTCCGCCCCGGGCGACGTGGTCATGAAGGAACTCGGCATCACGAAGGAAGCCGTGGTCGCCGCCGCCAAGGCGCTCTGAACCTCCTGACAGGCGCAGACCGAAGACCGGCGGCCGCAAGGCTGCCGGTCTTCTTGTTTCACCCGGTCACTTCACCTCGCGCAGATCCGAGAGCGAGACCCGGAAGAGATCGCCTTGCTCCGACCCGAGCAGGAGGTGGCCGCCGTCAATCCACGAACACCCTTCGACCTGGAACGAAAGCATCGGAGGCGAAACGGGGGCATGCAGCGCGGGCTGATGGAAGAAGTCTTCGCCCACGGCGGGGACATCGAACACCCAGACGTTGCGATAGGTCAGGATGGCGAGCCGCTTCAGGTCGGGCGAAAGGCAAGCGTCGGTCACCATGCCGCCGACGTCGAAACGGGCCAGTTTGGTCAACGCGGCGTGATCGCCGGCCACCGGGATATCCGCGCGCCAGAGGTCCGTCAGGGTATCGCGCCGATGCTTGGTCAGGAGGTAGAGCTTCCCGCGCAGCAGGAACATCGCCTCGCAGTCGTGCGCGAGCTCAGGGTCGGGAAAAGCCGTCTGATCGGGCCAGGCGAAGGTGACCTTGCGGAAATCGGTCACCTCGGTCGCGCCGAGCGCAGGCTCCTTGAAGAGATAGAACGCGAGCTGCTTGCGGCGGGAGACGTTGTTGCCGACATCGCCGACGATCATGTTGCCGGCCGCGTCGCCGGTCATGGCTTCCCAGTCGACGTTGGTGGCGCCCTTGAGCGCCACGCTGACCCACGGACCTTTCGGCGTCGGCGGGGAGGTGCCGTCGGCGCGGATCGGCACGATGACCGGCTTGTTGCCCGAATCGGACAACGTCCAGAATACGCCGGGCTGGGAGGGGCTGGCCCAAAGCGCCGAACATTCCGGCACGACCTTGAGGTTGAGCTTACCGGCGCTCTTGAGTTCGAGCAGCGGCATCTCCGGAACCACCCGACGGATGACGTCGGACTCCGCGCCCATGGCCAAGGACGCCCAGGCCAGGCATGCGAGGTGGAACGTGGTCCGCATCAGATCAGCCTACCCTGGCCGACACCCTTGGCAATCCGTTGCCGTCGCTTTTGCTGTCGAAATCAGGTCGCGACCTCCCATCCTCGCGACATGGCCCGCAAATCCTCGCGCTCGCTTTGGACGGACAAGCTCCGTGGCGTCGCGTCGACGCCGGCCGGAGCCAAGGCCCCGCGCGCCCGCAAGGCCGCTCCGACGCCGGCCGGACGCGGCTGTCGCGCGATCATCCTCGGCATCGACCCATCCCTGCGCGGCACCGGCCTCGCCGTCATCGACGCCCGCGCCGAACCGATGCGCCTGCTCGCGAGCGTCACGCTCAGGCTCGGCCCTAAGCTCGAAGCCTACGAATGCCTCGGGCGCATCGCCGATGCCGTGGAGAGACTCGCGCGCGAACACGCGGTCACCCATGCCGCGATCGAGGAGACGATCTACGTCCAGAATTTCCGCACCGCCCAGGCCATGGGCGCCTCGCGCGGCGCCGCGCTCAGCGTGCTCGCCCGCCTCGGAGTCAAGGTCGGCGAATATGCCCCGACGCGCATCAAGCTGGCCGTCGCCGGGCACGGCGGAGCCTCCAAGGAACAGGTCGGCCGGATGATCCGCACGGTGCTCCGCCTAGGCGAAGAACTCGCCTTGGACGAATCGGACGCCGCCGCCGCGGCCCTCTGCCACGCGTTCACCGCCCGCGGCTGATCAGAGCTCTTCGCTGACCGCGAATTCGTCGTGGCGGCCGCGAGCCTGACTCCAGCGAGCCATGAGCTCGTCAAGCGGCACCGGGCGGACCTTCTGTCCGAGATTGTAGGCGCCGGCTTCGAGGCAGGACTTGATCTGACCCCAGACGACCGAATAGGAGCGGGAGAAGCGGAGCGATTCGTCGCGCAGCAGGCTGGAGACGTGGCAGCAGCCGCCGACTTCGGTGACCATGAAACGCCCGGCCTTGAGGTCTTCCAGCGAGTGGGCGCGCAGGTCGAAGCGGGCGAAGTGCAGGCCCGGGAAACGCTTGGCGAAGACGGTCATCGCCGTGTCGAGTCCCACGGTCATCAGGTCGTAGCGGTGAAGGCAGCGGGCGCCGTGTCCGTAGCTGCCGGTGAGGTTGAGCGTGACCTTCTGGCCGGCCGGGATGACGCGGTTCAGGTCGCGCGCATGGCACCGGATGAAGAGTTCGCCACGGGAGACCGCGACCTCGTCCAGCCAGATGAGCTCCTCGAGCGTCTGCTCACCGTCGCCGCGTACGGTGACGTCGCGTTTCTGCACGATGGAGATGATGCGACCGTCGTCCTTGCCGGGGTTACGACGCCAGACGACCTCGAACTCGAAACCCGAAACGAACTTCTGGAGGAGGAAATCCTCCTTCGCGCCGCGGACCAGTCGCTCGAGCTGCTCCTGCGTGTGGACGAATCGCAGGCCGGCGCCGTCTTCGGCGACCTCGGGCTTGAAGACGACGGGGAAACCATGGCACGCGGCGAAGGCGGCGGCCTCCTTGACCCGTTCCTTCCCGTCCTCCAGCGAAAGGGCGAGCGTCGGGCAGCAGCGCGAGTCGCGCTGGAACGGCCGCAGCAGGAGCGACTTCGAATCGCCGATGAAACCGCCGATGCGGCCGAAGGCCGGATTGGCCGAAGCGAAGGCGGTCAGGCGGCGGTAACGGAAGCTGAGCAGGATGATACCGATACGGACAGGGAGATAGAGCACCGCGCCGGGCCAGAGCGAAGGCTGCAGGAAACCGCGGACCTTCATGACGATCTGGCGACGGCCGCGCCAGGTCAGCGCCGGCACCATCCAATGGGTGATGACATGCAGCAGGAACAGCATCGCCACGACGATCCACCCGGCCATGCGGTGGTACTCGTTGAGCTTCTCGATGATGACCGGACCCCAGCGGAGACCGACGAGCATCAGGACGGGGGTCCAGACGAGCGCGGCGAGGAAGAGCAGCACGCCGAGCCGGAGCGGCTTGAGCCTGAGGATGCCTGCGGTGATGAAGGTCGGGACGCGGCTCGCGGGCACGAAACGGGAACTGACGACGACGAACATCCCGCGCGTCGTGGAGAACCAGCCGGCCCACTGCTCCAGCTGGTGCGGCTTGATCAGCCACTTCAAGGGGGCGCGGCGCAAGGCCTGCCGGCCGAAGAACCGGCCGACGGAATAGAGGGCGACGTCACCGATGAAGATACTCACCGTACAGGCGGCCACCCCGGACCAGAAGTCGATGATGCCCATGCCCACCAGCAAGCCCGTCGCGAGGCAGGTCGGGTCCTCGGCGACCAGGCAGAAAAGGACGATGATGATGAGCAGGATCCAGTAACGCGAGCCCGTCGCATGAGGGATCGGCGGGTATTCCTTCGCCGGCGCCGCCAGGCGAGGACCCGGGCCGCGCGGGATCTCCGCATAGAAGTCCTTGATCTTGCCGACCACCTCGGGGGCAACGTCAAAGGCGACGTTGCGTCCGCCCGAGAGCACCTCCAGCTTGGCCTGCGGCGCGAGCTTGGCGGTATATTTCGCGGCGTCGACCGGCGTCAGCCAATCGGCGTCGCCATGGATGAGGAGCAACGGCTTCGTCCACTGGCTGAGGATCTTCTTCGAATCCGTCATGTCCGTGTCGAAGACCGTCTTGGCGTAGTCGCGGTCGTAGGGCAGGAGGTCGGCCGCGCCGAAGGTTGGCATGAGACGATTGAAGGCCCATAGGCCGGCGCCCTGGAAGCCATAGACGATCTTATTGACGAGCGGGTTGCCGAGGAGCTCGAACTCCTGGGCACCCGGCGACGAAATGAGCGTCAAGGAACGGATCCGGTTCGGATGAGCGGCGGCGAGCTCCAGCGCGGCGACGCCACCGTACCCCTGGCCGATCACATGATACTGCTTGATGCCGTAGTGTTCGACGAGGGCGGCGACGACCTCGGCGTTGGCCTCCATGGAATGGCTCGGGACATTGCCCGGGGTGCTGCGAAACCCGGGCATGAACGGCTCGATGACCGAGATCTCGGGGTCGCGGGCCAGTTCCTCGCAGAACTGCGAACCACGGTCATCCCACGGGATGCGGTGAAGGTAGACGACGACGTTCTTCCGGAAGCGGGGCTGGACGTATTCCTGCGCCTCCTCCGCGCCGAGGACGCCATGGAGGCGGCCGCGGACCGGGATTTCGTAGTCCAGCCGCTTGACCTTATCGCCCACGTAATCGATGGCCGGCACGTGGATCGGTTCGCCGTCGGCGATGGTCTCGATGGCGCTGAAGAAGGGGAAGGCCGCCGACAAGCCCAGCAGCACCAGATAGAGGAAAACCAGCCACCACCGCCCCGGGACTCGCCCGAGGTTGCGCTTGCGCTCGGCTGAGGTAGGCATCCGACGTCCATCAAAGGTCGTCCGACCCTAGGAGCAAGACGGGAAGGGCAAATACCGCACGATTGGCCGATTTATGGCTTCCTTAGCGGGGCCAACCCCTCTTGTCTTGGCCTACGTGCAATCCACCGGAAAGGAACTCCCAGGCCTCAGGGTCACCGTCGACAAGGTGGTCCACCATCGGGATGCGAACTTCCCTCCCGAAACCCCGCACGCCTTCGTCTACTTCCTGACCATCAGCAACCTCTCCCAGGAGACGGTCAAGCTGCTGGGGCGGAAATGGATCATGCGCGCGCCGGACGGGACGATCGAGATCGTCGAAGGCGACGGCATCGTCGGCGAGACCCCCACCCTGCCCCCGGGGGAGAAGTTCTCCTACAACAGCTACCACCTCGCCGGAGGCCCGACGACGGCCGAGGGCTCCTTCCATGGCACGACCCTGTCCGGCGAGCGCGTCTTCACGCGTATCCCGGTCTTCGCGATGACCCCTCCTTCCGACCCTTCCTGATGCGACTTACCGACCTGAACTCCGGCCGTGAGATCGGCGCCAACTGCATGCTCGCCGAATTCGGCGGCCTGCGGCTGGTGATCGATTGCGGCCTCCACCCGAAGCTCGACGGCCGCAAGGCGCTGCCGCAGATCGACAAGATCCAGGGCAACGTTGACGGCGTGATCCTGACGCACTGTCACCTCGACCACCTCGGCTCGCTGCCGCTGCTGCTCAAGCAGCACCCCTCCTCCCGCGTCTACGCCTCAGCCGCAACCACCCTCTTCGTCCGCCGCCTGCTCAGCAATTCCATCCAGGTGATGAAACGCCAGCGCGAGGAGACCGGTAACCAGGACTACCCGCTGTACGTCGAGACCGACGTCGAGCGCGTCGAACACGCCCTCGCGGCGGTGCCCATCGCCAACCCGCGCATCATCGGCCGCGGCGGCGAGGAGATCGCCCTCACCATGCACCTCGCGGGCCACGTGGCCGGCGCCGTGGGCTGCCTCATCGAGCACCGCAAGAAGAAGCACTTCTTCACCGGCGACGTCCACTTCCAGGCCCAGCGCACGGTCGCGGGCGCCAACTTCCCGCGCACGCCCGTCGACACGCTGGTGATGGAATGCACCCGCGGCGCCACGACCACGGTGCCCGACTTCAAGCGCGGCCGCGAGGAACAGCGCCTGATCAAGGCCATCAACGAGGTCTGCGACGAGGGGGGCTCGGTGCTGCTCCCGGCCTTCGCCTTCGGCCGCATGCAGGAGATCCTGCTGCTCCTCCAGGAAGCCGCCGACGCGGGCAATCTGGCCGACGTACCGATCTTCTGCTCCGGCCTCGGCATGGACCTCTGCGACTACCTCGACGCGGCCAGCAAGAAGACGAAGCAGGTGAAATTCAGCCGCCAGGTCCTCCGCGACCTCGGCATCCTGCCGCTTTCCCGCAAGTACACCCAGCCCGGCAAGAACATGCCGGAGCGGGGAATCTATCTCCTCTCGAGCGGCATGCTCGTCGAGAAGACCCCGGCCTGGCGCGTCGCGGCCAACATGCTCGACCACGAGGAGAACGCGGTGTTCTTCGTCGGCTACTGCGACCCGGAAACCCCGGGTGGCGAACTGATCGGCATGAACCCGGGCGGCGAATTCAAGTTCAAGTCCCTCGACCATACCTCCACCCTGCGCGCCAAGGTCGAACGCTTCCACCTCAGCGGCCACGCCGACCGCGAGGAGCTGATCGACTTCGCCAAAGCCCTCGCGCCGAAGGACATCGTCCTGACCCACGGCGACCCGCCCGCCCGCGCCTGGATGAAGGAGACGCTCGCGGCCGCGATGCCCGGCACCCGCGTGCATGACCCCGAACCGGGCGTCCCGCTCGACCTGTGAGCCTGCTGCCGCAGTCCGTCGAAGATTGGCGTGAGTTCACCCTCACGCGCGGTCCTCGCATGGCGGCGGAAGCTTTCCTGATCAAACTCGGCGCACTCGGGGCCGAGGAACAGCGCGCGGCCCTCTGCGGCCTGCCCGACGTCGCCACGCTGACGCGACGTTTCGAGTCCGCCTGGCCGCTCCGCGAAGCGTCTCTCGGCGGCGTGCCCTTCCTGACCAAGGACCTCTATTTCCGCAAGGGTCTGCCGACGTTCGCCGGCTCGACCTTCCTGCCCGAGGAACTCGGCCCGACGACGCGCACCTCCACCTTGCCCGCCGCCTTCGAGGCCGACGCAGGGGCGATCGAATGCGGCCGCACGCAGCTCAACGAATTCGCGTTCGGCCTCACCGGCGAGAATCCGCACTCCGGCGACTGCCCGCATCCAGAGCGACCGGACCTCCTCTCCGGCGGCTCCAGCTCGGGCTCCGCGTTCGCCGTCGCCCGCGGGCTCGTGCCGTTCGCGCTGGCGACCGACACGGCCGGCTCGATCCGCGTGCCGTGCGGCTATTGCGGCGTCTGGGGGCTGCGCCTTTCGCCCGACATAGCACCGGTCGGCGACATCTTCCCGCTATCGCCGGGTTACGACACCCAAGGCTGGATCACGCGAAGCTCCAAGGACCTCCGTCAGGTCTCCGCCGCGGTGCTCGGCGAAGCACCGCCCGCCGGGGCCGGACTCTGGGCAGGAGACCTCGGACTCGGCATCCCGTCGGATGACCTTGCCGCGATGCGCACGGTCGCCATGCGGGCCGGAGCCCAGGAAGATGTCGCCGCGGCGATGCTCCTGAGGCTGGCCTTCGCGGAAGCGGCCGACGCCTATCCGACCCTCGGCGGGCATGCCGCCGCGCGCGTGCACGCCGCCTGGCTGGAACGTCGTCGGCCGGACTACGATCCGGTCGTGTGGCAACGCCTGGACGCGGGACGCCGCCGCACGCACGACGAACTCCGCTCGGCCGAAGCGGTGCGCGCCCGCGTGACCGACGCCTTCCGCACGGTCTTCCGCCGGCATCACTTCATCGCGATGCCCGCGACCTTCGGGGGCGCGGTGAGCAAGGCGGCCTCGGAAGCGACGCACCGGCGGCGCCTGCTCGCGTTGAACGCGCCGGCTTCGCTCGCCGGCCTCCCCCTCGTCGTCGCGCCCGCACGGCTGCCGGACGGTCTCACGGCCGGCGTGCAGTTCCTCTTCCCCGACATGGCGAACTTCGGCTGGGACTCCGTCCTCGGCCGGCTCGCCTGATCAGAGGCGCTTGCGGCGCATGTGCGCCGAAGGCTGGCCGAGCGCCTCGCGATACTTCGCGACGGTGCGGCGCGCGATCTGGACGCCGCGCTTGCGCAGCTCCGCGGTGATGGCCTCGTCGGCCAGCGGCTCGGCGGGGTTCTCGCGCGCGAGGATGTCGGCGATCATCTCCTGGACGCCTTCCTGGGCGACGGTGCCTCCGTCCGACGTCGAGACGCCCGAAGTGAAGAACCAGCGGAACTCCTTGAGGCCATGCGGCGTGAGCATCCACTTGTTGGCGGCGGCGCGGCCGACCGTGGTCTCGTGGACGCCCATCTCCTTGGCGACGTCGGTCATGGTGAGCGGACGGAGTTTGGAAGGACCGTGCTCGAAGAAGTCCGCCTGTCGCTCGACGATGATATGGGCCAGCTTCTCGATGGTGCGCTGGCGTTCCTCGATGGCGCCGATGAGGAACTTGCCCTGCCGCATGCGCTCGAGGATGTAGGTGCGCTCCTTGTCGCCGAGGGCCTGACCGGCGAGCATGTCCTTATAGGCCGGCACGAGGCGGAGGCGCGGCACATGGCGGTCGTCCATGGTCACCTTCCATTTGCCGTCGTCGCCCAGCTCGACGGTGGCGTCCGGCGTCACGACGCGGTTGTCATCACGGGCGAAACGGCGGGCCGGCACGGTCTCGAGCTTGGCCAGCTCGGCCAAGGCTTCGCGGATCCCGTCGAGCTCGACGTCGAGGACGCGGGCGCATTCCTCGAGGCGGCGGCCCATCATGGGCTCCCAGCAATCCGTGATCAGGCGGGCGGCGGTGGAAAGGCCGCGACCACGCTGTCGGAGCTGCGCGAGGAAGCATTCGCGAAGGTCACGGGCGCCGATGCCGGGCGGATCGAACGCCATGAGCAAGGTGTGCGCCGTCATCACGGCCTCGTAGGGCTGGCCCGAACGGAGGGCGATGGACGAAAGGTCTTCCTCGACGAAGCCACGTTCGTCGAGCGAAGCGATGAGGAGCTTCAGAGCCTCCTGCACGTCCGGGTCGTCGGAAGCGGTGCGGGCCTGATCGGCGAGATGTTCCGACAGCGAGGCTTCCCCCGTGGCCGATTCCATCATGTGGCGGCGGCGCTCTTCGTCTTCCTGGGTGTAGCCCTGGGAGCGGATCTCTTCGTAGTAGCTCTCGTCCCAGTCCTCCTTCATGCGCTTCAGCGCGTCGAAATCGTCGTCGCCCAAGGAAAGCTCGCGCGGTCCGTCGTCTTCCGCGTCCTCCGACGGCATCGGGGAGTCCTGCCCTTCCGAGGCGACCGGTTCGACCTCTTCGAGCAAGGGGTTGGCGGCAAGCTCCTCGGAGATCTCACGCAGAAGCTCGGCCGCAGGCACCTGGAGGATGCGGAGCGACTGGCGAAGCTGCGGCGTGAGCACGAGGCCCTGCACCTGCTTCTGCGATTGATTGATGCCTGGATTAGCCATCGAACGGGTTCCAGCAAAGGGGGTTTCGCCTTGATTTGCAAAGGGTATCGAAGCGGGCATTCGTCTTGCGTAACCATCGGTGGCAGGCAGGCTGACGGGAGCCTCCGACGAGGGAATACCTCGCCTATGCGAAACTTCTCTCTTCTCATCGGCAACGAAACCCGCGGCCCCCTCACCGAGGAGGAAATCACGGCGATGATCGCCGAAGGTTCCCTGGCCGCGGACACCCTGTGCGCGCCGGAAGGAGCGCAGGAGTGGACGCCGCTTTCCGAGCACTTCAAGTTCGGCAGCTCGCTCAAGGTGAAGTGGAACAAGCCGGTCTCCACCGAGGCGGAAGAAGAACTCTCCGCCGCCCGGCTCAACCCTGACACCCGCAAGTTGCTGCTGGCCTATGGGCTGGCCGATGCCGTCTCCGTCGACCGCTTCACCCAGGTGCAGGCGATGCTCGCCATCGCCGACCATGAGAAGACCGTCCGCGCGACCAACCGCCTCCACGCCGTCGTCGGGATGGCCGTCCTCGCCGGCATGGCCGTCGTCGGGACCACCCTCGGCCTGAATGCGGGCCCGGGCGGCGAACTCGTCGCCCTCGGCGCCCGCCAGATCATCAAGGAAGAGATCAGCTCCCGGGCCAACCTGACGAACCTCCGCAACGAGATCGCCCAGTTCGCGGACCTCAAGGCGCGCGCGACGAAAGCCGTCTTCGAGAAACCCCGGGGCGGGACCCCGGGGCTCAACCTGATCGCCGGCCGCCTGCAGATCGATCCGGCCTCGGCCTTCGCCCTGAGGGGACAGGCCGACCTCTCCCCCTTGTACAAGAAGATCGCCGTCTGGGGCATCAAGCCGGACGAGGATCGCCGCGTCTACGTCCTGCGTGAAGCGCCCAGCGCCCGCGCCTTGGAACTGCTGCGCAACCAGGCCGCCGTGCTCGACGAAGTGCTCAGCGCGCCGCTCGACGAAGCCGGCTTCACCCAGCTCTTCGCGGAAGTCATGACGACCTTCCCTGCCGCGGCCTTCACCGAGGCCAGCCTGCTCCGTTCCGAAGCGGCCGGCATGCGCACTGGCGGGCTCAAGTTCTTCATCGAGCGCGTCGACTTCCATGCCAAGGCCGCCGCCGGCACCGCCGCGCACAAGCAGTGGTGCGCCGACCTCGCCGGATTCTCCGAACGCCTCAAGGCCTTGCAGGCGAAGGTGGTGGCCAGGACCTCGCCCGAAGCCCGGCGCCAGCGGTGGAGCGAATTCAATGCCGGCCAAGGCGCCGAACTCGCGACCTGGGTCCTCACCTCCGGAGCGAAGGACACCCGGCTGAACGCCGACGGCACGTTCACCGTGAAGGGCGTCCCCAGTCTCAACGCCGATTCGATGAACCTCGTGCTCGTCAGTACGCGCATCAAAGGCGATACCGTCTTCCTGCCTTGGGGTTCCAAATACCTCGGGAAGGGCAACTGGACGAGCGAGACGCTGCCCAGCGCGCACCTGATCGACCGCGAACGCTACAAGGTCGTGGACAAGGTCACCGTCGGCGGAAGGACTTACTACGCGAAACTGCGGACTCCGACGCACACGTTCGTGATGAGCCGCTCGGCCCCGCAGTGGCGCTATGTCGCGATCGCCCGTCCGGGAGACAAGGAGTCGCTCTTCGCGCTCGTCGACGAAAAGACCTACGCGGCCGCGCAGGTCGGCACGGTCGTCGACGTCGCCTCCCTCGGCAAGATGGACCTGTATTCCAAGGCGACGGAATCGACGCGACCCGAAGGCCTGTACGACGAGTAAGCCCGCTCAGTTCGAGCGGCGCGTCCAGCAGTCAGGCTCGGAGCAATCGCCCAGGACCGCCGGCGTCAGGCGCGTCACCTTGCCGGTGACGCTGTCGACGACGGCGAGCCAGCCGCTCTGGGCGGCTACGAGATGTCGTCCGTCCGCGCACCAAGAAGCATGCGCCAAGGCGGCGGGGCTCTTGGTCTCGATCGCCTCGCGCGTGCCGGCGGCGAGGTCGATGAGCCCGAGCTGCAGACGGCCGGCTTCCTGGAAGGTGAAGACCAGCTGATTGGGGAAGACGGGATTCCAGCGCGGCTCGGTACTGTAGCTATGCCCGGTCGACACGGCCTGCAGGGAACCGCCGGAGCTGCTGGCGAGATAGATGCCCGGACGACCGGTCGGGCCGCCGGTCAGCGCGAAGCGCGTGCCATCGGGCGACCACGAAGGATCGGTGTTCACCCACTCCATGCTCGGAGCCTTGATGACGCGGGCCGGCGACTGGCCTTGGGGCCCGGCGACGAAGATGTCCATCGTGCCCTTGTTCGACGACGCGAACGCGATGCGCCCGTCCGGCCCGCTGCTCGCCGCGCCCAGCGCGCCGCGCACTTGGGTGATGACCTTGGCGGCCTCGCCCAGCCCGTTGGTCGAGAAGATCTCGGGCCAGTTGGAACGGAAGGAAGAGATGAAGAAGACACGGGAGCCGTCGGCCGACCAGCGCGGGCCGATCGAGGTGTTGCGATAGTTCGTCAGCTGCAGCGTCTTGGAGCGGGCGAGGTTGGTGACGTAGATCTCGGCGTTGCCGGTGCGGCGCGAGACGAACGCGACCTTGGTGTCGGCGAACAGCGGCTTGAGCTGCCAGCGACGGCCGAGGCCGACGATCGCGGCGTCGGCGACCTTGAGCGCGAGCTGGTCCTCGTCCTTGGCCTCGACCTCGGTCGAGAACGCGTAGGTGGGGTTATCGCAGGCGACGACGGCGGCGAGCGCCGTACGGCCGATGCGCACCTTGACCGAGGAGGTGGGGTTGATCTCGATGCCGCCATGCAAGGAGAGCGCGAACTGCACGAGGCTGCCGAGCGTAGGATCGTCGGAGACGATCGCGACGGGGACGATCTTGCGCTTCGCATAGCCGGCGATGTCCGTCTCGATGCGGACATTACCCTGACCGAAGACCGGCGCGACGAGAAGGACCGCAAAGAGGACGAGGAGACGCATCGAGGGGAAGTGTTTTGAGGTTAGCAGTTTGACCTAGGTTCGGCAGGGAGTTCAATCCCGCTGATGTCGCTCGATAAGGAATCCGTCCAGAAGGCCCTCGGCCAGGTCCGCTACCCGGGCTATAGCCGAGACATCGTCTCCTTCGGCCTGGTCAAGGGCATCGAAGTCACGCTCGACGGCAAGGTGAGCGTCGGTCTGGCCGTGACGAGCGGCGACCCCGAGGTCCCCAAGAAACTCTACGCCGAGATCGAGGCCGTCCTGAAGTCGCTCGGCGCCAAGAACCCGGAGATCGCCATCACTGTGACCGTCCCCAAGGGCACCCCGCCCGCGGCCGGCGCCCCGGCGGCGACCACCAAGCTCCCGGCCGATGCCGGCGTGGGCAAGGTGAAGCACATCATCGCGGTCGCCAGCGGCAAGGGCGGCGTCGGCAAGTCCACCTTCGCGGTCAACCTCGCCTGCACCCTGGCCAGGGCCCTCTCCGACCAAGGCCGCCCGGGCAAGGTCGGCCTGATGGATTGCGACATCTACGGGCCTTCGGTCCCCCTGATGATCGGCGTCAACGGCCGACCCCTGCTTGACGGCGACACCCTCATCCCCCTCGAGAACTTCGGCGTGAAGGTGATGTCGATGGGCCTCCTGATCGACGCCGACGCCCCGGTGGTCTGGCGCGGCCCGATGATCATGAAGACGATCTCGCAGTTCGCTACCAACGTCCGCTGGGGCGAGCTGGACGTCCTACTGATCGACCTCCCCCCGGGCACGGGCGACGCCCAGCTCTCCATCGCCCAGTCGATGGCCCTCAGCGGCGCCATCATCGTGACGACCCCGCAGACGGCGGCGGTCTCGGTCGCCCTCCGCGGCGCGGCGATGTTCGAGAAGGTCGGCGTCCCGATCCTCGGCGTGGCCGAGAACATGAGCTTCCTGGAAGGAGCCGACGGCTCCCGCCAATACCTCTTCGGCCAAGGCGGCGGCCTCAAGGTCGCCACGGCCTTGAACACCCTCCTGCTGGGCGAAGTCCCGCTCGACCAGACCATCCGCCAAGGCGGCGACCACGGCATCCCGGTGGCCATCAGCCATCCGGACGGCAATCCGGCCCGCGTCTTCCGCTCGGTCGGCCTGACGGTGCTCCAGGGCCTCGAGAAACAGGCGTAACCTGGCCGTCGCCTCCGGCTTGCAAGTTCGTCATATTTCCCTCAATCTGCCTCCCAAGAATGAGCGACGTGCATCAGGAGCCGAAGACCGACGCCGATCTGGCCGCCCGTTCGTCCCTGTACGCCGAGTTCCTCGCGGAACGCGAAGAGATCCTTCGTCATAAGTGGATCGAGTCCGAGAAGGCCGGCCGCGACATCGGCTTCGAACGCGCACTGATCGACTGGACCCGCCACCATCGCGCCCGCTGGCGCCTGCTGCGCCGTTCCGCCAAGGCGGCCTGAGGTCTCTCGCGACCTCGCCAAACAGAAGGGCCGGCTCGCATCGCTGCGGCCGGCCCTTCTGGCGTGAGGCGGAAAGGAGCTTAGCCCTTGATCTCCTTATGCAGCGTGTGACGGCGCATGGAGGGGTTGTACTTCTTCAGCTCCACCTTCTCCTGGGAAAGCTTCTTGTTACGGGTGGTCATGTAACGGGAAGGGCGCTTGCCCTCCTTGCGGGCTTCGGTGCATTCAATGATAACGATTTCGCGAGCCATGGTTTTTGTCGGTTGGAGGGTTGAGGTTTGGGAACGCCCCTCGTCGGAGCAAGCCCGAAAAAGAGCCGGGCGGCCTTTTGGGCCGCCCGGTTCGTTCCGAAGGTGGGGTCAATCAGCCCCAGAGACGCTTCTTATGGCGATTTTCCTTCGAGCGCTTGCGGCGCTTGTGCTTGTTCATCTTCAGACGACGCTTCTTCTTGAGGCTTCCCATGGGTGATAGTGACTCGCAACTTGGCGACCCCTCGGCCGACAGTAAAGC
>CANGRI010000045.1 GCA_947456525.1 Opitutia bacterium
CTCCACCGACAAGGTCACGCAGCTGGGCGACCAGATCGAGCATGTCGGCGACGGCTTGTTCATGCTCAAGGGGTCGATCGCTACGTTACGCCTGCGTTTCATGGAGCGCCTGGATTGCGGCGACCATTGGGCGTGGCTCGCTCATGTCGATTCGTACGAGAACCTGCGTGATGCGCCGCCGCTCACGTTGGAAGAGCTGAAGCGGCTGAAGCTCATTCTGGCCTGAACGTTCAGCTGGCAAGCTGGCACGTGGGCAAGGGGGCAAGCGCTTGCGCGAGGGGATGTGCTGGCACGGTGACAAGGGGACACGGGGTACAGCCCGAGGGCACGAGAGTATCGAGTATGGATTATAAGGACGGACAAAGAGACGGGTGTCGGGTGACGGGCACGGGCATCGGGAGTTCAGGTGCCGGCCTCTCGGCGATCGGGACCTGGCACCCAGATGCCGGCGGCCGAAGGCTTAACGGCTGGCTCCCGAGAGGCTGTCCACCGTTGCTGTCACCCATCACCTGGATTGCGTCACAAGAGTATCGAGTATGGTGGACTCAAGGATTCGGGTGGCGGGTGGCAGCTCCGGGTGGCAGGTGGCGGGAGGGCAGTGTGCAAAGGGGAATCTAGTGGCAGGGGTTGGGGTGGGGGTAGTGTGCAAAAGAAGAGGGCTAGGTATCATCAAGATCCTAGCCCTAACCCTAGCCCTGCGAGGCAACGTCGCGCTTACTTCTTCTTCGCGGCCTTCTTCGACTTCAGTTCTTCGCGTTGCGGGATCAGGTAGGTGCGTCCGCGGATGAGGCGTTCGTAGAGGTCGACCATCGCTACGCCCTCGCGGGGGCGGACCGAGTCGGCCTTCGTCGCGCGGTCGACCTGGCGCTTGAGCATGCGGCAAAGGTCTTCGGCGTTGTACTGGATCATGCCCAGGATGCGTTCGACGGAGTAGCCCGGGATGCTTTCCTCGATGTAGAAGCCGTCGGCTTCGTCGTCTTCGAGGAAGACGTGGGCTTCGTTGACGCGACCGAAGAGATTATGGAGGTCGCCCATGATGTCCTGGTAGGCGCCGACCATGAAGGCGCCGACGTAGTAGGGCTGGCCTTCCTTGAGCGGGTGCAGGGCGAGGGTCTTGCGGACGTCCTCGAGGTCGATGAAGTCGTCGACCTTGCCGTCGGAGTCGCACGTGATGTCGACGAGCGTCGCCTGGACCGTCGGGCGTTCGTTGAGGCGATGGATCGGGGCGATCGGGAAAAGTTGGTCGAGGGCCCAGTGGTCGAGCAGCGACTGGAAGACCGAGAAGTTGCAGACGTACTGTTCGGCCAGCATCGAGTCGAGGCGGGCGAGCTCGTCCGGGACGTCGGCGGAGTCCTTGAGGTCTTCGCGGATCTGGCGGCAGATGTCCCAGAAGAGACGGTCGGCGGCGGCGCGTTCCTCGAGGCGGAGGTTGCCGAGGCTGAAACGGGCGTGGGCTTCCTCGCGCTTTTCCTTGGCGTCGTGATAGCGCTCCAGCGGGTCGAACTTCCGCTTGTTCTTACGGATGGATTCGAGTTCGCGGATCAGCTGGTGGGTCTTGCCCTTGGAGGTATCGACCTTGCCGTCGTCGCGGGTGATGCGGTCGACCGCTTCGAAGATCAGGATCGAGTGGGGAGCGACGAGCGCGCGGCCGGATTCCGACACGATGTCGGGGAGCTCGACCTTGCTCTCCTCGCAGATCTGCTTGATGTTGGCGACGACGTCGCGGGCGTAGACTTCCATGCTGTAGTTCATGGAAGACTCGTAGGCCGAGCGGCTGCCGTCGTAGTCGATGCCCAGGCCGCCGCCGACGTCGAGGAGACCCATCGGGAAGCCCATGCGCTTCAGTTCGCAGTAGAAGCGGGTGGCCTCGACCACGGCCTTCTTGATCGTGCCGATGTTCGGGACCTGGGAGCCGATGTGGAAGTGGACGAGGCGAAGGGCGTCCTTCATCTTCGCCTTGGAGAGGCGCTGGGCGACTTCGACGATCTCCGAGGCCGTCAGGCCGAACTTGGCGTTCTCGCCGGTGCTGTCGGCCCACTTGCCTTCGCCGGCGGTGGTGAGCTTGACGCGCAGGCCGATGTGGGGCTGCACGCCCATGCGGCGGGCGATGCGGATGATGGCGTCGATCTCGGAGAGCTGTTCGACGACGATGATGGTCTGCTTGCCGAGACGGCGGCCCATGAGCGCGAGCTCGATGTACTCCTCGTCCTTATAGCCGTTGCAGATCAGGAGGGCCTTGCGGTTCTCAAGCAGGGCGAGCGCGATGATCAGCTCGGGCTTGGAGCCGGCTTCGAGGCCGAAGTCATATTCTTCGCCGGCGTCGAGGATCTCCTCGACCACCTCGCGGAGCTGGTTGACCTTGATCGGGAAGACGCCGCGGTAACGACCGTCGTACTCCTCTTCCTTGATCGCGTTGCGGAAGGCTTCGTTGATCTGCGTCACGCGGTTGCGGAGCAGGTCCTGGACGCGGATCGTGAGCGGGGGCTTCAGGCCGGAGGCTTCGACTTCCTTGACGATGTCCGTGATGCGGATCTTCCGGTGGTCGCCTTTCGGGTGCACGCAGAGGTGACCTTGCGGGTCCACGGAGAAGTTGTTACCTCCCCATCGTTTGAAGCCGTAGTACTCTTCGGCGTCTTTGGTAGTCCAAGGCTGCGGTTTGCTCACGTCGGTAGGGACTCGGACTTTTTATCGTGCGGGGGGAAGCGCAAGGGGAAATCTCGCCTTCGACGGCGGCTTACGGCTCGACCCGGCGGCGACGGATGCTTGTCTTCAGGCATGTCCGCCGAACCCGTCATCCGAGCGACGATCGCGTTACGGAAAGCCTTGGCGGGCCGATCGTTTCCCGCGCCGGCCGATTTCGTCTATCAGCCGTTGGACTATGCCTGGGCTTCCCATGAGGCCTACTTGCGTCGTTATGCCGCCTCCGGCCCGAAGAAGGTGCTCTTCTTGGGCATGAATCCCGGCCCCTTCGGCATGGCGCAGACCGGCGTGCCCTTCGGCGAAATCGCCGCCGTCCGCGACTGGATGGGGCTCGAGATGCCCGTCGGTCGACCCGACAAGGAGCATCCGGGGAAGAAGGTCACCGGCTTTGCCTGCCACCGTTCCGAGGTCAGCGGCCGTCGTCTCTGGGGCTTGTTCCAGGAGCGCTTCGGCAAGGCGGAGGCCTTCTTCGCCGATCATCTCGTGCATAACTACTGCCCGCTGCTGTTCCTGGAGAACACCAAGCAAGGCCGTAACGTCATCCCCGAAGAATTGCCCGCCGAGGTCATGGCTCCCGTGAACAAGGAATGCGACAAGCTCCTGCGCGTCATGGTCGAGACCCTCGGCGTCAGCACGGTCGTCGGCGTCGGCGGTTATGCCGAGACGCGGGCTCGTGAAGCCTTGGACGGACTATTGGTCAAGTACGCCAAGGTGCCGCACCCGAGTCCGGCGAATCCGGTGGCCAATCGCGGTTGGTCCGCCGCGGCGACCAAGGCCTTGGTCGAGCAAGGAGTCTGGTCCTGATGGGACTCATCGAGGAGATCCTCGTCCGCCCCAAGCTCCGTCAGCGGCTTTGGGCCTGGTGGTATCCGTTCTTCACCCGTCGCGTCCGGGCGCAGGGCATCGACTTCCTCAACTACGCCTTCGAGGATGCCAAGGCCCCGAGGCTTAGCCTGGCGACGGCCGACGAGCCGAACCGTCCGAACATCCAGCTCTATGAGCACGTTCGGGGAGTCGTCGACCTGCGAGTGCTCCGCGTGCTCGAGGTCAGTTGCGGACATGGGGGTGGCGCTTCCTATTTCGCCCGGATCTATCAGCCGATGGAATACGTCGGCCTCGACCTGAATCCCGAGGCTATCCGCCATTGCCGATCGCGTCATCAGGCCGCGGGCCTGCGCTTCGAGCAAGGCGATGCCCAGAAGCTGCCATTCGCCGACGCATCCTTCGACGTCGTCCTCAATGTCGAGGCTTCGCATTGCTATCCGGATTTCCCGGGCTTCGTCGACGAGGTCGCCCGCGTGCTCAAGCCCGGCGGCAAGTTCTGTCATGCCGACCTTCGTTATCGCAACGGGGTGGACGAATGGGTCGCGGCCTTGGCGAAGCACCCGCGGCTGCGCCTTGATGAGATGCGTCTGATCAATCCCGAGGTCATCCGCGGGATGGAACTCAACACGCCCCGCTATGCCGCCATGGTGAAGCAGGCTTTGCCAGGCTTCCTGCATGGATTGGCCTTGGATTTCGCCGGCGTGAAGGGGTCGCGGCTCTATCGCGACGCAGTCAGCGGCGAGATGAGTTACCGCTCGTTCAAGCTGACCAAGGGAGCCTGACTCACTTCGGCTCCAGGATGATCAGTCGGCCCGGCGTGCTCGTGCCGGCGGCCAGCGAGTTTCCGCGGCAGAATTCGGCGATGAGCAGGCGATGTCCGGGCAGGGCGATCATCGAGATTGGGCGGGCCAGGGGCGCGGCCACCGTCGTGACGACGGCTTCCTTCTTGGCGAAGTCGAGTCGGGCTTGCACCAGGTCGAAGCCGCTCTGGTCTTTCAGGTAGTTGCCGAAGCGGGTGATCAGGATACTGTTGCCCAGCGGCGCGGGCCAATCGGATCCCAGCTCGAGGATCGTGGACGGGGACGAGTGGGGCGTGAAGGTCGCCGAACCGCCGCGGTCGTTGGCGTCGGGGCCGACGTTCTTGAACGGACGGGTGAACTGAAGGCCTTTCGGCGCATCGGGTGTGTAGGGGTAGGGCTTCGTGGTCCAGTCGCCGAATTCATAGGGAAAGCCGTAGTGCTTGCCTTGCTCGATCAGGTTCAGCTCTTCGGGGGTATCCGCATCGGTGCCGTTCTCGACGCCGAGCAGATGGCCGGCGTGATCCCAGGTAAAGTGGTAGGTGTTGCGCAGGCCGTGGGCGAAGATCTCGATTTCCGGGTGCTCGCTGCGCGGGTCGAGGCGCCAGAGTTTCGCCGTCAGCGGGTTCTCGCCCGATTTGTCGTAATTGGGGGACTGTCCTGGCTCGCCGCCGTCGGTGCGCGAGCCGCTGCTCACGTAGAGCATCCCGTCGGGTCCTTGGGCGATATGGTTCACCCCGTGGTTGTAGGGGCCGACGCCGAAGTTGTAGGCCGTCACCAACCAAGGCTTGGGCTTCGTCCAGGAGCCTGGTCCGGTCCAAGGTTCGGTGCGGAAAATCGTGACTTCATTGACGACCGGATTCTTGGCTTTGTTGCACTGGTTGCTGATGAAGTAGAGGCGGCCATGGTCGTCCGTCCCCAGTCCGAGGCAGGTCGGGTCGCCCAAATTGAAGTCCTGCAGCTCCTTGCCGGACCAGACGAGCGTGACCTCATGGGTGGCGATATCCCAGTTCCAGATGTCGCCCTTGGCGGCGAGGATGAGCACGTGCTTGCCGTCGGGATGCGCGGTCAGGCGGGTCGGCTGGAAGTCGAGGCTGGCGGCGACGGAGAATTTCCAGCCGGCCGGCGCCGCCGGGAGGACGTCGGGAGACATCGCCGCGAGGAGCTTTTCGTAAGTCGGGTAGGTGGTCTTGGCACGAAGCGCGGCGATCTCGGCCGCGGAGGTCGGCGCATAGGCATTGCCCCAACTGCTGAAGACGTAGTTGAAGACCTTGGCCAGATCCTCGTCACGCAATGTCACCGGCGGCATCCAGCCTTGGTAAGTCTGTCCGTTGACCTCGATCTTATCCTTCAGGCCTTCGAGGGGAGCGCGCAGCGCACGCGCGCGGTGTTGCGCGATGAAGTCGGAGCGGGCGAGCGGCGGGAACGCCTGCGGGATGCCGAGGCCTTCCTGTCCGTGGCAGGCGGCGCAATATTGGCGGTAGAGGTCGGCGCCGGTCGTCTCGTCCTGAGCGCACAGGGGCGAGGCCGATAGAAGGCAGAGGGCGAGGAAGCGGGGAATCATCCTGATTTCTTAATGATGGCGACGGGCTGACTTGTCGAGTCCGCCAACTCGGGCTGGTCAGTGTCCGGGAAACGCCTAGAACTATGCCATGCTTAAGCCCCTGCTTCGCCTCCTGACCATTGCGGTTTCGCTGGCCGTCGTGGCCGCCGACCGACCGAACATCATCTTCATCCTCAGCGATGACCAAGGCTACGGAGACCTGGGCGCCCATGGTAACCCGGTGTTGAAGACGCCGAACCTGGACCAGCTTCGCTCCCAGAGCGTCCGCTTCACCGATTTCCAGGTTTCGCCGACCTGTTCGCCGACCCGCAGCGCGCTGCTCACCGGCCGTCATGAGTTCAAGAACGGGGTCACGCATACCATCCTCGAACGCGAGCGGATGGCGCTTGGGGCCGTCACCTTGACCGAGCAGCTGCAGAAGGCCGGCTACCATACGGGCATCTTCGGCAAATGGCATCTCGGCGACGAGGCCGATTACCAGCCGAACAAGCGCGGCTTCGATGAAGTCTACATCCATGGGGCGGGCGGCATCGGCCAGAGCTATCCGGGGAGCTGCGGCGATGTCCCGGGGAACACCTATTTCGGTCCGACGCTGCTGCATAACGGCAAGTTCGAGAAGACCGCCGGATATTGCACCGACATGTTCTTCGCGCAGGCCACCAGGTGGATCGAAGGCGAGGTCGCCGCCAAGCGTCCCTTCTACGCGTATATCGCGACCAACGTCCCGCATGCGCCTTATAACGCGCGACCGCAGGATGCAGCCTTGTATGAAGGCAAGGACCTCGGTTCCGACGTGGAGAATTTCTTCGGCATGATCCATAACCTCGATCAGAACGTCGGCCAGCTCTTGTCCAGGATCGAGTCTATGGGGATCGCGAAGGACACCTTGGTGATCTTCATGAACGACAACGGCGGGACCGCCGGCGTGAAGGTCTTCAATGCCGGCATGCGCGGACCGAAGGGCACGCCGTTCATGGGCGGTATCCGGGCGATGTCTTTCTGGCGTTGGCCGGAGCATTTTCAGCCCGCGGACGTCAAGGCCCTCGCCGCGCACATCGACTTCGCGCCGACGATCTTGGAGCTGACCGGCACGCCGGCCTCCGACCAGATGAAGGCGCAGATCGAAGGCCGTAGCCTCGTGCCGTTGCTGACCGCCAAGCCAGGGCAGGATGTCGCGTGGCCGGATCGCACGCTCTTCACGCATGTCGGCCGCTGGGGCAACATGGTCAAGGGCGTCGATCCTGAGGTCGGTAAGTTCACCGGGACCAGCGTGCGTACCACCCGCTGGCATCTCGTATCGACCGGGGCGCCCGTCGCGGGCACCGCTAAGGGGAAGGGCAAGGCCGCCAAGAAGGCGCCGCAGTCACCCGCCGACTTCAAGCAGGCCCCGGCCAACTGGCAGCTCTTCGACCTCAGCGCCGATTATGGCGAAACCACCGACGTCGCCGCCCATCACCCCGAAATCGTCGCCGAACTCATCGCCAAGCATGACGCCTGGTGGCAGGAATGCCGGCCGCTGATGGTGAACGAGAACGCGCCGGGCCCGGCCGAAAATCCCTTCAAGGTGATGTATCGGGAGCAGATGGCCTGGAAATGAAGGGGAACATGGAGCCCTCGCTTCGGAGGACGGGTTCGAATCCCATCCTCGCCGGCATCTTGATTATGAGGGTAGGGTGGTTCAGCGATTACCAAACCTGACCTCCGTTTTTTCTCCTAACGTCGGCTTGTAGAGGACACTGATTCCTCCTGGAACAACTTTTCCCGTTGAGTCGAATGCGACTTGAAGTTCGAAATCGCTGCGCCGGTTTTTTTCGTAGATACAGAGAAAAAAGGCGTAATCCTGTGCGGAAAACTTGCCGTACTCTTTCTGCTTGGCGAATTTCTCATGCTGCCACCCTTGAGAATTAGCGAAATTAACCAGTGATTCTTCGGTGTCGCCTGCATGGACTGAACTCGCGACGAGCCGAATTTTCTGGTTAGCCTTCCAGTCGCAGCCGCATAACGCGAAAACGGCCAATATCATCAAAACGGCAAGGCGGTACATCGGCTAGGTTTGATCGATGGTCCTCAGGCCAGCAGCTTCTTGACCACCTCGCCGTGGATGTCGGTGAGGCGGAAGTCGCGGCCCTGGTAGCGGTAGGTCAGGCGGGTGTGCTCGACGCCCATCAGGTGCAGGATCGTCGCGTTGAGGTCGTGCACGTGGACGCCGTCCTTGACGATGTTGTAGCTGAAGTCGTCGGTCTCGCCGAAGGTCGTGCCCTTGTTGACGCCGGCGCCGGCCATCAGGACCGTGAAGCAGCGAGGATGGTGGTCGCGGCCGTAATTGGTCTCGGTGAGCGTGCCTTGCGAGTAGGTCGTGCGGCCGAATTCGCCGCCCCAGACGACGAGGGTGTCGTCGAGCAGGCCGCGCTGTTTAAGGTCAGTGAGCAGGCCGGCCGTGGCCTGGTCGGTATCGTTGCACTGGCCCTTGATGGCCTTGGGCAGGCCGCCGTGGTGATCCCAGCCCATGTGGAAGAGCTGCACGAAGCGGACGTCGCGTTCGCAGAGGCGGCGGGCCAGGAGGCAGTTGGAGGCGTAGGAGCCCGGGCGTTTCACGTCGGGGCCGTAGAGGTCGAGGACGTGCTGTGGTTCCTTCGAGAGGTCGAGCAGGTCGGGCACGCTCGTCTGCATGCGGAAGGCCATCTCGTATTGCGAGATGCGGGTCTGGATCTCGGGGTCGCCCAGCACGCCGTGGCGCTGGTTGTTGAGCGCCGCGATCTCGTCGAGCTGCTCGCGGCGGACTTCGCGGGGGATGCCTTCGGGGTCCTTGAGGTAGAGTACGCGTTCGCCCTTGTTGCGGAGCTTCACGCCTTGGAGTTTCGACGGGAGGAAGCCGGCGCCCCAGAGTCGGTCATACAGCGGCTGATCGTCGGGACGGCCGCTGCCGAAGGAAGTCATCACCACGTAGGCAGGCAGGTCGGCGTTCTCGCTGCCCAGTCCGTAGGCGGACCAGGCGCCGATGCTCGGGCGACCGGCCAGCTGACTCCCGGTCTGCATGAACGTGATGGCCGGGTCGTGGTTGATGGCTTCCGTGTGCATCGCGCGGACGACGCACCATTCGTCGGACTTCGAAGCGATGTTGGGGATCAGTTCGCTGAACCAATTGCCCGACTGGCCGTGCTGCTTGAACTTGAAGATCGTCGGGGCGACCGGGAAGGACTTCTGGCCGGAGGTCATCGTCGTCAGGCGCTGGCCCTTGCGGATCGATTCCGGGAGATCCTTGCCCCGCATCGCTTCCAGCTGCGGCTTCGGGTCGAAGAGGTCCATCTGGGACGGCGCACCTGACTGGAACAGGTAGATGATCCGTTTCGCCTTCGGTTTGAAGTTCGGGAAACCCAGGCCCGGGTTGGTGGCGAAGGCCGGCGTGCCCATCAGCGAGCCGAGGGCGGCGAGGCCGATGCCGCCGGCGGAACCCTTGATGAAAGTGCGACGGGACAGGGCCATCTGCGTGGCCTGGTCGAGTGCGAGGAATTGGCGGTCGTTGCAGTTCATTCGCGGGTGACGGTTTCGTCGAGATTGAGGAGGATGTTGGCGGTCGCCGTCCAGGCGGCCAGCTGGTTGCGGTCGAGGTCAGTCGCGGCCGGGCTCACGCCTTGGGCGAGCAGCTTCGGCGCGAGGGTGGCGTCGGCAGCGTAGGTCGCGAGACGCTTGTCGAGGCCCTTGCGCAGGACCGAGAGTTCCGCCGGAGTGGCGTCGCGGCGGACCACCTTGCGGAAGGTCCAGGCGAGCTTGGCGTCATTGTCGCCGGGCTGACGGAGAGACTGTTCGGCGAGTTTGCGGGCGGCTTCTACGAAAGTGACTTCGTTGAGCAACGAGAGGGCCTGCATCGGCGTGTTGGAACGGGAGCGCTTCACCGTGCAGACCTCGCGGCCGGCGGAATCGAAGAGCAGCATCGTGGGCGGCGCCGCGGTGCGTTTCCAGATCGTGTAGAGGGAGCGGCGCCAGAGGCCTTCGCCCATGTCCGCCTTGTAGTTGCGCATGTCGCCGTAGACGCTGGTCTCGTCCCAGACCGCTTCGGGCATGTAGGGCTTCACGCTCGGTCCGCCTTGCTTGTCGACCAGCAGGCCGGCCGTCCAGAGGGCTTGGTCGCGGATGACTTCGGCCGGGAGACGGAAACGGGGGCCACGGGCCAGCAGGCGGTTGTCGGGGTCTTTCTCCAGCATCTCGGGCGTGACCGCGGCGCTGCGGCGGTAAGCGGCGCTGCTCATGATCAGCTTGTGCATCGCCTTCATATCCCATTTTCGATCGACGAATTCGACCGCGAGCCAATCGAGGAGGGTGGGGTTGCTCGGCCATTCGGCCTGCGAGCCGAAGTTCTCGGAAGTCTTCACCAGGCCGATGCCGAAGAAGCGTTCCCAGGCACGGTTAACCCAGACGCGGCCGGTGAGCGGGTGCTGGCCGCTGACGAGCCAGCGGGCGAAGCCAAGGCGGTTGTTCGGTTCGCCGGCGGGCATCGGCGGTAGGACGGCGGGTAGCTTACGTTCCACCTTCGGACCGATCTTGTCGTATTCGCCGCGGAGCAGCACGAAGGCGTCGCGGGGCGTTTCCTTCTCCTTCATCACCATGACCGTGATCGGGGCGGCGACGGCGGCATCATGAGCCATCTTCACGGCGGCGACCTTGGCGACCGCCTGGGCGCGCGGGTGTTCGGGGCTGTCGGCGAAGAGCTTTTCGAGCGCCTTATGGTCAGCCTTCGTCAGTTGGTCGGACGGCTTGGCCAGCAGGCGGCGGGCGTTTTCCGTGGCGGCATCGGTCTTCAGGGAAAGCATCTTCGCGTCCTGGCCCGAGACGTTCAGGCGGAAACGGCCGATGCTGTGGCCGGAGACGGCCTCATGCCGGAGCGTCACGACAAGCTTGGTGCCGGCGGGGATGGTCGTCGGTGCGATCGTGAAGATCGCCTTACGCGCGACCCGGTTTTCGGCCATGTTGCCACCGATGGCCCAGCCAGCCTTCGTGTTGTCCGGCTTCTTGGGCTTGCCCTTGGTCATGGGCGCCGGGGCGAGCTTGGCGATGCTCCAACCCGATTGGTCGAAATCGGCTTCGGCCTTCACGAGCGGAAGGTGGGTTGTCTGGCCGTCAGACGTGCGAAGCCCGACCTCGAAGGCGCTGAGTACGAAGTTGCCGTTGGGGGCGCGGCCAAGGCTCTTGGAGGGGAGCGAGTCGTCGGGCAGGGCCTCGAGGCGTAGGGCCGTGAGCAGGCCGGCGGCGGGCGTCGCTTCGATCACATAAGTCTCCTTTGCGGCGACGCCACCGGAGACCAGCCAGGAGCCGTCGTCGAGTCGCTTGAAGGCCGCTTTTTCCTTGGCCGTCACCTTCTCGTCGGAGAGCGGGTTCCAGGCCGAACCTTCCTTCGTGTAGGCTGCGCGTTGGCGTTCGAGCCACTTGGCGAACACGTCGGGCTGGGAGGTCGGGATGGCCTTGAGGGCCGATTCCGCGGCGGCAAGCGCCGCCATGGTCTCATCGATCTTCTTCTGTTGCTCTTCGGTAGGGAGAGCGAGGACCGGGGGCGTGTTGCCGCCGCGGCGGGTCGTGCCGGCGCCGCCGAAGTCGCCGAGCACGCCGCTCTCTTCGTTCGAATTGAAGTAGGCGAAGAACTGGTAGAACTCCTTCTGCGTGATCGGGTCGTACTTATGGTCGTGGCAGCGGCAGCAGTTCATTGTCAGCGCCATCCAGGTGGAGCCCGTCGTCTCGATGCGATCGATGACGTTCTCGGCGAACCACTCTTCGACGATGCGACCTCCCTCGCCGTTCAGGCGATGGTTGCGGTGGAAGGCCGTGGCGACGATCTGGTCGCGCGTGGCGTTCGGGAGGAGGTCACCCGCTAGTTGCTCGACCGTGAAGGCGTCGAAGGGCTTGTTGTCGTTGAAGGCCTTGATCACCCAGTCGCGGTAGGGCCACATCGTCCGCTGCGTGTCGCTCTGGAAGCCGTTCGAGTCGGCGTAGCGGGCGAAGTCGAGCCACTGCATCGCCATGTTCTCGCCGTAGTGGGGGGAGGCCAGGAGCCGGTCGAGCGCCTTGGACCAGGCGGCGGACGATTCGTCGGCGAGAAAGGCCTGGAGGTCGGCGTCGGACGGCGGCAGGCCGGTCAGGTCGAGGGCGGCGCGGCGGAGCAGGGTGGCCTTGGGGGCTTCCCCGTTGGCTTGGAGTCCCTTGGCGGCGAGCCCTTGGGCGAGGAAAGCGTCGATGGCGTTACCGCCGGCGGGGATGGACGGCACGACCGGCTTGACCGGCGTCTGGAAGGCCCAGTGACCTTGGTACTCGGCGCCTTCCTTGATCCAACGTTCGACGAGGGCGATCTGGTCCTTCGTCAGGACCTTATGGAAGTCCGCCGGAGGCATGTGCTCGTCGGCGTCGCTGGTGAGCAGTCGCTTCATCACCTCGCTCTTTTCCGGATGGCCGGGGATGATGGCGGCCTCGCCGGATTTGCCGCCCTTGCGGGCCGCGTCGAGGGAATCGAGGCGGAGCTTCCCCTTCACCTTGTTCTCGTCGGGGCCGTGGCAGGCGAAGCAGGTGTCGGAAAAGATCGGCCGGATGTCGCGGTTGAATTGGACGCGTTCGGCGGCAGGCGCGGCCGCGAAGACCAGGGAGCTGGCAAGAGCGAGAAGGGGGCGGTTAAGGCGCATGGGGGCTTGCGAGGAAGGTCAGTAAAGATCGCCGCGGGTTCATAGCAATGTGCAGTTAATAAAAAGACCCCTCTTTCGAGGGGTTTTGGCGGCCGATGTCCGGCGGCTTACTTGGCGGCCAGGTCCTTGATCTCGATGTTACGGAACTCCGCGGCGTCGTTGTGCCCGGCGAAGCCGAAGAAGCCGTTCTTACGATCCTTACCCGGGTGCGCCTTCTTCGCCATGACCGTCGCGAGGTCGACCTTGGAGAGGTCGGTGTCGAGGATCACGTAGCCGTTGAGCTCGACCTTGAGGGTGGAGCCGACGACGTGCACTTCCTGGAAGTTCCATTCGCCGATCGGGCGCTGGTAGCCGCGCTGGGCGGCGACCATGCCGTAGGCGGAGCCGTGAGCCTGACGGGGGTCGATCTTACCCTTCACCTTCTCATAGTAGTCGTCGAGCACCTGAAGCTCGCACATGCCGACGTAGGCCGTGTCGCCCGTGCCGGGATAGCGGATGGCAAGGCCGTTATTGCCGCCGGCCGGCAGCTTGAATTCGACGCGCGCGGCGAAGTCGGTCAGGTCTTGGTTGTAGTAAGGCGTGCCGCCCTTGCCGGGTTTGCAGCGGATGGCGCTTTCCGTGACTTCGAAGTTCTCGATCGGGCCCGCCCAGCCGGTGAAATCCTTGCCGTTGAAGACCGACTTGAAGCCGGTGTTGCCATGCGAGGCCAGGATCTTGTTGGCTTCTTCGCCGCCGATCTCGCGGACCGAGATGTTACGCCAGCGAATCGAGGCGCCATGGGTCTGCAGGCAGATCGGTCCCTTGGCCGGGATGGCGGACTTGCGGTCGTAGTAATTCTCAAGGATGGCATGGTCGACGGTCTGCTTGCCGTTGAGCCAGACGCTGACGCGGGAGCCGACCATCAGGATGCGCATCGTGTTCCACTCGCCGGGGGCCTTGTCGGCGAGGACGAGCGGATCCTTGCCCGGGGCGCCCTTGCTGTTGTTCCAGAGGGCACCGGAGCCGAGGTTGGCGTTGTTCTTCAGTTCCTTGGGGTTAGCCGGATCCCAGATCTGCACCTGCGGGCAGGCGCGGAGGTAGACGCCGGAGTCTCCCAGCGGGGCCATGTTGTATTCCAGCAGCAGCTCGATGTCGCCGTATTCCTTGTCGGTCGTCGCATAGGCCCCGGTGCCGGGGTTGAACAGCTCGCCGTCCTTGACGGACCAGTGCTGGGGGAATTCCTCGCGCATCTTGGCGAGCATCGCGTCCTTCTTTTCTCCGGTCAGCTTGGCGACGGAGTGCGGGTTGTAGCCGTGCCAGCCGGCAAGGTCCTTGCCGTTGAACAGGGGCGTGAAAC
>CANGRI010000046.1 GCA_947456525.1 Opitutia bacterium
CGTCGCGAAGCCGAATTGCTCCTTCGAGGACGCCATCGAGAACATCGACATCGGCGGCCCGTCCATGCTCCGCAGCGCGGCCAAGAACCACGCCTCTGTCTCCGTCGTCACCGACCCCGCCGACTACGAGCGCGTGCTCGCCGCGATGAAGGCCCCCGAGACCCTCGGCGAACTCCGCCGCGAACTCGCCCTCAAGGTCTTCCAGCGCACCTCGGCCTACGACGCCGCGATCGCCAACTATCTCGAATCCCAGGCCCAGCCCGGCGCCGGCAACGTCCTTGGCCTGCCCGCCCGCTTCACGACCACCCTGCCGATCGCCCAGCGCCTCCGCTACGGCGAAAACCCGCACCAGCAGGCCGCGCTCTACGGCTCCTTCCACGAGGCGTTCGAACAGCTCCAGGGCAAGGAACTAAGCCACAACAACATCCTCGATATCACCGCCGCGACCTACCTCATCGGCGAATTCGAGCGCCCCACGATCTGCATCCTGAAGCATACCAACCCCTGCGGCGTCGCTTCGGCCGACACCCTCCTCGAGGCCTGGCACAAGGCCTTCGAGACCGACAAGCAGGCCCCGTTCGGCGGCATCATCGTCGCCAACCGCACCGTCGACAAGGGCCTGGCCGAGGCCATCGCCGAGATCTTCTCCGAAGTCATCATCGCGCCGGAGTTCGACGCCGACGCCCTCGCGATCTTCGGCAAGAAGAAGAACCTCCGCCTCATGCGCGCCAAGGTCGGCCTCCGCGCCGACACCCTCCGCGAAGTCCGCGCCGTCATCGGCGGCGTGCTCGTACAGGACCGCGACCAGAAGCCCGTCAACGCCCGCGACTTCAAGGTCGTGACCAAGCGCCAGCCCACCGCCGACGAGATGACCGCGATGCTCTTCGGCTGGCGCGTCGTCCGCCACGTGAAGTCCAACGCGATCGTCTACGCCGGCAAGGAACGCACGCTCAGCGTGGGCGCCGGCCAGATGTCCCGCATCGACTCCTCCCGCATCGCGGTCTGGAAGGCCGGCGAAGCCAAGCTTTCGCTGCAGGGCTCGGCCATCGCCTCCGACGCGTTCTTCCCCTTCCCGGACGGGCTCCTGGCCGCCGCCGACGCCGGCGCGACCTGCGCGATCCAGCCGGGAGGCTCCGTGAAGGACGCCGACGTCATCGCCGCCGCCGACGCGCGCGGCATGGCGATGGTCTTCACCGGCATGCGTCACTTTAAGCACTGAGCGGCCGGAGGCCGCCGAGGTGATAGCGGTTGGCGGTTAGCGGTTGGGAAAACCAGAGCACAACCAAAACAAAGCCCGGAGTCACCTGACCCGGGCTTTTTGTTTCTTGGTACTTACCTATCCTCCAACCGCTCTCTGCTTGTTTGTATTTACCTAACCGCCAACCGCTAACCGCTAACCGCCAACCGCTTTCCCCGTATTCTTATCAGAGCTTCACCCCGATCTTCTCGAGCAGGCGGGCGAGTTCGTCGTCGCTGCTGAAGGGGATCGAGATGCTACCCTTCGCGCCCTTGCGGACGACGGATACGGGCGTGGCGAAATGGGAAGCGAGTCGCTTCTGGACGTCCGCCACGACGGTCTTCTCGGCCTGCTTGCGATCGGTCTTCTTGCTCGAGGCGAGTTTCTTCACCTCGGCCTCGGTGGCGCGGACGGACAGGCCCTTCTCGATGACCAGACGGGCGACCTGCACGCGATGGGCGGCGCTTTCGATACCGAGCAAGGCCTTGGCATGGCCGGCGGAAAGCTGACCCTTACGGACGTACCCTTGGAGCTCCTTGTCGAGCGCGAGAAGACGGACGCTGTTGGCGATCGTGGTGCGGGGCTTGCCGAGGCGGTCCGCGACGGCGTCCTGCGTCAGCTTGAAGTCGTTCATCAGCTTGGCGATGCCGACGGCCTCTTCGATGGCGTTGAGGTCGGCGCGCTGCAGGTTCTCGACGAGAGCCAGGACTGCGCTGGAGTCGTCCTTGGCATCAAGGATGCGGGCGGTGATGGTCTTCTGACCGATCAGCTTGAAGGCGCGGAAACGGCGCTCGCCGGCGATGATCTCGTAGCCGTCCTTCACCTTGCGGACGACGATCGGCTGCATGAGGCCCTCGGAGCGGATCGAGTCGGCGAGTTCCTTCACCTGCGCGTCGTCGAAGTCGCTGCGGGGCTGATGCGGGTTCGGGACGATGGAAGTCAGCGGCAGTTCCTGCAGCAGCAGACCGGGAGCGATCGTCGCGGCGACGGGAGCGGGAGCAGGTGCAGCGACCGGCGTCGACGGAGAGGGAGCGGCGACCGGCACGGCGGGCTTGGCCACGCCGCCTCCGATGAGGGAACCGAGACCGCGACCGAGTGATTTCTTGGGAGGAGTGGCCATGGGGCTTTCGAAAAGGGTCAGCGTCCGGCGGTTTCGGGCTGCGGGACGAAGATATCGACATCCGCTTTGAGGGCGGCAGGCGAGGCTAGGTTATTCGCTTTCAGGATCCAATCGGGCTTGGAGCCGTTACGAAGGGCGATCTTGATGACGGTATCGCCGGATTTCACATGATATTTGATGCCCGTGCGGGGAATATCAGCAGGGAGGCCGTCATCGGGCTGGGCCGAGGCTTCGGGCTGGGCGGCAGGCTTGGCGGGCTTGGCAACCGGAGTTGAGCCGGTCTTGCCAAGGGCGGCGTTCACCTGACGGGTGAGTTCGGCAAGGGCGGCGTTCACATCGGCCGTCTGCTGTTTCAGACGACGGTCGACCTCCGCCAACGTATCCGCCTTGGACTTCGCCAGGACGTCGGCCTGCGAGGCCGCCGGGGCTTGGGCGGACTTCTGATGGCTGAGCGCGGCGCGCAAGTCGGCGTTCTCGAGCTTCAGCTTCTCGACCTCGTTGCGGAGTTCGGCGAGATCCTGCTGCATGCCCGCGATCTGGGCGTTCTGAGCCGAAAGGGGGAGTAGGCCGAGGAAAAGAAAGAGGATGCCGAGACGCATGGACCAAGGAAAACATGCCCAAGGAGGGAGAGCAAAGCGATATGAGACCAAGCAGGCATAGGGGTAGGGTCAGGGGCAGGGGTAGGCTGAGACACGAGGTCAAAACATCAGGGTCTGTTACGGTTCTTCCTATCCCTACCCCGTCCCCTGCCCCTACCCCTTCCAAATAATCTGTATCCCCGGCCCGCCCCGCCCTAACTTGCCCCCGATGTCCAAGGTCCTGGTAGCCCTCTCCGGCGGCGTAGATAGCGCCGTGGCGGCCCTTCTGCTCAAGCAGCAAGGGCATGAGGTGCATGCGGCCTACTTCCGGACCTGGATGAACGAGGAAGGCCTGCCCTTCCCCGGCGAATGCCCCTGGGAGGACGACGTCCGCAACGCCCAGGCGGTCGCCGAGCACCTCGGACTACCCTTCCGGATCATCGACCTCGTCCAGGACTACCGCGATACGGTCGTGCAGTACCTCGTCGACGGCTACCGGAACGGCCTGACCCCGAATCCGGACATCATCTGCAACCGCGAGATGAAGTTCGGGGTCTTCCTGCGCAAGGCGCTCAAGGACGGCTTCGACGTGATCGCGACGGGCCACTACGCACGACGCCGGGAGAACGCCGACGGCACGTTCGACCTCCTCGAAGGCCTGGACCCGAACAAGGACCAATCCTACTTCCTCGCGCTCCTCCGCCAGGAACAGCTCGCGAAGGCGATTTTTCCGGTCGGCGAACTGCTGAAGCCCGAGGTCCGCAAACTCGCCGCAGACGCGAAGCTACCCAACGCCGAACGCAAAGACAGCCAGGGAATCTGCTTCCTTGGCCAGGTCCCCGTCCAAGATTTCCTCGAACGACACATCCCGGATGCGCCCGGCCCCATCGTGAACGCGGCGGGCAAGGAAATCGGCAAGCACCGCGGCCTGCACCGATACACCATCGGCCAACGCAAGGGCATCGGCCTGCCCTCCAACACCGACCACGAATATTTCGTCGTCGTGAAGAAAGATTTTGCGACGAACACGCTGCACGTCGCTTTCGACAAGCCCGACGCCCCCTGGCTCTACACCGGCGAAGCCGTCGCGCGCGACTTCACGTGGATCAACCAGCCCGTCAGCGGCGAGCAGGACATCCTCGCCCGCGTGCGTTATCGGGACAAAGCCACGGCGGCCCGCTTCATCCCGCAGGCCGACGGCACCGTGCGCCTCCGCTTCGCCGAGACCCAGCGCGGCCTCGCCCCCGGCCAGGTCCTCGCCGTCTACCACGACCGCGTCCTGATGGGCGGGGGAATTTTTGCATAAGGGCCAGAGCTAAGGCCCGGGCTAGGGCTAGGCTAATGTTACCTAACCCTGACCCTACCCCTGCCCCTCTGTGCCGCTCACTTGACCTTCCCCCGAATGTGCGGAGGGTAAGCGCATGCCCGAAGGCTCCGCAGTCCAACGCATGTTCTCCGGGATCGCCTCCCGCTACGACTTCGCGAACCGCGTGCTCAGCCTCGGCCTCTGCGTCGGCTGGCGCGAAGAACTGGTCGCAGCCGCCAAGGCCGCTGACCCGAAGACCGTCGCCGACCTCGCGACCGGCAGCGGCGACGTCGCCTTCGCGCTGCGTCGCGACCTCCCCGCCGACTGCGCCGTCGTCGGCTATGACTTCTGCGAGCCGATGCTCGAGGTCGGCCGCGTCCGGGCGAAGGAGGAAAACGTCGCGCTGGAATTCAAGGCCGGCGACTGCATGAAGCTGCCCATCGCGGACGCCTCGCAGGACGTGGTCACGATCGCCTACGGCGTCCGCAACTTCGAAGACCGCGCGAAAGGCCTCGGCGAACTGCGCCGTATCCTGCGCCCCCACGGCACGCTGCTGATCCTCGAGTTCTCCCAACCGAGCGCCTGGTTCGCGCCGTTCCACTTCGTCCACGTGCGATGCGTGCTCCCCGTGCTGGCGGGAATCCTCACCGGCGACTTCGGTGCCTACAAGTATCTCGGCACCAGCATCGCGGGTTTTCCGGACGCCGCAGGCCTCGACGCGGAGCTCAAGTCCGCCGGTTTCGCCAAGGTAAGCCATAAAAGGATGCTTTTCGGCACCGTGGCCCTCCATCAGGCGCAGGCCTGAAAAATTCCTTGCCTTAGAGGCCGGGGGTCGTTTGCTCAAACCCCTCACTACGGGCTCGTGGTGAAATGGATATCATTTCTGACTACGGATCAGACGTTTGGGGTTCGAATCCCTACGAGCCCACCACTTTGAGCGCTAACCGGATTAAAACCCCGGTTAGTTGTATTTGGGCGGTCAGCGGTTAGCGGATAGGATGGCCCCACGCCAAGGGGAGACCGGAAACCGGAAAGGATGCTGCGGGCATCTCAAGGTAGGGACGGTTCTCCGAACCGTCAGTCCTCAGACAATGGCACGGATATCGCATGAGCTAACGGCGGGCTCGGAGAGCCAGCCCTACCTCCGGCCTCACCTTGAGTGAATGGCAACCCCAACCGCTTACCGCCAACCGCTAACCGCCTACACCTTATACACGTCCGGCATCTGCTTGCCGGAAGGATAGACGTAGGCGCGGTCCTCGAAATTACGGAGTTCGACGATGCCGTCATGGACGGCCTGGACGTATTCGGGATTGATCGGGACCTTCCCGCCGCCGCCGGGGGTGTCGATGATCAGCTGCGGCACGGCGTAACCGGTCGTATGACCACGGAGCGCGCGGATGATCTCGATGCCCTTCTGGATGGGCGCGCGGAAATGGGTCGAGCCTTCGATCAGGTCGCAGGCGTAGAGATAATACGGGCGGACGCGCATCATCAGGAGGCGATGCACGAGCGACTTCATGACTTCCGGGTCGTCATTGACGCCGGCGAGGAGCACGGACTGATTACCGAGCGGAACGCCGGCGAGGGACAGGCGTTCGCAGGCGGCCGCGAGCTCGCGGGTGACTTCCTTCGGATGGTTCGTATGGATGCTCATCCAGATCGGGCCGTGCTTACGGAAGATCTCGGCGAGCTCGGGGGTGATACGCTGCGGCAGGAAGACGGGGATGCGCGAACCGAGACGGATGAACTCGACGTGCTTGATGGCGCGGAGACGCCCCAGGAGAGCGTCCAGTTTAGCGTCGGAAAGCAGCAGCGGGTCGCCGCCGGACAGCAGCACGTCACGGATCTCGGTGTGCTCCTCGATGTACTTCAGGCCCGCTTCGAGCTCAGGATGAAAATCGTAGGCCTGGGCGTTGGAAACCAGGCGGCTGCGCGTGCAATATCGGCAATACGAAGCGCAACGGTCGGTCACGAGGAACAGCACGCGATCCGGGTAACGATGGACGATGCCGGGGACGGGCATGGTGCCCTCTTCGCCGACGGGGTCCTCGGATTCGCCCGCGGCGACATAGGACTCTTCGATACGCGGGATGACCTGCCGACGGACCGGGCAGTTCGGGTCCTTCGGATCGATGAGGTTGAAGAAGTGAGGCGTGATCGACAGCGCCAGCTTGTTGGGCGCGAACAGGCAGCCTTCCCGCTCCTCCTTCGTGAGCTCCAGCATCTCCTCCAACTGGGCGAGGGTCGTGATACGGTTGCGCATCTGCCAATGCCAGTCGTTCCACTCCGCGGCAGGCACGTCTTTCCATCGGCCTTGGCCGGCATGCCAGTTTTCGCGGAGGTCCTGAGGATACATCGGCTAAGAGCACCAACCTAACGGCCGGGACGCCTAATGCAAACGGGGAAGCATTTCGCCTTACGGCGACGGAGGCGGGCCCTTGCGGCCGAACCAACCTGCGAACGGATGCCAGAGCTGCCCGAAATAGCCCTTGGAGACCGGCTCGGCCACGCCGAAGTCCTGCGGCAGGCGATCCTTCGGCATATAATACGTCCCGAAGAGGATATCCCAGAGCGGCAGCAGCCCGGCGAAATTCTTGTCGATGGCGGCCGGATCCTTCGAGTGATGCCAGCGGTGGAAGACCGGCGTGGCGATGACGGAGCGGAGCGGCCCGAAATCCCAATCGACGTCGGCATGTAGGAAGATGGCGTAAAGCGTCAGGAAGCCGGTGACGCCCGCCGTGACGGTCGGATTGAAACCCAGGAACAGGACCGGCACCGCCGGCGCGATCTTGTTGACGGCCTCGTTGACCGGATGCACGCGGACAGCCGAGAGCCAGTCGAGGTCCTCGGAACTATGGTGCACCGCATGGAAGGGCCACCAGGCTCCGGCGTGGAAAAGCCGGTGCAGCCAGTAATCCATGAAATCGATGAGCAGATAGATCTCGAGCGCCTGCAACCAGACCGGCTGCGCGGCGACCGGCCCGAAGCCATGATACTGACCCGCCTTCGCGGCCTCTCCGGTCGTGACCCCGGCGACGACCAGGAAGAAGAACGGGACGATGAACAGGACGCGAGAGGCCTGCTTGAAGAACTCGACGGTGAAGAAGTAGGCGGCATCCGTAAGCATGCCGGGACGGAAGTAACCCGGCCGGCGCCGGGCGCCCATCACACGTTCGACCACATAGAACAGCAGGCCCAGCAGAAGAAGCCCCAGGAGGTGCTTCTTCGCATGGCCCAGCAGTTCCATCGGCGGCGCTTACTTCTTCTCGACGACCCAGAAGTTGCGATATTCGACGGCGTCGCCGTGGAACTGCAGGGCGAGCGGCATCTTGTCCGCGTGCTTCACGTAAGGAGGATTCTTCTTATGGCTGCTCGGGCCGATGTACTCGGAGTCGTCCTGGACCTTCACGCCGTTCATGACGACGGTGATGCGGGCCTTGCTGGCGACGGTGCCGTCGGCGTTGAAGCGCGGGGCGGTCCATTCGACGTCGTAGCTGTTCCAGCTGCGGGAAGGCAGGCAGGCGTTGAAGAGCGGGGGCTTCTGGCCGTAGATGGCGGCGGTCATGCCGTCGGCGTACGTCTCGTTCTTCCAGCAATCGAGGACCTGGAGCTCGTAGGTCGACATGAAGAAGATGCCGCTGTTGGAGCTGCCCTGGCTCTTCTTCTTGGGGTCGTTCTCGTAGCCTTCGGCGGAGCGCCATTCGGCATGGAGGGAGATGTCACCGAAGGTGCGCTTGGTGCGGATGCCGTTACCGCGGGCGATCATCGCGCCGTCCTTGACGAGCCAGAGGGTCGGGGCGTTCTTGGAAGGCTTGGCATGCGTGACGGTGTCAGGCTCCCACTCGGTGGCGGCGTCCTTGCCGTCGAAGAGCACGATCGCGCCGGCAGGAGCGGCGGCCTCGTTGCACTTGAGCTTGGACAGCTCGGCGCGGGGAGGCTGAGGGCGGGTGGAATCGTGGACATGCCACTGGGTACCCGTGATCAGGGGGGTGTCGGTATAACCTTCGGCGGCGACGAGGCCGGCGGCGGCAAGGAGCGAGAGGAGGGAAGCGAGACGCATGGGGAGGTGAGGGTTCAGACAGGCTGAAGGAACGGAGGTTCAACGGAAAGGGGAAACCTTTCAGGGGTAGGGGTAGACGATCCAGCCACCCGCCACCTACGGCTGTCGAAAGCGGCCCCCACCCCACCCCCATCCCTATGCTTACCCAAATTTAACCGCATTTCCCTTCATTCTGACCCTAGCCCTACCCCTGCCCCTACCCCAATTCCATTGCCCTTCCCCTCCCCGTTCTCCAACTTGAGGCCCATGTCCGCGCCCAAGGCCCGTTTCACCCTCGAATTCGAAAAGCCCCTCCGGGAGCTCGAGGACAAGATCAACTCCCTCCGCGCCTCCTCCGAGACCGCCGGGATGGATGTCTCCAAGGAGGTCAAATCCCTCGAGGCCAAGATGGAGCAGACCCGCCGCGAGGTCTACGGTAACCTGAACCCCTGGCAGCGCGTCCAGCTGGCCCGCCACCCCCGCCGCCCCTACTCCCTGGACTACATTGGCATGCTGTTCGACGACTTCCAGGAACTGCATGGCGACCGCCTCTACATGGACGACGAGTCCACCGTCGGCGGCACGGCGTTCTTCGAAGGCCGACCGGTGATGGTCATCGGCCAGCAGAAAGGCCGCGACACCAAGGAAAACCTCCGCCGCAACTTCGGCTGCCCTAATCCGGAGGGCTACCGCAAGGCCCTTCGCCTGATGAAGATGGCCCACACCTTCGGCCTCCCGATCATCACCCTCGTCGACACCCCTGGCGCCTTCCCCGGCATCGGCTCCGAAGAGCGCCACGTCGCCGAAGCCATCGCCGTGAACCTCCGCGAGATGAGCCAGTTCGGCGTGCCCATCATCACCTTCGTGATCGGCGAAGGAGGCTCCGGCGGCGCCCTCGGCATCGCCGTCTCGAACAAGGTCTACATCCTCGAGAACGCCTACTACTCCGTCATCTCCCCCGAAGGCTGCGCGGCGATCCTCTTCAAGGACCGCTCCCACGCCCCGAAGGCCGCCGAAGCCCTCCGCCTCGACGCCCCCAACCTCCTCAAGCTCGGCGTCGTCGACGGCGTCGTGAAGGAACCCCTCGGCGGCGCCCAGGAAGATCCGGCCGCCACGGGTTCGGCCATCCGCAAGACGCTGCGCGATTCGCTCGCCGACCTCTCGAAGGCTACGCCGGAGAAGCTGATCGCGATGCGCTACGCCAAGTTCCGCGCGATGGGCGTCTTCTCGGAGTAAGCCCAAGGAACACCTCAAACGAAAGGGGCGCCGATCGGCGCCCCTTTTTTGTTCGGACCGAACGGACTTCGCTCAGCCGCCGTTGGAAAGCACTCGGATGTAGCGCGTGTAGTTGCGGCCGTACATGTAGACGATCCGCTTGAAATCGGCCACAGGCACCTTCTGGCTGTTGTTGATCATCTGCAGGCCGCGCAGCTCCTTGGAACCGTCAGGAGTCAGGACGGTGATCGAGACCTCGACGGCCTTGAGCGTGTAAGGCAGGTAAGGCAGGCCTTCGCCCGAACCCGGAGTCAGCTTGTAGTCGTCCGGGTAGATTCGGTCCGAGAAGACGCGGAGGCGGCTCGTGAAGTAGTCGTACGGATGCACGGACGCCAAGGGCGTGGCCGTCGGGGTCGGGACGGTCGGCGCGCCCAACGGGGCATAACGCAGGACGGAGTCCGCGGGGCTGTTGCTCAGGGGCGCCGTCTTCCAAAGCCCGAGCCAACCGCCGGAGGTGGCGGCCAGGGAGCCTTTGTCATCGGAGCCGCTGGCGCCGACGCAGACCACCGGACGGAGCACGGAAGGAATGCGCGCGCAGGGATCCTTGAGGGCCGGAGCGGTGGCCGTGGCCGGCAAGGAGGACGAACACCAGAAGACGAGGTTCATCGCCACGACGTTGGAAGCGATGAAGTTGTTCTCATCCATGGTCCAGCACGGCGAGGTGCTCGCGATATTGGAGTCGATCAGGGCGCGCGTCTCGTAGCCGGGAGTCGGCGACTTGGAGTAGTTCACGAACTGACGCGAGTCGCTCCAGTAATCCCAGGGATACTTCGGGGCGGCCAAGGAGGAGTTGAGGATGAGCGGCAGAGCGTCGGTGAACGTGTCCTCCGGGTCGATGATCGTGCGATAGACGCCGTACACCTGCTGGATGGTGTCACCGGGGGCGTCGAAGGGGGAACGCTGGCCGATACGATAGGCGATCGCGCAGACGTCGCCACGGAGGGCGGTGCGGTTGGCGCCGGGCGTCCAGCGAGGACGATCGGTGGGCGCCGCGAAGAGCATCATGATCGGGTGGTCGACGGCCTGAAGGTTGCCGACGACGCCTGGCACGCCGACGACGCCGGCGGGAGTCTTGCCGGGCACCACGACTTCCATCCAGCAATGCCCGTCGGCGCGGATGGATGCGGTGGAGATGTCGTTCTCGAGCGCGTCGAGGGCGCCGCGGGATTCGGACTGGGTCGAAAGGTCGGCGACCGCGCGGTCATAGACGCGCAAGGTGTCCGAAGCGATCGTGACGACGGTGAGGACGATGATCACCATGATCGCCGTCGAGACCATCACCTCGAGCAAGGTGAAGCCGGCTCGGGCTTTGCGGGACAGGGTGCTCATCGGCTAAGGACGATATTCTGCACCAGGAGGGGCTGGTCCTCGCGCGTCTTGAACGACGAGTAAGGCGAATAGTCGTGGGGGAAGAATTCCGCCACGACGGGGAGATAGGCCAAGGCGTAGCTGGTCGGCTGGGCCGGGACGGGCGAGACAGCCCAGGGCGGGGCCGGGACCTTTGCGGTATCAGGCTCGAAGGTGGAGGCGTTGATCGAGGCGCGCTGACCCACGAGTAGCTTCGAAAGCGAAAGCCGCACACGCATCGGGGTGCCGATGATGTTACGGCCGGCGGAAGCGTCCAAGGTGAGGTTGTTGCCCGAACAGTAGGCCACTTCCATCACGGAAGGATTCGAGGACAGCTTGTAGGCGCCCGAGGCGTCCTTGTCGTCCTCGAGACGGACGATCTTGCGCTCGTAGACGTAGAGCCAGACGGCGTTGTCGCCGTTGTCCTTGGCCGAGGCCAGCAGACGATAGGCGATGTCGAAGTTAGCGGCGGTGGCGTTGCCGCCGTCGAGGCTCAGCCCGCCGTCCTTGACGAGGAACTTCGGGTTGCTGAGATCGGTCTGGTTGCTGGCGTCGAGGTAGACGATCGAACGCGGATTATCCAACGCGCCGATGAGGCGGCCGACGCCGGCGAGGGCGCGGTTGGTCTGCATGATCTCATCGACCTGCTGGAAGGTGGAACCGAGGATGCCGACGAGGGAAAGGATCGCGACGCCAACGATGCCGATGGCGAGCGTCACTTCCACCAGGGAGAATCCCGGGCGGGCGGCGGAGGGGTTACGAGGAGGGTTCATCTGGGAAATCACTTGGCTTTGTCCATTTCGTCGGCGTCGAGGGTCATCGAGACGTCGCCGTTGGGACGGAGGGAAAGAGCGGCGAACTTGCTGTCGGACGCGACGTCGATCACCGCGCGCCCGGAACCGGTGTTACGCACGATGCCCTTGGCGAGCACGATGAGGATACGGCCGAGATGATTGGAGGCGCCGGAACCCTGGAGCTCGATGTAATACCACTTCTTCGGATTGAAGTCGGCCGACATGGCGGTGAGGGCCATCGGCTGGTTGGTCGGCGCGTAGATCATCCAGGGCGGGGAGGTGACCGGGGAATCCGAAGCGGTGGCGACGCTGTTGTCGGCCATCTGGCCGATGATGCTGCGACGGGTGTTGGCGGCCACGCTGAGCGTCATGGTCGTCTGGGTGTCGGAGGCGGGCGGGACGAAGACGACGCCGGCGGGAAGCATCTGGGCGGGCTCGGGGGAGAACCACTTGTAGGGCGCGGCGGAAGTGTTGGTAATCGTGTTCGGATCCGCGCCGGCGAGGTCGGCCGAACTGACGCCGCCGACGGCGATGACGAACTGGCGGAGGTGGTTCACTTCGTCGTCCGGATCGTTGAGGATGAGGAGGCGGTAGCGGTTGCCGTAGGTGATGCCGGTATTGCCAGGACCCCGGTTCATCAAGGCCATGGCGCGCACGGTGCGGATCGACGACGCCAGGAAGCGCTGTCCGGCGGGCAGGCCGCCTCCGTCACCGGTCGAAAGGCCGAGGAACAAGGAGGAGATCAGCAGGATGATCGTGATGACGACCAGCAGCTCGACCAGCGTGAAGCCCTTGCGGGCGATGGAACGGACGGACATTATTGGATGGCAAGGACCTGGGCGTAGTCGCTGGGGTCGATGCTGGATTCGGCGTTGGAAAAGTCGCCCTTCAGGTCGGTGGTGTAGATGATGACGCGGGCCGGGATACCGCTGGTGCCGGAGATGGCGCGGATTTCCTCGGGCATCGAATCGAAGCCTGCGGGGATGTTGATGTTACGGATGTTGGAATTGTTGTCCGTGTCGAAGATCATGCGGATGTTGCGGTTGCCGAAGCGGTCCACCAGCAGGGAGGTGTCGTTGAGGTTGGCCGAATCCTCGAAGTCGTCCTTGCCGAAGGAGCAGAACTCCTCGCCGGTCTTGTTGAGGGCCTTGCGGTCGGTCGTCGACAGGGCCGTCCCGGTCGGAAGACGGCCGGAGATGGCCTTCACGAACTTGAGGTTGGTCGCCGAGTCCTCGAGCGTGTATAGGCTGTCCTTGGAGGAGTCATAGGTCGTGCCGATGTTCGGGTAGAAGCCATAGACCTGCTTGTAGCGGGTGATGGCTCCGGCCCACTGGGTGAAGGTCGTGGTGGCGGCGGACTGCTGGGCCTTCTTACGGACCCCCTTGATCGCCGGGAACAGGGCGGCGGACATGATGCCGATGATGGCGATCACGGTAAGGAGTTCGATCAGGGTGAAACCGGCGCGACGACGAGGGGTCATGGAAAATCGGGGTAGGATTGGGGAGCATCATTCTACGTGCCCCCGACCGCCGTTGAACAGTCAAAAAGCCTCCGCTACCCCACCCGCCCGGCTCACCTGACCCAAATAAAGCAGCCCAAGGCCACCAAGGTCGGCACGATGGCCCAGGCAAGGAGACGCCAGGCCGAAACCCCTCCCTCAAACCAAGGAGCGAGGATGGATTGGCCGGCGGGATTCGGAGCATTGGCGATGACGGTCAGCCCGCCCCCGGCCAAGGCACCGGCCATCACCGCATGCCTCAGGCCATCGGCCTGGGCACCCGGCACCATGAACAGCGGCACCTGGGCGGCGAGGTAGGTGACCGCGGCGTTATCGTTGAACGAAGTGAGGAAGGTCGACACGGCCAGCAAAGCCCCCTCCCCCAACCTGCCCAGCACCGGAGCAATCCACCACCCCTGAACACCCCCCAGCAGGACGAGGCCGGCCAAGAAGAGCCCGACGAGCGCCGGACCGCGTAATCCAGGCGCCGGCTGCCA
>CANGRI010000047.1 GCA_947456525.1 Opitutia bacterium
CAGCGCTGGCTCGGCACGCTCAGCGCCTCCGACCCTAAGGTCGAACACCATCAGCTCGAAGGCCTCTGGGTCAGCTGGGGTCTCGATCGCGTCGACGTCCCGCTGCTGCATAAGCTCCTCCAGGCGCATGACCATCGCGTACGCGCCGCCGCCGTCCGCGTGCTCCGCTACAACACCGACGCCGTGGCCGACCATAAGACGCTCCTCCTGCGCGCCGCCGCCGACGAACACGGACGCGTCCGCCTCGAAGCCGTCAACGCCGCCTCCTGGCTCGGCAAGGAGACCGCCCTCGAGGTGCTCGCCGAAGCCCGCCGTCATTCCGTCGACGAATGGCTGAAGCCCGCCTTCGAGGCCACCGTTGCCTATCAGAACGGCAGGACCCTCAAGGTCGAAGAAGCGCCGAAGGCCGTCACCACGCTCAAGGGCGAGGAGAAGAAGCTCTTCGACCTCGGCGCCGAGGTGTATCGTCGCGAAGCCCATTGCATCACCTGCCACCAGATCGACGGACAGGGCCTGCCTGCCGCCCAGTTCCCCTCGATCGCCAAGTCGCCTTGGGTGAACGGCGATCCCCGTCGCCTCATCCGCATCGTCCTGCACGGCCTCATGGGCCCGATCGACGTCAACGGCACGAAGTATCCCGGCCAGGTCCCCATGACCGCGTTCAAGGGACTCAGCGACCAGGAGATCGCCGGCGTCGCGACCTACGTGCGCAATTCCTTCGGCAACAAGGGCAGCGCCGTCACGCCGGCCCAGGTCGCCAAGGAACGCGAAGCCACCAAGGATCAGCCGAGCTTCCTCGTCCCCGCCGAACTCCAGAAGCAGTTTCCGTTAGGGAAATAAGCGCGACCTACGATCGAGTGGGGGTCTGCTGGCGGACGCGGTCAGAAGACCGCGTGGGGCTCTGCTGGCATGGTGAACTGCTGCGAAGCAATGGCATACAGATACAACGCCTCGGGTGGCGGGTGCGGGAATGGGCAGGGGCGACTAGGACAGCACGTGGTGCTGTCCCTACCTAAAGACACGGATGACCGGGCCGGTCATCCCTACCTGCCTGAGAGAGCGCTACTTGCTGATGATGTCGGACGGAGGCATGGGTCGTTCGGGTGAGAACCAATGTGCCTTCAGGGCGTATGCTCCGTATGGGGTCTGCGGGAAGCGGCTCACGAGCAGACGATAGGCCGGGGTGGCGGCCTTGGCTTCGCGATATTTCAGGAGATTGCCGGCGTATTGGAGAATCTGGGCTCCGGCCGGATCGTTTTCGGGGAGCAGTCTGGCGGCCTTAAGCGCCAGATCGAAGGCGGCATAGCGGGCGTCACGTTCGGAGCGTTTCGGCTTGTCGACGTGCTCGTCGAGCCAAGCTTTGACCCGCAGGGCTTCGTCCTTGGAGGCGGATAGTAGGACGTTGACCGGGGTTGGGTAGTGTTCATCGACTACGTTCAGTCGGATGTGCGGGGTGAAGTGATACGGGACATACCAATTGTTTTCGTTCTGCTTGTTGTCGACGTAGGAGGTCCAGTTCAGGCCGACGGGCGCACGCAAGATATCTTCGCCGATGTTCCTGATCAGGCACGAGCATCGCCAGTAAGCATCGGCGCGCACCTTTGCGGACGACTCCGTCCTTTCAGCCAGACGAAGCAGCAGCACATAATTAGTCGCATCGGCCCGGTGTCTTGGGACGACGTAGGGCAGCGCATCCTCAAGCCGACCTGCGCGGAAAAGCTTCGACGCGAGCAGGGCGCGGGGCGTCGTGATGCGCTCCTCCCAGGAGTATCGCTCCTCGGGTTTCCCGGCGGTTTCGACAGGTTCGCGCTGGAGCTTCGGATCGCTGTCGATCATGTATTTGAGTTCGTCCGTCTTCAGCAGACATTCGCCGACGTAATTGGCCTCCTCCAAGTACTTGCCGGCCGTGAACAATCGGAAGGCCTCCATGAAGTCTCCTTGGACGAGTCTCACCATGCCGAGTTCCCCTTTGGCCCGATTGCTCATCTCATCCTGCTCCTGAAGGTCGACCAGGATGGTGAAATCATTCTCACTCGGGTTCATAAGGTTGGTTCCGCTTCTTGGGAGCGAAGCCAATGCCCCTGCCTCATCCGCGTCAGGTCGCAGCAGTTCGCCCGCCTTCCGCAGGTCTCCGGAGAGCCTTAAAGCGCAGCGTGAGCGAAGCAGGGCCCGCATCGGGTGATCGGCTGGAACCAGCCTGAGGGTCGCCAGGCAGTCGGCCCAACGCCTTACGCGGTACTGAAGGATGGCGATGCGAAGAGGATCGAAAGAATAGCCGTCCTCGGATCCCGAGAGAGCGTCGAGCCAGGCCTCGGTTTGCTTTCCGATCAGATTCCCCGCCGGGTATTGGCCATAGCCGCTGGCGCCCTCGGCACAGAGATAGAACGTGATGAGTCGTCGCAGGTCAGGATCTTTCAGGCAGCCGGCATAGTCGGAGGACGCGCATAGATGCGCCGCCAGCCGGTAGGAAGAGTTGACCGCATTGGCATCATCTCTCTCGGGCATTTCGAGATAAGTCGCGAAGGCCCCGGAAAAATCGGCTTCGCCCATCTGCCGGAGTCGCTTCGCCGGCAGGATCATCGAGCGGGAGTAAGCCAGCCAGTATCTGGTGTTCAGGCTGATGAGCTGCGGATCCAGCGAACCCTCCGCCGTATGGGTCGCGACGGATTCGAGGTCTTTCCGGATCGCCGTCAGCCGACGCCTGGCCTGTTCGTCGGTAAGCTGATCCCAGTCCTCCAGTGACATCGTCAGGCGCGCGCGCCGGTAATTCGCGATGGCGCGAAGCGTAAGCTGCTCCCTGTCCGGGAGCGCCAGCAGATTATCCATGTAGGTAATCCCTTGCCGTCGTCCCGCAACAAGGGATGAGAGGTATAGCCCGTAAGCCAAAGGCAGCCGACCAAGGGCCTCGCGAAACAGTTTCTCGTCCGGTTCGACGTCCCTGCGGTTGCTGACGATCTGCTCGCTTTCCTTCCAGTCGGTCACGATATAGATGGACCAGAAACCCTCCTTGTTCTTCTCGGCCTTGAAGACGGTGTTCCAGTAGTAGCGTCGGCTTTCCTTGTCGGGCGCCAACGTCTGGGCGAGGTATTCGGCGATCGCGCGCAGGTCGGATTCGGCGACGTGCCGGCGTTCCGCGCCATGTCCCGAGAGCTCTCGCATGATGACCTCAAGGACGTTCTCCCGCGATGGCGCCGTGAGCGTCGCCCGGCTCACCCGTGAGCCGAAGGCGGCCTTGAAGTCGGTCAGGAAGTGTGTCCTGAAATCGGCGAGCAGGCACATGTCCGCGTCGACGAGAAGTTCCCGGATGCGGCGACGGGAGGGCGCGCCCCATCCGAACAGCCGTTCCTCTTTTTCCTGTTCGGGGTTGGGAGCCCACGTTTTCGTCTTCTTCTCGGCTGAGGCAGCGCTGATCTTCGCCGGAGCGTCGGTGTTCCGGTCCGAAAGCCGGTCGGCGACGTAGGCGATGACGAGCGCGAGGCAGAGGCCGAGCATGACCGAGCCGGCGGCGCGAAGAAGCGGGAGGTGGCGGCGAAGGAAGTCCATGGCGAGTCGGGCGAGGCTCGGTCAGTCCTTGAGCGTGGACAGCGTGCGGCGAATGTCTTCCAGGAGCACCAACGTCGCGGTGGCGGGAAGTTCCTTGAGCGCCGCGTTGAGCCGCTGCGTCGCCTTCACCAGGCGATACTTGCGCTCGGCGAAATCCCTGACGTTCGCGGCGTCATCGTCCGTGCTCTTGCCCGGCGCGTGCTCGAGCGGCATGATCTCCCAGACCATCCGTTCGACGCGGTCGAGCGTGCCCTGGTCGACTCCGTAGGCCATTGTTTTCGGCTCTGGCACGAACGTCGCGGCGTCGGCCAGCGCATCCTCGAGCCGCATCTCGTTGGCCCAGTATTCACGGAAATAGTAACCGCTCACGCAGCCGTCGCGGCTGTTCGCGACCGGAGCCAGGCACTCGCTCCACGCATGCATCTCCTGGTGGGCCTTGGTGAAGCGAGCCAAGTATGGCGAGTCACGAAGATTCCATGCGGTGAGCGCCCAGCGCGCCTTGCAATACCTGGCGTATTCTGCGAACAGCTGGGAGGGCGCGACCGGGCGACGCTCCGCGGGCCACAGCGCATACGACGCGAGCGTCGACATCACCTTCTCCTTGTCCGGCATGTCGCCCTCGGGGTACTCGGGGACCGTGACGACGAGGCGGCGAGGTTCGGCGTGGGCGATGACGTCGGTGGCGAGCACGAGCGAGATGACGGCGAGTCGGCGGAGAAGGTTCATGGAGGAGGATGCGAAAGAGCCGGGCGGTGTTTTAATATAAAGTTCTAGACTGGCATTTCGTCCGGCGCGGCGCAAGGGGACGCCGGCCGGTTTCCAAGGCATAAGTAAAACATGAGGACGGCGGGCGGAGGATTAGGCGGGCTCATCCCGGCGCGAGGCGTCGGGATGAGCCCGCCGGGGGAATGGCTGGCATGGTGAGCTGCTACGAAGCCGCGTGGCGATCTGCTGGCAGGCTGGCATGCTGCGAAGCAGAGGCAGCAGGAGGCAGGGGCGCGACGGCCTCGCGTCCGCGGATGACCGGGCCGGTCATCCCTACCCCGAGGCAACGAGGACAGCACGTGGTGCTGTCCCTACCACGAGGCTGTGATGCACCTATGTCGTGACGCGGTCCCGACCCTACCCATGTCGGGTGTTGGCGGTAAGCGGTTGGCGGTTGGGAAATGCAGACGATGCAGGGCAACTAGGACATCACGTGGTTCTGTCCCTACCTTAGGGTTGAACATGCTTCGGTGGGGCGTAGGGTGGGGAGTCTCGCCCCACTGCTCCGATGTTTTGCCGCCTTGCCTGCCTGTTGTTCCTGCTGACCGCGACCCTGTCGGCCCAAAATCAGAACGCGAAGAGCCCGCCGAACGGCATCGCAATCCCGGAGAAGGACAAGGCCGAGCTCCTGGCGGGCGGGCATAAGCTGCAGGCCGAGGTCGAGGCGTTGAAGAAGCCCGGGGCGCTGGCCAAGGAGGTCGCCGACTATGTTCCGGACGTTGAAATCTTTTCGAAGGCGGTGCTTTGGGTGGTCGAATTGAACGAGGTCTACTCGACCAAGCAGGTGGCCGACGCCAAGAACTTGCTGAAGCTCGGCAATGAGCGCCTGGCCGCCTTGAAGTCGGGCAAGACGCCTTGGAAGACCGCGACTGGCCAGGTCGTCCGTGGCTATCGCTCGAAGATCGACGGGTCGGTCCAGCCTTACGGCCTGATCATCCCGGAGGACCGGCCGGCCAAGGATGGACGACTGGATATCTGGCTCCATGGCCGGAGCGATGTCCTCACGGAACTGGTCTTCCTTGTGCCGCAGCTGGGCAAGCCCAAGGCCTTGGTCGCCCCTGCCAAGACCATCACCCTCAACATCTACGGGCGGTTCTGCAATGCGTACAAGTTCGCCGGGGAGGTGGACGTCCTGGAGGCCATGGAGCACGTCATCCGGGAGTACGGCTGCAGCCGGGACCACGTCGCCCTGCGCGGTTTCTCCATGGGTGGAGCCGGGACCTGGCATGTCGGCGCCCAGCATATCGACCTCTTCGCCGCCATCACCCCCGGGGCTGGGTTCGTCGAGACCGCGGAGTATTCCAAGGTCGATGCGCCGGGCAAGGTGCCCCCGACCCCGTGGGAGCGGAAGCTCTTCTCCTTATATGATGTGCCTGGCTACGTGCTGAACCTGTCGAATCGTCCGGTCTACCTTTACTGCGGCGAGCAGGATCCCGCCCGCGGACAGGGGTTGAAGATGGTCGAGGCCGCCAAGGCCCGCGGGTTCGAGATCCCGGAACTCGTCGGGCCCAAGACCGGCCACAAGTACGAGCCCGAGACCAAGAGGAAGCTTGATGCCCTGATCGACGCCGCGGCGGAGAAGGGTCGGCCGGCTGCGCCGACGCAGGTGCGTCTCTCGACCCCGACCCTCAAGTATAATAAGATCGACTGGGTGACCGTGGACGCCTTGCAGGAGCATTGGACGGTCTCCGAAGTCGAGGCGACCAAGGTCGGCCCGGCGAAGTACGAAGTGAAGACCAAGGGTGTGACCGGCCTGACGCTGAACCTGCCGGAGGTCTGGCTCAAGGAGGGCGCCCCGACCGTGACCGTGGATGGCGTCCAGTTCAAAGGTGCCACACGTTTCGAGAAGATCGGCGGTTGGTGGTCCGACCCGCGTACGATCGACCGGGTCGTGACCAGTCCCCTGGCGAAACGCCATGACCTTCAGGGGCCGATCGACGACGCGTTCATGGATGCGTTCGTGTTCGTCCGTCCGACCGGCAAGTCCTCGCACCCGAAGGTCGACGCCTGGGCTAAATCCGAGATGGAGCTGGCCGTGCGCAAGTGGAAGGTGAATTTCCGCGGCGAAGTCATCGTGGTCGACGACACTGCCGTCACGGATGAGATTATGAAGACCAAGCACGTCGTCCTCTGGGGCGATGCCGAGTCGAACCAGCTCATCGCCAAGGTCCTGCCGAAGCTGCCGCTCAAGTGGGAGGCCGGGAGGGTCGCGATCGGCAAGGACGGCTATGATGCCTCGACCCATGCGCCCATCCTGATCCAGCCGAATCCTTTGGCGCCGAATCGCTATGTCGTTTTGAACAGCGGCTATACCTTCCGTCAGGGCAGCGACGTCACCAACGCCTTGCAGACTCCGAAGCTGCCGGATTGGGCGATCGTGGACGTCACCGTTCCGCCATCGGCCCAGCGGCCGGGCAAGATCGAGGCCGCCGGATTCTTCGACGAGGCGTGGCGCGTGCGCTGAACGCGGGCCTCAGGCGTGGACGTGGCTGATGAAGATCTCGAGCTTCCCGTTCGGGTTGCGCGGGATCTTGTCCATGAAGCTGAACCGGATGGGGAACGGGTGTCCGAGGTTCTTCTGCAATGCCGCGGCGATGCTCCGCTCCTGTTCTGGCGTCGGCCGGCCGTCGGCGGCGACCAACAGCTCGATGTCGTCGACCGCATGCTGGACGCAGACGTATTGCCGGACCTTGAGTTCCGGAGCAGAAGCGAAGATCTCGCCTTCGCCGATGCGCGGGAAGCGGGTGGAGCCGTCGGGCAGCGTGACGCGATTGCGGGTGCGGCCGTGGATCCAGCTGAGGACGGGCAGGCCGCGTCCGCAGGGGCAGGGCGGGCCGAATTCCGCGTGGTCACCGATCTCGTAGCGGATCAGCGGTGTCGCGAAGTTATTGAGGCTCGTGAGCAGCACGCGTCCCGGCCGCCCTTGCGCGCAGGGGTTACCCTCATCGTCGACGACCTCGAGCCAGACGTTTTCCGACTGCACGTGGTAACCTTCGTGCGACGGGCATTCCAGCGCCAGATAGCCGGCCTCCTCGCAGGTGTAGATGTCCACCACCTCGGCCTGCCAGGCTTCGCGCAGGCGTCGCCGGTCGGCAGGAGTCAGCTTCTCGCCGACGGTCCGGAGCTCCAGGATCTTGGGCAAGGTTTCGCCAGTGTTCGCCGCATGGGCGGCCAGCGCGAGCAAGTTGGAGGGGGCGGACAGCAGGTAGTCGGGCGCCTGGCGGCGAAGCCAGTCAAGCTGTTCGGCAGGCGAGGCGGCCGAATTGAGGCGTGCGGCCGGCCCGCTGGCATAGATCGGAGCCACGACCTCGCCCCAGTTCGGGCCGATTTCTCCGTGAGGAGCTTCGGCGATGCCCGGCAGGGCGAAGCGGATGGCGCAGTGTCTGCCACGGAAATCCCGGCGGTGCCAGAGGTGGTCGCGCAGCGCGAAGACCAGCCAGTTCAGATGCGTCACCGCGGTCCGCGCGAAGCGCAAGGGCTTGCCGGTCGAGCCGGACGTGGTCGCGAACTGGACGGGCCCGTGTTCCTTGGGCGGGCGGGTGCTGGTCAGCCGATCGCCGGCGAGCTGCAGTTCGTCCCGGGTCGAGATCGGCAACGTCCGCAGGAACGCATGGTCGATCTTCGCCGGCAGGCGGATGCCGGCGGCTGCGAAACGCTCGGCGTAATACGGCACGGTCTCGAAGGCGTGACGCACGACCCGTTCGAGCTGCGCGGACTGGAGCGCATCGAGGTCGGCAGGCGGGAGCCATTGCGATTGTCCGAGCTGGAATTGCAGCGCCAGCTGGAGGTTGGCCTGGCTGCCGGGAATCGCGAGGAAACCGACGAAAGGGATGGCCGAGAGCGGGGTGGGGGCGGACATGGCAGGGTGCTCGGCGGCGAAGACGCATGATTAGCCTGCCGCCGCCTCCGGCTGTCAATTTAACTCGGGCCAAGCCTCGCTCCGCACGCTTGCAACGTTTCCTCCGGACGTTTGTCATAGCGACATGTCGATGTTGTTGAAGCGCCTGTTGCGCGGGGTGATCATGGTGACCTTGGTCGGTTGCGGTTCGCCTCCCGCGGAGCCTCCGCAGACCCCTGAGATGAAGGCCGGGATGGCGCACCTGCAGGCGTTGGCCGACCAAGGGTTCCTCGAAGGCCTGGCCTTTGGCGTGTCCCCTAGGCCGCATGCCGGCGGCGTCCGTCTCCGTCATGGTCTTTATGGAGGTACCAGACCTCATCCCGTGGATGATCCGACCGGCCGCAAATTGAACGCCGACAAGCCCCGGTTGCGCGACATCCGGCTGGTCGTCCCGACTTCGACCGCGTGGAATCATTCGTCGACCCCGTATTGGTGGGCCATCGTGTGCATGAACGCCGGGGATCTGGGACACATTTCCTGGGACGCCGGCGAAGGCGGCAAACTGCGCGAGTTCTATCTGAGCAGGATCCAGACCATGGACGGCAAGCATGCGAAGACCATCGGGCCCATTCCCGACATCCAGCAGTTCCCGCTCGATATGCCCGGAGCCGCGACGCCGGTGGCTTCCGGCTGCGTGCCGACGGCGGCGGGATCCCTGATCGCCTACCATGCGGGTGGCGCGGCGGCGGCCTGGAGGGGCGGGGCCGATGACGTCGGTATCGTCAGACGCATCCGCGGCCGGCTTGACATGACCGTGATCCCGGACGCCGAGGGGTTCGCCGACGGGAAGATGGCGCTCGCCGGTTGCCATGCCGAGGCCTTGCCGGATGCCTTGCGTGCCGATGCCGAAGCCTGCGGGGTCAAGGCCGACGTGGCGTACCATCCCTTCGTCTATCAGGATTATAAGGCCGAGATCGACGCCCGACGTCCCTGTCTGTTGTCGTGCGTGGTGCCTCTCCCGGCCAAGCCGCAGCTCATCTGGGGCCATGAGGTCGTCGGCGCAGGCTATGCCGAGGCCGAGGGCGTCGAGCTGGTGGGCGTCATCGACAACTTCATCGGCGCGGGGACTCCGGGGGCGACGCGTTGGGTCCGCCGCGACGTCTTCGAGGGAATGGTGACGGTGAAGTTACGCTAAGGTCCCTGCCTAAGGTCGTTCCGACCTTAAGCCGCGATGAAGGTGATTTTTCGGAATTTCCGAAACTCCGTAGGGTGGCCGGGGGTTCCATCCATGCACCTCTAAGAAACTCCATGAACCTCGCCACGCTGCTCCCCACCGTCCTCGTCATCATGATGACGATCACCTCACTGGTCCAGGCCGCGCCGAACGCCGGCGAAAAGGCCGGCGCCCGTCGCGAAGCCGGTGCCGAGCGCGAAGGCGCCTTCGACGGCTTCAAGGACATGACGCCCGAGAAGCGCGAAGCCTTCCTCAAGGCCCATCCCGAATTCAAGGAGCACATCGACAAGCTCAAGGCCATGACGCCCGAGGAACGCCGCGAGTTCTTCAAGAACCACCCTGAGCTGGCCGAGAAGCTGAAGGGCAAGGGCGAGGCCGGCGAAAAGCGCGCCGAATTCCTCAAGGACCACCCCGAACTCAAGGAACACCTCGAGAAACTCAAGGCGATGAGCCCTGAGGAGCGCCAAGCCTGGCTCAAGGCTCACCCCGAGGCCGCCGAGAAGATCGAGAAGGCCAAGGCCGCCTTCAAGGAGAAGGCCGAGAGCCTCACGCCTGAGCAGAAGGAAAAACTCAAGGCCCGCATGAAGGAACGTCTCGAGAAGATGACGCCGGAAGAGCGCGAGGAGTTCTTCAAGAAGCACCCTGAGGCCAAGGAAAAGCTCGAAGGCGCCAAATAAGTCCCGAGCCAGGCGTAAAGAAGGCGACCCTCATGGGTCGCCTTCTTCTTGGCCGGTCCGGGGCAGCCTGTGGCGCTTGCCTGGCCTCAGGCCGAAAGCCGCTGATAGGCCCAGACCAAGCCGGTCAGGGCGATCGCGACCGACGCCGGGATGACGATCCAGCGGCGATACTTCTGCTCGTCCTTGATCCAGAAGGTCAGGGCGAAGGCCAGGGCGATGATCGAGAGCTGGGCGCCTTCGACGCCGAGGTTGAAGCCGGTCAGGGCGAGGAGGAAGGAATCCTTCGGAATGGGGCGTTCGACGAGGCCGCTGGCGAAGCCGAGGCCGTGGAAGGCGCCGAAGAGGAAGACCACCGCCAGACGCCAGTGGGTGTAGCGCGGTCGGACGATGTTTTCGATCGCGATGGCCGCGATGCTCAGTGCGATGATCGGTTCGACCACCTTGGACGGTACGTTGATCAGGCCGGCGGCGGCGAGGCCCAGCGTGATCGAATGGGCGAGGGTGAACGCCGTCACCTGGGTGACCACCGGGCGCCAGGAGCGGCTGAGGAGAAACAAGCCCAGCACGAAGAGGATGTGGTCGAGGCCGTCGACGATCTTGGTCCAGTCCGTGCGCATCGCGGAGACCGGCAGCACGTGTTCGTAGCCGTGCGAAAGGAAGTCCTTGAAGGTCTCCCAGCCGCCATGGCTTTCGGCGCGGGGCGACGTCGGTGCGGTCGGCTGGGCGGCGGAGAGGCCGGTGAGGTCGAACGTGAAGCTGGATTCACCAGGGAAGAGGACCGCGACGCGCTCGTTTTCCTTGCCGTCGACCGAGTTGAGGAAGACGACCGAAACCTTGTGTCCTGGCTTGGAGCGGATCTTCCAGCCCGTGATGCCCGCGGGGATGGTGGTCTTCCATTTGCCTCGGGCGACGACGGCGTCGGTCATCGCGAGCAGCGGCTTGCCCGTCTCGGCGACGAAGTCCCAGGTGAACTCAGGCTGGATGTTGCCGAGCGGCTCGAAAGTGAATTCAAGCGAGTCGGCGATGAACTGTTTCGTGCGGGCGATCTGCGCTTCCTTCTTGGCCTGGGGCTGCAGCATGAACGCTTTAAACTCCAGGGACGGGGCTTCGGCCGGGCTGGGCTCCCAGTTGCGGGGGTTGATTTCGATGGATAGTTCCATCTGACCGCCGGCATGGAAGTCGGCTCGGACGGGGATTTCGGGGATCGAGTGGGCGGAGAGCGGGGCCGAAATCAGGCAAATAACCGCAAAAAACAGGCCAAAGGGCAGTTTATAGGACCGGGACATGAGGTCCAAGATGCTTTGGGGGCAGGGGTATTCAACCTAGATTGTGGTTTGCGTTCTGCAACTTTGGCGGGCAAAAGGTGTTCTCTCCCCGTAATAATATGAAGAACATCCTCAGCATCCTCACCGTTCTCGCCCTCGCTGCCGCCGCTCAGGCTGGTTGCGGCAAGACCGCCACCTCCGAAGGCACCCTCAAGTCCTTCAACGCCGAAAAGAAGGAGATCGTTGTCTCCGTCAAGGGCGGCAAGGACACCACGATCGCCATCACCCCGGAAACCAAGGGTGCTGAAGGCCTCAAGGACCTCGTCGGTAAGGCCGTGAAGGTCGAAGCCTCTGTCCACGACAAGGCCAAGGCCCTCTCCGTCGACGCCGGCGCTGCCGAAGCTCCTAAGGGCGACGAAAAGAAGAAGAAGGAAAAGAAGGTTAAGGCCTAATCGGCTTTCCCTTCGGAACCGGGCAACCGGGACCCAACGACCCGTCACGTAAGTGGCGGGTTTTTTTTGTGTCGCGCGAAACGCGACAGGGGACACGAGGGCATGGTGACAGGGGATATGGGGTGACCACTAGAGGCTCAGAGGCTCGGTTGACCAGAGAGACGCACTCAATGGGGGCAGCATAGGGAGACCGGATAGTTAGTTGGGGAATATGAACGCAGCATTGTTCCCGGTTTCCCTTTGAGTTAATGTATCGTTTCGGGTGGCTGGTGGCGGGATCAGGTAGGGGCGTGCGGCCCGCGCGCCCACGGATGACCGGGCCGGTCATCCCTACCATATGGCTGATGAGGATTGCGGTGACAGGGCGGATTCATGAGCCTACGCCATGGGTGAACGTCCGAGATGGAAGTATTGGCTCTGGCTAGGGCTGACCTCATTCGGCGGACCGGGCGCGCAGATCGCTGCCTTGGAGTCGGAAGTAGTGGAAAGGCGGGCATGGCTGAAGCAGGAGCAGTTCGGGCGCGTCTTGGGCTTATGTTTTTTCCTGCCCGGTCCGGAGGCCCAGCAGATGGTAACCTGGGTCGCCTGGAAGCTGGATGGCTGGAGGGCCGCCTTGGTCGCGGCATTGGCTTTCGTGCTGCCCGGCCTGATCGCCTGCGCCGCCTTAGGGTACGCCTATGTCATCTATGGCAAACTGCCGGCGATCGAAAGCGCTTTGGTCGGCGTCCGTGCGGTCGTCGCGGGCATCATCTTCGTCTCGGCGTGGCGTCTCGCCTCGAAGTCGCTGGAGGGGTGGCGGCAGGGGGTGGCATCCTTGGGGGCGTTCCTCGGCTTGTCCTTCGGGCTTCCCTTTGCGTTGGTCGCCTTGGGGGCTGGCGCTGTCGGCTGGTGGACGGCGCCGTCGGACGACCTGCCGGCCGTCCCGGTAGCCGGCCTATGGCGACGACTGGCTTGGGGATTGTTGCCGTTCCTCCTCTGCGGCCTCGGCTTGTTTCTCCTGCCGGGGATCCCGACCGGTTACGCTCGGTTGGCGGGCGTCTCGTCGTTCGCCGTCCTGACCTCGTTCGGCGGGGCTTATGCCGCGTTGAGCCTATGGCGGACGCAGGCCGATGCCTCGGGTTGGCTGACGGCAGCTCGCTTCGGCGATGCGTTGGTCGTCGGCGAAGCGACGCCGGGACCATTGATGCTGGCCGGAAGTTTCATCGGGTTTGTCGCCGGCTATCAGGGCGTGTTGGGCGGTGGCGCGGGCTTGGTCCCGGCCTTGGTCGGGTTGCTTATCCCTGCGGTCTTCACTTTCGGTATCTCGACGACCCTGATCCTCGCGACCGCTCCCTTGGGCGAGGTCGGCATCGCTTCGGCGCGGTTCCGCGGCGCCATGACTTCCGTCACCGCCGCCGCCGCCGGCGCGCTGGCCTGGATGGGCGCGATGCTCGTGCTCGGCGCGGGCGGCCGGCCGCTGCCCGTGGTGCTCACGTTCATGGCGGTCGTGTTCTCTCAGCAGAAGTGGCTCGGCGTACCGGCGCTGCTGGCGCTGGGCGCGGCGGCCGGATGGGCTCTGTCCTGAGTCCGTTGTAGTAATAAACTTATGACGAGTCGCCCGAGCATTAGCGCCCGGAATGTGGGCTGTTTAGCCTAGTCGCGAACAAAGGGGTGCGGGCCGTGCCCGGAGGGATACATTCACGTGCATGAACTACTCATCACTGGTCCCGGTGCTGAAGTTAGTATTAATCACGGTGCTGGCGCTGATCGAAGTCGCGCCGGCCCGGACCGGCGACCGGCCGGTGAGCGAGGAACGCCTTGAGCGGAAGGAAGTGAAGCTCGGCGTCAAAACCGTCGAAGTCCGCGGTATCGGCCGTGCGCCCAAGGTCCGGCTGCTGCTGTCCTGCCGCGATCTCGGCGAGCACGGGTATTC
>CANGRI010000048.1 GCA_947456525.1 Opitutia bacterium
GCGATCATGCCGTGCTTGGTGTCAGGGGTTTCGTCCTTGGGGAGGAAGCAGCGGACGTATTCGACCTTGGCGGACGCGGGGGTGACGGTGACGCGCACGTAGCCGGAGCTGGGGAGCTTCTTGCCCGACTGGTAACGTTCTTCGTTGTAGGCGATATAGCCGTGGTCGGAGGGCATCGGGAGTTCCTGGTAGACGATGCCGTCCTTCTCCTGCTGGCAGTAGAGGTGGTCGTGGCCCTGGAAGAAGACGCTGACCTTGTGCTTCACCATCAGCTGGTGGATCGGGAGCTCCCAGCCCGGGCGCTTCTCCTTGAACGAGCCTTCGCCCTTCTTGCCCTGGCCGCCCCATTCGTAGAGGTCGGCTTCGTCGACGCCGCCGCGGCCGGTGCCGAGGACGTGGTGGGCGAAGACGAACTTGTGCTTCGCCTTGCTCGTCTCGAGGAGCTTCTTGAGCCAGTGGTACTGGGCGTCGCCGATCGTGATGCCCCACCAGTCGCGGTTCTTCTTGTCCTCGCCCTTGCCGTTCTTGCCGCCGAAGCCGCTGTCGACGAGCGACGGGGAGTGCCAGTAGTTGTCGAGGATGACGAAGAGCGCATCGCCCCAGGTCCAGGACGTGTAGGTCTTCATCGGGCCGATCTCCTTGAGCGGCTCCGTCGGGCCGGAATAGATGCCTTCGTTGCCGACGGTCGGGTAGAGCGAGTTGCGGGCCTTCTGCACGCCGACGGCGACATCGTGACGTTCGTCCTTCTGCGAGTAGTTGAAGAGCGAGCCCTGCTCATGGTTGCCGTTCATCAGGAAGACCTGGCCGACGGAGCCCACGAGTCCGAGGAACGGACGCTGCAGGAGGTACGGCGTCTGGCAGTTGGTCTCGTTGATCGTGCGGATACGTTCGACCGAGAAATCGTCGCCGATACAGATGTGGAAATCGGGCTTGTCGGCCGCGGCCGTGACGAGCGTGCGGGAATAAAGGTCCGGGTGGCTCGACTGCGCGCGCTCCGGATGGGAGTCGCCTTGGATCGTGAAGACGAAGGACGAGCCCGGGGCTCGTTGCGTGGCGAAGCGGGCTTCGGCGCGCTGCGCGTAGCTGCCTGCGCCCGGCTTACGATAGTTCAGGCGGTAGAAGTATTCCGTGTTCGGGGTCAGCCCGTCGATGACGACTTCCGTCGCCTTGCCCGCCGGCAGCGACGTCACCGCCGTCTTGCGGGTGTAGCGGCCCTTCGCCGTGCCGAGCTCGAGGAAGGCTTCCAGCGCGAAGACGGGCACGAAGCTCGCCGTGATGGCCTTGTCGGTCGCGCGGCCGAAGATCAGCGAGAGCTTGGAGAATTCGGCCAAGGATTCTGGCAGCACGTATTCGCCCTGGAAAGCCGGGCCACGAGCCTTGGAGGAGTCATCGCCTCCGCCGCCGCCCTTGCCGCCTTTGCCACCGCCCTTCCCTTTCTTCTCCTGCGCGGAAGCGGACGGCAGGAGCGTCCAGCCGAAGGTCGCGGCCATGATACCGATGAACTGACGGCGCACCACTTGGCCGAAGGCCGGTTGATAGAATGGGTTGGGTTTTCCGTCGGACGGATCTGCGGGGTTCATGCGGAGTAAGTTATGAGAGTAGAACGCCGCAGGGGAGCAGAAGTTGAGCGAAGGGGGCAGGTATATTTTCGGGAATGCGCGGGGCTTAATGGAGGGTTAAGGTTTGCGGGACGGAGCCGCGAGGGGGCACACATGAGAGGCTGAGAGGCCCGGAGGCTCAGTGGATCAGAACGATGCAGCGTTAGTTGACCGGTTGACCAGTTGGCCAGTTGACAAGGGGATGTTGCCGCAGGCGGCAGGTGGTAGGCCGCCGCAGGGCGGCCGATGGTGGGGGCGACCATCCTTGGTCGGCCGCGGTCGAGCAAGGATGCTCGACCCTACCCGAGGCGTGCGTAGGTAGGGGCGTGCGGCCCGCGCGCCCGCGGATGACCGGGCCGGTCATCCCTACCCGATACAGACTAGGGCAGCACGCCGTGCTGCCCCTACCTGAGATACAGCGGACGGCTCGGAGAGCCGTCCCTACCGAGAGGCAACTAGGTCGTGATGCGGTCACGACCCTACCCGGCGCGACGCAGCCACGAGGCATTGGCAGATAGCGGATAGGAGAACCGTCCCTACCCGAGGCGTGCGTAGGTAGGGGCGTGCGGCCCGCGCGCCCGCGGATGACCGGGCCGGTCATCCCTACCTGATACAGACTAGGGCAGCACGCCGTGCTGCCCCTACCTGAGATACAGCGGACGGCTCGGAGAGCCGTCCCTACCTTGACAGGATCACGGGGCCGGGCAGAGTGAGCCCATGTCTTTAAGACTACGAATACATCGCCCGACCGGACTCAGCCCACGCTGAGCCCAGGGAGTATTCGCGCTTAAGATCATCGGCCGCAAGGCCCCTTCCCTTCCCCGCCCGGGGAGAACAGCGCCCTCCGACGCAGGCGTGCCATCGTCGCGAGGTTCTGCCGCACGCACCTTTTTCATCTCACGTGAAATCCAACCAGACCAACGAGGCCATCGTCGCCCTCCTCCAGCAGCTCGTCGCCCAGAACGCCGAGCTCGCCGGGGAAGTCGCGGCCATGAAGGCCAAACTCGAGCTCATCGAGAACAAGATCGATACGATCGCCGAAGAAGCGGGGATGATCTGAGCGCGCGCATAGCGCGCCAGATCAGTTGACCGGTTGACCAGTTGGCCAGTTGACAAGAGCGCGGCCGCAGGCCGCGAGGGGGCATGCTGCGAAGCGGAGGCAGAGATATCACTTCGGGTGGCGGGCGGGATTTAACTCTGTCATCGATTCAGTCATCCACCCTGGGAGACGGCTATGTCGTGACGCGGTCCCGACCCTACCCGGCGCAGCGCAGCCGCGAGGTATTTTAGGTAGGGGCGTGCGGCCCGCGCGCCCGCGGATGACCGGGCCGGTCATCCCTACCTAACCGCAGGCTAGGGCAGCACGCGGTGCAGTGCCTAACTGAGAAACAGCGGATGCGATGTCATCGCATCCCTACCCTTAGGAGAGCTTCTTCAATTCGCCGGTGCTGTCGCCGAACTGGACGTCGCGGATGTCCATGCGGTTGAGCATACTGACCCAGAGATTATTGAGCGGGGTCTCCTTCGAATAGACGATGTGGCGGCCCTGCTTGATCGTGCCGCAGCCGTGGCCGGCGAGGAGGATCGGCAGGTCGTCGTGATTGTGACGGTCGCCGTCGCCGTTGCCGGAGCCGTAGACGATCATCGAATGGTCGAGGAGGTTGCCGTCGCCTTCCTTGACCGACTTCAGTCGCTCGAGGAGGTAGGCCAGCTGCGTGGCGTGGAAGACGTTGATGTCTTGGATCTTCGACAGCTTCACCGGGTCGTGGCCGTGGTGGGAGATGCTGTGGTGGCCGTCGCGCACGCCGATGAAGGGGTACGAGCGGTTGCTGCCTTCGTTGGCCAGGACGAACGTCGCCACGCGCGTGGTGTCGGTCTGGAACGCGAGCACCATCAGGTCGGCGAGCAGGCGGAGGTGTTCGGCGTAGCTTTCCGGGATGCCCTTCGGGGCCATCGCGCCGACGGGGAGCTTCGACTGGCCGTCGGTGCCGGATTTCGCGATGCGCTGTTCCATCTCGCGGACCGCGGTGAAGTATTCGTCGAGCTTGCGCTGGTCTTCGACGCCGAGGCGGACGTTGAGTTCGCGGTAGTCTTCACGGACCGCGTCGAGGACCGACTTGCGCTGCGCGTCGCGACGCTGGCGTTCGAGGTCGGAGCCCGCGCCGAAGAGACGTTCGAAGATCAGCTTCGGGTTCACTTCCTTCGGCATCGGCTGCGTGGCCGAGCGCCAGGCGATGTTGGACTGGTAGATGCAGGAGTAGCCCGAGTCGCAGCCGCCGGCGAGCTTGCTGGCTTCGGTGCCGATCTCGAGGGAGGCGAGGCGCGTGCGGTCTCCGATGCGGGAGGCCGCCATCTGGTCGGCCGAGATGCCGGCGCGGATGTTGGCGCCGTCGGTCTTGCGGGGCTGGGCGCCCGTGAGGAAGGCGGACATCGCGCGGGCGTGGTCGCCGCCTCCGTCGCCATGGGAGCGGGCCTTGTCGGCCGCGAGTCCCGTGAGGATCGAGAAGTCTTTGCTGACGTTGGCGAGCGGCGCGAGGATCGGCGGCAGCTTGGAAGGCAGCGCACCTTCGGCGCCGACGCGCCAGCCGTCCATGTTCACGCCGTTCGGGACGTAGAGGAACGCCATGCGGTTCGGCGCGGCGTTCTTCGCCGGCGTGTTGCCCGCGGCCCAGCCGGTCTGGAGACCCATCGCCTCGAGCCACGGCAGCGCCATGACGGCGCCGAGGCCTTTGAGCACCGTGCGGCGGGGGATGAGGTCGGTCTTCATGGCGGGGTGATTACTTCTTAGAGGGGTTAGACCCCGACTCAACCTGGGAAGTTCCCCGGCGGAGGCGGAAAGGGTCGCTCATCACCACGCCTAGGACGAGCGCGGAGAAGCGATTGCCTGATTTCGCGGCCGATTCCGTGATCTTGTCGATCGCCGGGCCGTCGTAGTAATCGAGACCGCGGCCGAGGCCGTAGGTCAGGAGCTTCGTGGAAAGGTTGCGGACGACCTTCGAGCCATCCTTGCGGAGGAGCTGCTTGAGCTCAGCGGCGCCGGCGAAGGTGCGTCCGTCGGAAAGCTTGCCCGCCGGGTCGATCGGTTTGCCTTCGTCCATCGTGCGCATCAGGCCCACGCCGTCGAACTTCTCGAACGCGAAGCCGATGGCATCCATGCGCGAGTGACAGGAGGCGCAGGCCGGGTCGCGGCGGTGCTGTTCCATGCGCGCGCGTAGGTTGCCCTTGAGCTGCTGGCCGTCGAGCGTCGGCACGGAAGGCGGGGCGGGCGGCGGCGGCGTGCCGAGGATCTGTTCGAGGATCCACTTGCCGCGCTTCACCGGCGACGTACGCGTCGGATTGGAAGTCGCCGTCAGGATCGAGGCGTGGGTGAGGATGCCGCCGCGGTCGCCCTTCGGGAGCGTCACGCGCACGAACTCGCCCTTGTCGCGGCCGCGCGGGAAGGTCGCGTCAATTCCGTAGAAGGCGGCCAGCGTGCGGTCGACGTACGTGAAGTCGCCGTCGATCAGGTCGAGCACGTCGCGGTCTTCGCGCACCACCTCGGCGAAGAAGAGCTCGGTCTCCTTCATCATCGCGGAGCGGACGCCTTCGCTGAACTTCGGGTAGAGCGTCGGGTCGGGTGAGACCGTCGTCAGCTGGCGGAGCTGGAGCCACTGCAGGCCGAAGCCCTGCGTCAGGAACTGCGCGCGCGGATCCTTGAGGAGACGGCGGGCCTGGGCCTCGAGGTTGGCGGAGAGCTTGCCCGCGTAGGCGAGCTGGAAGAGCTCCTCGTCGGGCATCGAGCCCCAGAGGAAGTAGCTCAGGCGCGAGGCCAGCGCGAACTCTCCGACCGGGTGCGCGTCGCGTTCGGTCGGCTTCTCGTCCTGCTCGGCGCGGAAGATGAACTTCGGAGAGGACAGCACCACCGCGATCATCGCCTGGGCGCCCGATTCCCAATTGCCGCCTGCCTTCTCGGCATCGAGGAAGACCTTGGCATAGCGGGCGATCTCGGCGCCCGTGGCCGGACGGCGGAAGGCGCGGCTCACGAACCAGTTCACCACCGCCTTCGCGCGGACGTCGGCGGTCGTGTTACCCACCACCGCGGCGAGGCGGCGCTGGAATTCGGTGCGCGTGTCGGTCGGGCCGAGCAGGCGGAGGCGGAGGCCCGAGAGCGTGCGGGCGTTGCCGGGGATCTTCGCCGGCGGGTTGAGCCACTTCAGCGTGAACTCATGCTTGCCGGCCTTGAGCGAGACCTTGGCCGTGGCGACCTCGGACTTCTTGATCGCCTTGAAGGCGTACTGGCCGACTTCCGTGCCATCGACGACGAAGGCCACCTTCGCGGTCGGATCGCCGGACGCGCCCGTGGAGCGCAGGCTGACCGAGATGATGTAGTCGCCGTCGCGCGGGGCCGTCATCGGGCCCGTGAGGTAAGGCGCCGGGTCGAAGAAGCGCTGCTGGTCCTCGCGGCGGCCCTTCGGGAGCATCTCGATCATCGCGAGGCCCGTGCCGTCTAGTTCGTTGGGCGTGGTCGGCATCGCCTTGGCGGCGATCTGCTCGCCGACGGAAAGGAAACGCTCCAGGTGGACCGGCGAGAACGTCAGCACATCGCCGATGTTGTCGAACCCGTAGCCCGTGTCATCGGCCGGGAAGTCGGCGGAGAAATTCTCGTCCAGGAAGCAGAGGTCGCGGATCGTGTTGTTGAACTCCATCCGGTTCAGGCGGCGGATCGTGACTTCGCCCGGATCGGGCTTCGCCTTGGCGATCGCGTTGGCGAGGAGCTTGTGGACGGCCGTCTGGAGTCCTTCGACTTCAGCCGGGGTCGGACGGACCTTCTTCTTCACCGGGGGCATCTCACCGGAAGTCACCTGGCTGACCACCTCGCGCCAGATGCGCTGGTCGCGGAAGAAACGGGAGTCGTCCTTGAAGGCTTCGAGGTTCAGGTGGCCCTTGGCCAGCTCGGCGTCGTGGCACTCCGTGCAGTACTTGTTCAGGAAGGGGGCGACGTCCTTCGAGAAGTCCTGGGCGGAGGCCGGGGAGACCAGGGCGGAGACGACCGCCCCGAGCATCGCGATGATCGGGGTGGGCCAAGCTGCGCGAGGGGCCGGAAGCTGCATCCGTCATTTAAACATATCGGCGGGGCGGAGGTTGCAAACCAAAGCCCGAAAGCGTCAAAAAGTTGTCAAAATTTGGTTAAAAACCCTAAAACCCTGCCAGTTAATTGATTAGATATGCTCATTCGGACATTTCTTTGGGCCAGGGAGGGCTTAAATCGGCAAAAAAGGCCCAGATTGGGCATTATTCCTCGATTAAGGCCGGGGGCTGCCCAAGATGGCGACGTTGTTGGCAACCTAACCCCCGGCTTGGTGTTTTAGTGATACCCCTCCCCTTTATAAAGATGCGTTCCCTTTCCCGAATCCCCTTCTGCCTGCTCGCCGCGGCGCTGCTTGGCGTCGGCTCAGCTTCGGCGGTCGACCTCGACGGCCTCGTCAAGAATTCGCCCTTCGGCGGCACCGGAGCGCCGGTCGGACCGGGCGTCGCCCCGAGCTCCCTGGAGTTCCGCGGCATGTATAAGGATGGCGGCGTGAACTACTACAGCATCTACAACACCCAGACCAAGCAGTCGAGCTGGGTGGCCGAAGGCGAAGCGCCGTCGGCGAACGTCCCCGTCGTCGTCAAAGGCTTCGACGCCGCCAACGAGACTCTCGTCATCGACAACGGCGGACAGCCGCAGAAGATGGAACTGCACCAGGCCGTAGTCATCGCCTACAAGGGACCGAGCGCCGCGCAGATGGCAGCCGTCTCGACCGCCGTGCCGGCCGCCCCCGGCGCCGCCCCGGCCGGCGGCACCGCCGTGAATCTCACCCCTGAGCAGATCGAAGCCTTCCGCCAGTCCATGCGCGACCGTTTCGGCAAGGGCCGCGGCGGCAACGCCGACGGCAGCACCGACCCGAACGCTGCTCCGCGCCAGCGTGGCAACACCGACGCCGCGCCGACGACCAAGAGCTCCAAGGCCACCAAGACCCGCTAGGACCTTAACCTACCCTCCATGACCACCGTCCAAAAGACCACCGCCCGCCGTCTCCGCAAGGGCTTCACCCTGCTCGAGATCCTGATCGCCGTCGCGATCGTCGGCATGCTCGTCGGCCTCGCCGTCACGAACACCGACAAGATCCTCGGCCAGAGCCAGGAAGGCGTCGCCAGGCTCTTCGTCAACGAATCGCTCAAGACCTCGCTCGTCCGCTACCGCATCGACATGGGCGACTATCCTTCCACCGAGGAAGGCATCAAGGCCCTGATCGTCGCGCCGGAAGGCAAGGCCGACAAGTGGCGCGGCCCTTACATGGAAGCCAAGGGCGGCCGCGTGCCGGTCGACCCGTGGAACAACGAGTACCAGTACCGCTACCCGGGCACCAAGAACACCGAGAGCTACGACCTCTATTCGATGGGCCGCGACAAGAAGCCGGACACCGAAGACGACATCGGCAACTGGTGAACCCGGCACCGCAGCATCGATCCGGCTCTCCGGCGCGCCGCGGCTTCACCTTGTTGGAGACGCTGCTCGTCCTCGGCCTGATGAGCATGCTCGCGGCCGTCCTGATCGGCGGTTCGGCGCAACTCCTCAAGGGCACCGCGCGCTCGGACCCGGAGGACGCCTTGCTGGCGCTGCTGCAGACCATCCGCCGCCAGGCGGTGGAGAAAGGCAAGGTCCTCGAGCTCGCGCCGACGGACAACGCCGACGAGGACGCGCCCGACTTCCTATGGGGCGAGGAGAACGTCGACGAGGACCATCCGCGGACCGAGGAGAAGCTGCCGAAGGTCGAGGGCGTGAAGGTCAAGATCCTCGCGCCTGAGAGCACCGGCGCGATCTTGCTGGGCGGCGTGGCTTCCGAGAAGGCCATCGCCCGCCTGCGTTTCTATCCGGACGGCACGTGCGACCGCGTGCGCCTGGACATCACCCGCAACGAGAACCGGACCGTCATCCCGATCGATCCGATGACCTGCGCGCCGCTGCCGGCCGTCGACGCCAAATGAGACGCCGCGGCTTCACCCTCATCGAGGTCCTCATGAGCCTCGCCATCTTCGCGCTCGCAGCCGTGAGCCTCGGCGCCGCGTATTCGAACGTCCTCATGGGCCGCCTCGCGCTGAAGCAGGACGAGCAGCGCCTCGACGACCTCGCGCGCTGCCGCGCCGCGCTCCTGGAGACCCCGGGCTTCGACGACGTCGAGGCCGGCGGCGAGATCCACCTGCCCGGCGAGCGCACCGCGCGCTGGAAGGGCAAGATCGAGGCCACCGCCGTGAGCGACCTCTTCGCCGTGCAGCTCACGTGCGAGATCCAGGCCGTGAAGGACGGCGACTACGGCGACGAGATCAACGAGACGCGCATGCTGCTCCGGCCCACGTGGTCGATCCCCTCGGACCGCCAGAAGATCCGCGACGACGCGCGCCAGCGCCTCGAGAAGGAACGCGGCTACAAGGAAGCCGACGGCAACTCCAACTTCATCAGCACGCCCACGCGCGGCAAGAAGCTCGTCCCCGGCAAGGGCGCGACGCCGGCGAACGGCAAGAACCCCGCGCCCGCCAAGGGCGCCCAACCCGCCAAGGGCGGCCAACCCGCGCCCAAGCGATGAACCTCGTGCGTCCGATACGCCGCGGCTTCACGCTGCTCGAGATGCTCGTCTCGCTCGCCATCCTCGGCGTCCTGATGGTCACGCTGAACACCTTCCTCTTCTCCATGAGCGAGCTCTGGGGCGGAGGGCGCGACCAGCGCCTGTTCGACCAGCATGCCCGCGCCGCGACCGCCCTCGTCCGCAACGCTTTCGAACTGGCCACCTACGGGCCGAGCGCGTCGGGCGTCGCCCTCAAGGACGTCGACGACGGCGCCGGCACGACGAAGCCCCGCCTCTCGTTCCTCCTCGCCGACGCCGGCCGCCTCGCGGACTGGCCCGAGGCGCCGCTGCCCGACGTGGACTTCAACGTCTATGTCGAGGAAGGCCGGGGCCTCGTCTTCCAATGGCAGTCGCGCCTCGAGCTCGAACGCGACAAGACCGACAAGCACGAGACCGTCATCAGCCCGTTCGTCGCCGCCATCCATTACGAATATTACGACGCCGACCTCAAGGAGTGGAAGGTCGAGGACGAGCCCGTGAACGAGACCGGCAGCACCGCCTGGAAGAAGCCCGTGCGCATCCACCTCATGTTCGAGCGCGGCACGCTCAAGTCCGAGAAGGTCATCAACCTCCCCATCAAGCGCTCCGGCGCCTCGACCCCATGAGCGCCCCGAAACGCCGCGGCTCGGTCATCATCGTCGTCCTCGTGCTCATCACGCTGGCCTCGCTGCTGCTCGGCCGGTTCATGGAGGACAATTCCCTCGAGCTCTCCATGGCCACGCGCGAGGCGGACCGCCGCCGCCTGCGGGCCGACGCGCAGTCGGAGCTCGAGCTCGCGCTCGCCGTCATCGCCGAGATCCGCTCGATCGACCTAAACAAAATCCACGCCCCGTCGCAGGGCTACGACGACCCGCACGCCTACGCCGGCTTCCCGCCGCGCGACGGCCTCGAGGTGAAGTTCGAGTACGAGGACGAGACCGCGAAGCTGCCGCTCAGCGTACTCTCCAAGAACGACCTCATCCAGCTGCTCTACTCCCTCGGGATGGAACAGCGCGACGCCGAGCGCTGCTCGGACGCGGTCGTCGCCTGGGAGAGCAAGTCTTACGATTCCATCGAGGAGGAGGCCACCGAGGCCGCCTACCAGCGCAGCACGCTGTCGTTCCGCCCCGCCCGCCGCCCGATCCGCACCTTCGAGGAGTTCCGCTCCATCGGCGTCGCCAAAGAGATGTTCTTCGACGAGGCCGGCCGGCCGACGCCGATCTTCCAGGCCTTCAAGGGCTGCGTCAGCCTGTACACCTTCCCGCAGTCCAACATCAACACCGCCTCGGACGCCGTGCTCCTCTCGCAGGGACTCGACGAACGGCAGGTCGGCCTGATCCGCGACCGCCAGGCCGAGATCGGCAAGCGCATCGTGGGCACCCCGTCGTACTTCCGCGTCACCAGCGAGGTGCGCCAGCTCGTCGGCGGCGGCGTGAACATGGCCAAGTTCGACGACGAGGTCATCCTCATGTGGGTGCGCGTGACCGTGAAGGAAGGCCTGTCCAAGTGCCGGGTCAGCGCCTTGGTGGCCATCCGCGAGGACGTCGCCTACCCCTCCGCCGCGGCCAACCCGGACACCGACCCCAGCATCGCCCAGAAGCGGACCGGCACCACCACGACCCCCAGAACGACGGGAACCTCGACAGCGGTTTCGGGGTCGACTACGACACCCTCACCTTACCTCACCCCGGGCATCGAGGCGCCGGCCACCTTCGGCAAATCGACCATGAGCGGACGCGTCGCCAGCAAGACGATCGCCTATCCGTTCCAGATCCTCGCCTGGGAAGAAGACAACGGAGCCCCGCCCGCCCCCAAGCCCCCTGACGACGCCGACCCTGCGGCTCCCGCACCCCCTTCCTCCTCCACGTCGGCCCCCCGGGCCACGAAGACCCTCACCAAATGACCTCCCCGTTCTCGCGTCTCTTCAAGGATGCCAAGCCGCAGGAAGCCGCGATGCTTCCCGGAAACCGCTTCTTCGTGCGGCGCCTCGCCGTCGAGGGCGAAGACGTCCCCGGCCAGGTGAACCTCGCGCTCGAGGCCATCTCCCCCTTCCCGCTCGAACAGATGCTCGTCGGCTTCGTCACGTCGTCCGACGGCAAGCAGGTGCTCGCCTACGCCGCCCATCGCCGCCGCTTCACCGCCGAAGAAAGCTTCGCGTGGCCGGAAGACTGCCAGGTCGTGCCTGAGTTCCTCGCCCTGTGCGGCCATCGTCCGGCCGCGGACGGCATCATCGTGCACCGCGGCGACGAACGCCTGACCGCGCTGGCCTGGAAGGCCGGCGAAGAACTGCCCGCCGCGATCGTCGTGGCCGAGCTCGCCGACGCCGACGAAGCCGGCCTCGCCCGCGAAGCCGCCGCACGCGCGGACCTCGCGGCCGACACGCCCGTCGAGAACGTGACCGGCGCCCTGTCCGGAGCGATCGCCGAGGGCAACCTCGTGCTGAAGCGCGAAGGCAACGGCACCTTCACCATCCCCAAGAAGGGCCTGGACGACTCCGACATCCGCGACAGCGACTTCCTCGCCGAACGCCGCAAGAAGGAGCACCTCAACCTGCTCCTCTGGAACGCGGCGCGCCTCGGCGCGGCCGTGCTCGCCGTCGCGCTCGTCATGGACGTCGCCGGCCTGATCGTCGGCCTACGTACGCGCGCGCTCGAAGCCGCCAACGACGCCCGCCGCCCGGTCGTCGAGGACATCGAAGCCTCCCAGGCCATCACCTCGCGCATCCTCGAACTCGGCGTGAAGCGCCTGCTCCCGATCGAGATGCTCGCGCTCGTGAACGAGAAGCGCCCCGCCACCGTCGAGTTCACCAACATCCACTGCGAGCTCAAGAAGCCCAAGGACAGCACGCTCATCAAGCCCATGATGACCGTGGACGCCAAGACGCCGAACGCCGGGGACATCTCCGACTTCCTCAAGGCCGTGCAGGCCATGCCTGAGGTCGAAGCCGTCACCAACAGCGAACCGCGCGTGCGCGAGACCTCCACCACCTTCCGCCTCGAGATCACCTTCAAGCAGGCCGCGCTCCTCAAGGCCGCCGAAACCATCAAACAATGAAACACTTCTTCTTCAGCCTGAAACCCCGTGAGCGCTTCATGGCGCTCGCCGCGTTGCTCGTGGCCGCGACCCTGTGGTCGACCGCCGCCTGGGCGCGCGTCCGCGGCGGCTGGGACAACTGGCGCTCGCTCGAGGAGGACGCCGCCGTCCAGAAGTCGTGGCTCGCCAAGGAACGCGAGGTCCGCGCCGCCACCGCGCTCGCCGTGCAGGGGCTCGATTCCGGCCATGGCTACGACCAGGCCAAGCTCGTCGCCGAGGCCGTGAACGCCACCAAGGAAGCCGGCCTCAACGCCAACACCGAATCGCCCAAGACCACCAAGGCCGGCAAGTTCGCGATCCACTCGCTCCAGATGAGCTGCCGCAAGGCGGACCTCGCCAGCGTGCTGCGTTTCTACGAAAGCGTGAAGGCCCGCGCGCCTTACCTCGCCATCGGCAACCTCTCCATGACGGCGGACCGCGGCACCGCGGGCACCGTCACCTTCAAGGCGACCATCACCGCATTGGAACTCCTCGGCGACCTGCCGGCCGGAGCCAAGGCGGCGCCGGGCGCGCCCGAAGAGGCTACTAAATAAGAGGGCTCGAGGACCGGAGGGCCGGAGGACACGAGGGGGAACTGCTGGCCGACGCGGCATAGCCGGGCGGGGGAACTGCTGGCATGGTGAACTGCTGCGAAGCAGAGGCATGAGGTAGGGCGGCGGCCCCGGGTGGCGGGTGGCAGGAATATTTTCAGGTCTCGGGTCTCAGCAATCGGGAGCCAGGTACGGGTGTTCGGGTTCAGGTACGGGTGCGGGATGGCCCGAACCTGAACCTGGTGCTGATAACCTGAACCTGATACCTGACGGCCGAGACCCGGGACCTGAGAATGAAATTACAGGCTATGTCGTGACGCGGTCCCGACCCTACCTAGATACAGAGGACAGCACGTGGTGCTGTCCCTACCTTTAGAACCGGAAGCTGGA